>NZ_BAAAZG010000067.1:0-30572 GCF_039536785.1 Actinomadura miaoliensis
GGCCCGCCAGGCGATCATCACCCGCATCGAGAACCCACCGCACCTGCACGTCATCCTCGACGAGGCGGTCCTGTCCCGGCCAATCGGCGGACCCGAGGTCCTGCGCGCCCAGATTGACCGGCTCCTAACCGAGGCACGTCGTCCCAACGTGACCATCCAGGTTCTGCCAGCGGCCGTCGGCGCGCACATGGGCCTGGACGGTGCGTTCATCGTGCTGGGCTTCGCCGAGCCGGCGGACCCGCCCGTCGCCTACGTTGAGGGCTTCCACGGAGTCGTCTACTTGGAGAACTCCCAGAAAGTGACGCGATGTAATGTCGCGTTTGAGCGCCTCCGGGAGGTGGCGCTCGATCCGCAGGAATCAGCGGCGTTCATCCGCGCCGCTGCCGACTAGTAAAGGTCCAGTCCATGTCCAGTCCATCCCAGTCGTTCGACCTCTCGCGTGCTGCCTGGCGGAAGAGCTCCCACAGCGGGGACGCGAGCAACACCTGCGTCGAGGTCGCTCAGAACTTGCCCGGCATCGTGGCGGTCCGCGACAGTGTCGACCCCGAAGGGCCCGCGCTGGTCTTCACCCCCGAGGAGTGGAGTGCGTTCACCGCGCAGCTGAAGAAGGGCGGCCTCGCCTGACGGGCGAGCAGTAGGAAGGCCCCCACGTCGCAGGGCGCGGGGGCCTTCTCGCATCCATGTCTAGCGGTCCAGTCCAGAGGAGGATGCGTCGCAGGGTCCAGCGTAACCGCCAAGCCGGACATCCGGGCAGCGGACGAGCCGACCGATGGAGATCGGTCGATTTCGGGACGTTACCGCGCGTCGTCCTGGCCCTGTGCCGGCATCTGGCCGCGGACCTGTGCCAGGGCCTCGCGCAACCGGCTCAGAGAGACCCCGCGCTCCCACGCGGTTCCTCCAGGGACCGCCAGTGCCAGGACGAACCCGAGCAGATCAGGACCGGTGGGCCGGGCGACCAGCTCGCCGGGCTCGACGAACACGGCCCGGCCGTCGCGGACACGCCACATTGCCAGCAGCTCCCGCACGGTCTCGTTCTCATCGACGTCGACGAGCTGGACGTCCATCGTCAGGAACGGCCATGCCGCGGCGATGGTGTCCAGGTCGTCCTGGACCTCTTCTCTGGTCGGCCATTTGCCGATGTTGTAGTTCGAGCAGCCGATGGTGCCGTCCCAGTCGCACCAGCCGTGGCAGCCTCCGATCCAGCTGCTGATGATCTGGTGGTTGTGCAGGTAGGCCAGGTCCAGGCAGCCCAACTCGGCGTAGACGTCCCTGGCCTCGCGCCAGATGGGCTGGCCGTGGCGGTCGAGCGGGATGCCGTAGGCGGCGGCGACCTGCTGGTTCCACTCCTGGTCGTTGGCCCACAGGATCGGGCTGTGGGTGCGGATGATGATCTCGTTGGCCTGCTCGCGGGTCACAGGGTCTCCGGTGACCAGCAGCCGGGGCCACTTGGGCAGTTCCGACACGGGTCTCCTCAGGGGGTTGAAGCTGGGTCTGTGGGGCCGGGGTGCAAGGGGAGATCTGGATAAGGCCCGGCCCCACAGACGTCTGGAGGTCAGCGGTCGTCCTACGCGCCGAGCTGTTCGGCGACGCTTTCCAATGCCTGCTCTGCGGTGAGGTCGCCCGCGCGCCAGCGTGCGATGGCGTCGCCGATCGCCTCGAAGGAGGTGGCGAGCTGACCGTAGTCGATCGGCTGGCCGGATGTGTGGTCGTGGATGCGCAGCCACATGTCGGCCATGTCGCGGAGCTGCTGGACGCTGTGGGTGTCGAGGTAGGCGAATGCGGCCTGGGTGTCGAGCGGGAGGTCGATGCCGATCTGCATGTGGCGGGCGGTGCCGCCCAGGGGCGGTGCTTCGCCGACCGTCACGTTGACGTCGTCATCCAGGGTGCTGATCTCGGTCTGGGGGAGGTGCCCGGTGCCCGGCTCGCTGGCGCCCTGGTCGCGGGCTGCTTCCAGCGTGTTGGGCGCCAGCTCGGCCAGCACCGCGTCCAGGTCCTCCCCGCAGCAGGTCCGGTCGATGATGCGTTCCACCGTGGCCAGGGGCACGCCGGGGATCTTGGCCAGTGCGTGCCGGTATGCCTTTACGACGTCCGCCCAGGGCCAGGCGCCGTGCTGGATGCTGTGGCGGTGGAGGCGGTCGTCGGTGGCGTTGTCCATCATCCGCAGCGTGGCCAGCAGCTGCGCCGCGACCTGGCGGGCGGTGAAGGTCTGGCGAGGGTCGGACATCGTGACTCCTGGGTGTACGGGTGGTGGTTCTGATGATGGTGGGCTGGGGCAGCCCCCGGCGGCCGGGGGCTGCCCCCGGGGGCTAGCCGGACTGGACGAGGCGGCGGCAGGTGATGTGCGGGCAGACGTAGCCGTGGGCGATGCGTCCGGCGGCGCTCCAGCGCTCGAAGCGGATCGCGTCGGCCGCCGGGGTCGTGCACTGGCACCAGTGCTCGGGGAAGGCCATGTCGTGGTCGGCTGTCAGGGTCACGTGCTCGGGGGTGCCGAGGGCTTCCCCGATCGCGTCGGCCCGCTTCTCCTCAGGTCCGTCGAGCGCGATGGCGGCGAGGAACTTCGGTGTCTGCGTGGCCTCGCGGGGCCAGGAGCGGCAGGTGACGGTCAGGCTGTTGTAGCTGGCGCCGAGCGGCAGCGCCAGGATCTGGGCCGGGTCGGGCTCGCTGGGGTCGACGGTGCAGCTGACGATCGGGATGTCACGGATACCGATGGCGGTGAACGCCGACTCCAGGGAGGTGTGGTTCTCGCTGCCCTTGCCGGGCCGTTCCAGGGTGTAGGCGGTCTGCTGGGGATGGGTGGCGAGGTGCTCGTCCATCCAGGCGTGCAGGTGGTGGATGACGCGGGCGGCGAGGGCGATCGGGCCACCGACCTCGTAGACGTGCTGGTGGAACCCGTCGTCCTCGGCCGTGCACAGGACCTCGACGCATCGGCAGATCTGGGAGGTCTCGAATGCCGAGGCGGTGCTCTGCTGGGCGAAGTCGCCGAGGTGGTAGTCGCAGCGGATGCGGTTGGCGGGGGTGCTGTGGGGGGTGGTGGCCATGCGGTCCTCCCTCGGGCTGTGGTGGGCGGGCCGGGGCGGGGCGGCCGGGTGTGGTCGCCCCGCCCCGGCGGGTCAGTTCGGGTTGGGGATGCCGATGATCGCGATGCCGTGGCGGACGGCGGTGGTCATCGCGCGCAGCGCCTGCGAGCGCGTGTAGCCGTGGGCCATGAGGATCTTGGCGGCCTCCGGCGCGCGGGTGCGCTCCCGGAGCAGCAGCTCGTAGGGGCCGGCGATCGGCGCGGTGAGGGTGTAGCGGTAGGTCTGGGGGGAGTGGCCGTGGCTGGTGATCGTCAGGATGGTCACCGGTTCTCCTCCTTGCTGCCATCGTCCTTATGTCTCTAAGTTTGGCCTAATTCAGAGACATTGTCAAGTCGGATGGCTCCTCCTCCACGTCCACCCGGCGGCCGGTCCGCGACATCGACTCCCGTCGCACCTGCCTGAGCCTGTAGGTCTGGTCCTCCAGGTCGGCGATCCGGTAACGGCCCTTCGTCTCTTCCAGCACCACGTACTCGTTGCCCCGCTCGTAGTCGATCGAGCCGTGGTAGACGACCACGTCACCCGGCTGCAGGGGCGACCGGTCCCGGTCCAACAGCCGTGCCCCGGCCGTCCGTCCCTCTGGGGTGAGGAACCACCTGGAGGGGTTGTCGAGATCGTGGACCGCCAGGCCGCGGCGGACGAGGGCCTGCGTGGTCGCGGCCCGGCAGGACAGGTAGCAGCCGTCGGTGCCGACCGCGGCGATCAGAGCGGCGCGCATCGCGGGCGAGAGGGAGGCGGTTGTGGCCATGGGGAGGTCTCCTTCAACAGGGGAAGGGGGGCGGACGGAACGGCGGGCGGTCGCCGCCAGTGCCCCGGCGTCTTTCCTCGGGGCACTGGCGGCGGTACCGGTTGGGGCTGCGGACTTGAAGCCTGTTACTGGTCGCCCCAGTAGTCGTCGGTGGGCAGGTGCCTGCGCACGATCTCAATCAGCTCCTGCTGGTCGTCAACGAGGTAGGCGGGGTCGATTTGCTCCACGGCCTGCCGCAGCAGCACGCGGGCCTGGGCGAGCGTGAGGCCGTACAGCTCCTGGCCCTTCAGGGCGAGGAGCGTGGTGTCGGTGACCTCGGCCCACGCCTCGGGGCGCGTGGGGTCCCAGCCGATGCGCGTGCGGGTGCCGTCGATGGTCCCCGCGATGGCCACGGCCGCGTCCTCGTCGAGACCGGTGTCATCGAGGATGTGAACGGTGAGCTCGGCGACCAGCCGGAGGGAGGTGACACGGGTCTGCGGGGACATCGTGGCGGTTGTGCGGGTGTTGTCGTCGCTCATTGCTTCCTCATTTCGATCAGGGGTTGGGTGTGCGGGTTGGTCGATGACGATCAGCGGGGTGTCGTCGTCACTGGTGCGGATTTCGGCGGTCAGGGTGACCTCCTGCGGGCCGAGCTCGGTGTTCCCGAGGGGCACGCGGTGCACGGTCACCGGGGTCACGCCCTGCCGCTGGGCGGTGCGCAGGGCGCGGGAGGTCATCCAGACCAGGTCGTACAGGCGGCCGTCCTCGTCCCCTCCGGGGGTGTCGGCCGGCCATCGGACGCAGTCGTTCCATGCGGCCGCCGTCAGCACGACCGGGAAGTTGAGTCCGGCGTCGGCGGTCAGACGCGCCGGGACGGCGGCGTGGGTGCCGCTCGGCAGGGGGGTGCCGGTCGGCGGGCGGGCGATGATCTTCACGGTGATTCCTTTCGCAGGGCGGGCCGGTCGCGGCCCGTGCGGGGAAGGGGAGTGGCGGTGCGGGGGCGCCCCGGGCGGGCGGGCGCCGGGGCGCCCCCGGGTCGGGTCAGCGGCCCAGGGTTCCGCGGGGTCGGCGGCCGCCGACCTTCGGCTGGCCGATGTCGGCGCGTTCCCCTGCGGTCCGGCCGTCGTGGTAGCCGGAGCCGGTGTAGGTGGTCTTCTTCTTCTTGCCGGGCAGCGGGTAGTAGTCCTCCAGCAGGCGGCGAGCCACGGCCGCGCGGTCGGCCAGCACCAGCTCGGCCTTGCCTCCGCTGTCCCGGTGCGCCTGCGCCGCGGCGCGGTCCTCGATGACCTTCACGCGCCCGACGACCGTGGTGCTGAATCCCAGGAGGAAGGATCGGCGCCAAGCGCGGGGGCTGCGGGTGTTCGGCGGGACGGTGGCCGCGGCCAGGGCGTTGGTCATCTGGACGACCAGGGAGTTGTACAGCATCTCCGAGCGCCGCAGGTCGCTGTCGTAGCCGAAGATGTGGACGGTGACCCAGCCCTTACCGCCGCTGGGCAGCAGGACGACCTCGCAGCGCAGCGCCTGGGCGAGCCAGCCGCACAGCTGGGCCTTCTCCATGGCCCACGGCCGACGACAAGTGATCTTGTGGTCGCTGGCCTTGTTGGCGCCCGGCTCGCCCTGCGGGATCATGGCCTGGTCGATGCCGTACTTGGCGATCAGCTCGGTGGCCTTGGCGGTGTACGCCTCGGCCTCCTCGGCGTTGTCGGTGCCCTCGGCCTTGCGCAGCAGCGCGCTGATCTTCTCCAGCAGGGAGTCGCTGACCTTGGTCATCGTGTTTCTTCCTTTTATCCGGGGGGTGTGTGGTGGTCTCAGGCGGCGGCCAGGCCGATGCCGGCGGAGGCCGGGGGCGGCCCGAGCGGGATGGGGCGGCGCATGGTGTGCCGGTTCGCCGCGTGAGGGGTCTGGGTGGCAGCGGCCGGGACGGGCGCGGGGGCGGGCACGGGTGCGGGGGTGGTGCTGCGGGGGGTGTAGGTGGCGGCGAGGATCGCTGCGGCGATGCGGTGGTGGCATAGGTGCTTGCCGCGCAGTCCGGCCATGCAGGTGCAGGCGTTGGGGTGAGTGAGGTAGGTGTCGCCGCTGCTGCCGGTGGTCCAGAAGACCTGGCCGCGCAGGCGGACGATGCCGCCCGCCTCAATCAGCTCCTCCGCCTTGGCGACCAGCCGGGGCTTGTCGGCGAAGGCGGTCGTGGCGAGGAAGCGGGTGGCGGCACGGATGAGGGTTCGGCAGTGGGAGCCGTAGTGGCGGGCGATGCTGGCGGCGGAGGTCAGCGGACGCGCGCAGCGGTGGCAGTGCGCGGTGCTGGTGGTGTGCTGCATCGTGGCTCCCTTCGGCGTCGCTATGTCTCAAAGTTTGGCCTAATTCAGTGTCTAAGTCAATCCGCTAGGCCAAAGATGCGGGCCATCTCGCGATATGTGCCGCGTGGTCGAGTCGGGTCGCGAACCTTGGTCGCGAGGCTTGACATAGTCTCTCAAGTAGGCCAAACTTAAAGACATAAGCGAACGGCACTACCACGGAGGAACCGATGACCATCACCTACGTCGCCACCAAGACCGGCAAGCGCAAGCACCCCACCCGCCCCGACGGCACCGTCCCCTGCGAGGCCAACGCCACCATCCCGGCCGAGGGCGAGCGGGCCGACCTGCCCGTCTGCGGCACCTGCACCGCGATCCTCGCCGAGGAGGCCACGGACCAGACCGCGCCCGAGCCGGAGGCGAAGGAGGCGGCGGACGAGGCGCAGGCGGTCGTCGAGGGCGACGCCACGCTGCGGCTGCGGGTCGGGCTGCGGATGCTGAACTTCCTGGCCGGGCGGCTGGACGGTGAGCGGGACGCCGGTCTGCTGGCCGACATCGGCGCCGCCGAGGTCCGCAAGGCGGGGGCGGGGGCCAACGCCTACGTCACCACCACCCTGGAGGGTGCGCGGGCGCTGCTGGGGGCGGTGGGGGACCTGTACGCGGACATGCAGGCCAAGAAGGTCCGCACCACCCAGACCGGGTTCCGCGCCCGCGTGCTGACCGCGCTGGCGGCCGACATCAAGACCGCGATCGAGAGCGCGTCCGGTGTGGAGGCGGACGCGGCATGACGGTGGCGGGTGGGCGGCGGGGCGCGCCGCCCGCTCCCTCGCTTCGGGGGGCGCCCGCCGGGCCGGCGCGCGGCGCGGCCATGCACCCGAAAGGGGGCAACCTCAGGTTGCCCCCTTTCTCGCTGCCGGGCGGGTACGCCGTGCCGTCCGTGCCTGGCCGCGCGCCAGGGCGCTCAGGGGCCCCTGGAGTGGCGGGCGTCAGGCGCCGAGACGGCCGCGGATCTGGGTGTCGCCCTTGGTGTCGACCGTGGCGATGTCGAGCCAGATCATCCGGCCGCAGCCAGAGCGGCGGGTGCCCTCGATGTCGCCGAACCGGCGGGAGCGGCCGAGGTGGGTCCCGTGGCAGTGCGGGCAGCGGTAGGAGAGCCACCACAGGCGGCGCCGTCCGGTCGGCGCATAGACGGAGGCGGTCGCCCGGGGCTGGCCGTAGTCGAGGGTGAGCTGGACCCCGGAGTCGCGGGAGCGGGGCCGGGTCAGGGTGAGGTGCCGTGCCATGGCGGTCTCCCATGTCGGTGAAGTGGGTTGCAGCTTAGGCCAAATCGTGGACGGGTGAAGCGGGCGAACCGGGGTGGCTGGGGCGGTGCCCTGTGGCATGACTGCGAGAACAGATGGCGGGTGACAATCTGTAATGAGTACTTGCGATACGTACTCACTACGGGCATGATGCCCGCTGCGTCCTCTGAAAGGCCGGTCTTGCGGGCGATTCCGTGCACATGCCCCTCGCGTGGCACACGTGCTATGGTCCTCGTGTTAGGCCAAATTGAAGAACGATATGGATGTCACCACCCGTACCCCCGCGGGAGCCGCACATGACCCACAGCACCACACGCCCCACCCGCACGACGGTGTACCAGTACGCGGTGATCAAGTCGCAGCTGCCCGACGCGGTCATCGAGGAGATGCGGCGCGCGCATGACTGCCACAACGCCCTCGTCGAGATCGAGCACCGCCACGAGCAGCGCATCGCCGACGCCTACGCCGCCCACCCCGACATCGCCTCCGCGCTCAAGCGGCTGGAGGACGCCACCGCCGCCGTCGAGGCGGCCGAGAAGGCGGCCGCCGCCGAGCGGCAGGCCAAGCGCAGCCAGAAGGTCGCCACCGAGACCGCCGAGGCGGTCAAGGCCGCGCGCGCCCACCGCAAGGAGGCGGCCGCCCGGGTGAAGGAGCTGAAGCGGCGGCTGCGCAACAGCCCCGAGGTCAAGCCGTTGCTGCGAGAGGCCGACGCGCAGCGGCGCGCGGAGATCAAGCGCACCTACGCCACGTTCACCAACGGTGGCCTGTTCTGGGCCTCCTACAACGAAGCCCTGAGCAACTTTCAGGCCGCCGTGAAGCGGGTGCAGTCCGACCGCAGGGACGGCCGCCCGGCCGGGCTGCGGTTCCGCCGCTGGGACGGCTCGGGCACGATCGCGGTCCAGCTGCAGCGCGCCTCCGGCGACCGCGTCACCATCGCCTGGTCCATGACCCGGCGTCCCGCCGCCGGCACCGGCGGCGGCGAGCCGGAGCGCCCCCCGGTGCCGGTGACCCTCGACGGTCAGGGCGACGTGAAGACCGCCCTGACCGTCAAGGACACTCCCAGCGGCCTGGCGTACACCGCTGAGATTTTCAACCGCGGTACCGAGAGCGCGCACGTCGCCTGGACGGCCGACCTGCGGAAGGCCCTGGAGTACGCCGACTACAACGGCGACGTCACGGTCACCGGGTCCGGCGGCGCGACGGCGATCTTCGATGCCCAGGCCGGGACGCTGCACTGGGAGGGCGAGCTCGCCGGAGGAGACCCCTACCGGTCTCCGCAGGTGCTGGCGGCTCCCACCGGCAAGTGGCGCAACGTCGCGCGGATTCTTCCTGCCTCTGTGCTCGGTGACGAGGAGCGCGTGACGGTTCACCGGGGCCGCAAGCGCTCCTGGGACGGGATCATCGAAATGCGGATCGGGTCCGGTGCCTACCGAAACCCCGACGCCTATGCCATCGACACCGCCGAGGACTGGCTGCGCCAAGAGGGCGCGGCCCTGATCGCCGAGCGCTCGGGGTCGGAGGTCGTTGCCCGGCACGCCCGCCTCCTGCTGCTCACTCTGGCCCAGCAGGCCGACGAGACCCGTCTCAAGGGCAAGAACTACATGGGCACCTCGCGGGCGAAGATCACCAAGCAGATCGGGCTCACCGCCGAGGAGTTGGACGCCGCCGCGAAGGTGCTGGTCCGCCTGGAGAAGGTGAGCGACCTGGGCGACAGGTGGCTGCTGAACGGCGTCACCCATCAGCAACTGGTACGGCTGCCCGTGGTCATCCACCGGCCGATTCCCGAGGACGCGGACGTGTCCATGCTGCTGCTCACCCGTCAGCGCGTCGGCGCCACCTGGAAGGCGTTCGTCTCCGTCGTCGCCAACGTCCCCGCTCCCGAGCCCCGCACCGAGGGGCCGCTGGCGGCCCTGCACCTGGGCTGGCGCAAGCTTTCCGATGGAGCGATCCGCGCCGGTGTCGTGGTCGGCGTCCCCACCACCCCGGGCGGCGATCCGGACCTGAAGTCCTGGCTGCGGGTCCACGAGACCTGGGCGGAGATCGTGGTCCCCGATGACTGGCAGAAGTCCTGGGCCCACTACGACAGCTTGCGGTCCATCCGCGACCGCAACATCGAACAGCTGCGGGCCTGGCTGCTGGAGCGGTTCACCGAGCACCCGTGGCTGCGGGAGGTCCTCGACCCGGAGGGCACGCTGCGGCAGTGGCGGTCGCCGGGCCGGTTCGCCGCCCTCGCCCTGTCCATGTACCACCGGCCCGAGGGCAGCGAGCGGCGCGTACCCACCCCGTCGCCCGACGTGCCGGGCGCCGACTCCCAGGTGTGGGAGAAGGTCGCCCGCCACCTGGAGGAGTGGCGCTACCAGGACAAACACCTGTGGACCTGGGAGGCGCACGGGCGCCGCAAACTCGTCGCTCGCCGCAAGTCGGCCTACCGGCAGATCGCCGCGTGGCTGACCCACGAGACCGCGCTCGTCGCGGTCGACGAATGGAGCGTCCGCGACGTCTCCAGGAAGCCGCGCGCCGAGGACGGTGATGACCCCCAGATGCGGGCGGCGCGCGTGAACCGCCAGTTCGCCAGCCCCGGTCTGCTGCGGCAGTTCGTCCGCAACGCCGCCGAGGCCCGCGGTGTCACGGTCACCGCGCCCAAGCTCACCGGCCCGGCCGTCCACCACGCCTGCGGCGGCAGGCTCGATGCCGACGAACGGGTCGCCGGGATCATGGTGTGGTGCCCGAGCTGCTCGCGGATGGTCGATCAGGACGTCACCACCGCCCGCAGGCTCGCGGAGGCCGCCAAGACCTCCGCCGGCTGAACGGCCCAGACCCCCACTTTCAGCCCGGCCAGCCAGCTTCCCTCGGGGGCCGCCCTCGGCAGGGACCCGATCCTTGACAACAGAACATCGCAACCCACACAGCCCTGGCAGGGGCCTCATACCTGCAACTCCCCTCCAATAGGAGCCGCTTCACGCCCGAGCGGGGGCCTCATGCCCGCCGACCCTCGTCCACGCATCGACATGGGCAGCGCGGGAGACAAAGGCTGCGGGCGGCATTCAGCGAAGCCTGGGCGGGGGCGTCATACCCGCCACTATGGAGCGGGGAGGTGGTCGGCCTACCAGGCCGCGCGGAGGTTTCAGGAGGCCGCCGCGGCGGACGCTCACATTCCGCGCTGCCGAGCCGTCGAAGCAGGATCCGCGGGTCATCCCGTCGCGGAGGCATGTATGTGCTCCTCACGGACAGATCATCACGCCTGCGCGGGGGCTCCTACCCGCGACCTCTCGATGCCCTGGCGGACAGCCCGGCGGGCGGACGGCCAGGAGGCGATGATCGCGCCCGAGCGGGGGAATCCCACCCGTGACAACAATCTGATGGTGGTCCATACCCGCGATGACGATCCCGTGCAGGACCGTGCCGACCTGGCGACGCTTGAGCGGAGGATTGATATCCGCGACAGGGTTGGGGCGAAGACAGAACAGCGCCCCAGCAGGGGCCTCGTTCCTGCGACATCATGCTCGAGCACCACACAGCCGGTTTCCGCGCTGACGCCTGAGCGGGAGGCCAGATATCCCGCGACCATTGGTTCATATTCTTCATGTCGGCGACAACCGAGTGGTAGGCATCATGTCCTGTGATCACCACTCGGTCACCTGACGGGATGGCCGGTACAGGCCAAAGCCTGAACGGGAGGCCGCATACCCGCGATGCTGTTCGCGGTCGTGAGTCCGAGCGGGGACCTCAGGCTGCGCTTGCCGCGATCTTGATCACGGGGAGGTGATGCTCTAGCGGAGGCTCTATATCCGCGACCTGGAGATGCGGCAGGTCGGACAGTCGCCTGTGGGCCCGGATCCCGCGACAGCGAAGGACTTACCGAGACAACTCCCGAGCAGGGGACTCATTCCTGCGACATGTGGTAAAAACTCATGATTTCCCGCGCAGGGGATTCATACCTGCGACATGTGGGTGCTGCCCGAGAAGGTCATGGATATCATTGCCTGGCCGCGGTAGCGCCTGCGCGGAGGATTCGTATCCGCGACCTGACACGGGATAAGCCAGTAGATGTTCGAGCGGGAACCTCATCCCCGCGATCGGAAGCCCTGTCTAAATGGTCTTGAGGTCGCTGCTGCGCCTGAACGGAGGCGTCGTATCCGTGGCATAGGAAACGGCTGACGACGTGCTGGTGCGGGGGCTTGATGCCAACGACGAGGGTGTGCAATTTCCACCAGTCGTGTCGGTCATCTCCAGCTAGCCGCCGCATGGTGGCCGCCAGGCGGTAACGTCCAAGCGGGGGCTGCGTACCCGCGATCCTTGCTCTTGCTCCTTCCGGACGTACATCCCGAGCAGGGGGTGACCCTGCGACCGGAGAATGGTGTCCCCGTTGCCCAGGCAGGGCCGTGGTCGCTGCCGCGCAACACCGTGGTTCACCCGTTCGAGCGTTGGGCCGTGTTCGCTGTGACGCCCGGGCGGGGGCTTGGTACCCGCTGACGGCGTTTCGTTCGGTTGGCTTGTGGTGGGGCTCGATGCCCGCACGGGGGCTTGGTATCCGTGACTTCATCGAAGGTGTTGGTGCCTGCTCTGCGTCGCCGCTGGTAGCGGGAATGTCCGGCTTGTGGTGGTCTGCGGCCGGCGTGGGAGATATTTGGGAGATGATCAAGGTGTTGGTGTGCATTCAGGGGAACTCGCGGGTGTTCGGCTGGCGCAGGGCATGACAGGTAGTGACTTGTCTTGACTTGTAACGGCGCGTCGTTGCTGGTCATAGCCAGGTGGGGGCGTCGGTGGGTTCAGGTGTGGGCAAAGTTCACACCGAAGAGGTCACTGGTTCGAACCCAGTATCGCCCACCCGGTTCCACCAGCTCAGAAGGTCTCGGAGATCACTCCGGGACCTTTTTTCGATCTTGGTCGCTCTCGGGAGCCAAACGGGGAGCCACCGTCACCGGACCGACACCGACTTCTCGTCGCCGAAGACGGCGTTCATGGTCTCGGCACCCTTGGTGATCAACGACCTGGGCTGATGCCGGTACACCTTCTCCGTCACCGCGGTGCCCGCGTGCCCGACGAGATCGGCGATGGTCTCGATGGGCACGCCCCAGGTCCAGCAGCGGGATGACGCCGGACGCCCGGGTGTTGCGCTGGAAGATCCCGCCGTAGCCGGCGAGTGCGGTCACGCCCTCCTGGATGCGCGCGCCCGCGCCGTCGTTGAGGCTCACCAGGGGCGCGCCCGCGGCCTCCACCATGTCCATGATCTTGTGGATCTTGGCGGCGTGCGCCTGGTTGAAGGAGTGGCCGTCCGGGCCGGCGTTGGCCAGGGACACGACGGCGAAGTCGCGTTCGGGCACGATGAGCAACGGGCCCGCAACAGCGTTAGGCTGGGGCCAATGCGCCGGGTGGCGGAACGGGTCCCACGGCGGCGGTACGGAGGAGGCGCGGATGGAAGGCATCGATCCCGCGGTGCCGCCCAGCGGCACGGGCTGTGCCGACTGCGAAACCGCGACCCCGCCGGGCTGGTGGTTCCATCTTCGGCGGTGCGCCCAGTGCGGCCACATCGGGTGCTGTGACTCCTCGCCCAGCCGGCATGCCAGCGCGCACGCGGCGGCTACCGGACACCGGTTCGCGCGAAGCTTCGAGCCGGGCGAGGAATGGTTCTGGGACTACGGCGAGCAGGTGATGTACGAGAGCGGCCCCTCGCTCGCGGCGCCCGCGCACCGTCCGCTGGAGCAGAGCGCGCCAGGGCCCGCCGACCGGGTGCCGGAGGATTGGACACGGCACCTGCACCAGTGAGGGCGACGCCACCGACCGCGGCGCCTTGGCTTGCGGGTGGCCAAGGCGCCGGACTCGTCAGGGCTGGTTCGCCAGTTCCTTGGACACACGTTCGAGCATGAACGACGAGGACTCGCGGGCGCGTTCCTCCCAGGCGAAGACGCAGACCGTGGCGACGCCGTCGAACTTCAGCTCGCGGAGCGTGCTGAAGAAGACGTCCCAGTCGACTTCGCCCTGGCCGATGTCGAGGTGCTGGTGGACGCGCGCCGGGGTGCCGGGCGGGTTGAGGATGTAGCGCAGACCCGAGGAGCCCTTGTGGTTGAAGGAGTCGGCGATGTGCACGTGGGCGAGCTTGTCCCCGGCGTAACGCAGCATCGAGGCGATGTCGGCTCCGGGGTCGTCGCCGGACAGGTGGAAGGTGTGCGGCGCGCAGTACAGGTAGTTCACCCACGGCTTGTTGATGGCCCGGACCAGATCCACGGCCTGGTCGTTGACCTCGCAGAAGTCGTCGGGGTGGGCTTCGAGGTTGAGGGCGATGCCCTCCCGTTCGAAGACGGGCAGCAGCTCCTCCAGCGAGCGCCAGAACGCGGCCTCGCTCTCGGCGGCGCGTTCGGGACGACCGTTGAACTCGGAGTTCATCAGCGTGCACTCCAGTTCGACGGCGACCTCGATCATGCGTTTCCAGTAACGCACGGCGGCCTGCCGTTCGGTTTCGTCCGGGCTGGACCATTTGTAGAGCGGCAGGATGGACGAAAGCTCCACGCCGGTCTCGCGCAGTGCGTTCTTGAGTTCGGCGACCTTCGCGTCGTCGGCGCGCGGATGCAGGAAGAACGGCATGAAGTCGGGCCGGGGCGACAGTTCGATGTGGGAGTAGCCGAGGTCGGCGGCCGTGCGCACCACGTCGGTGAGGGGCAGCGCGCGGAACATGTACGGGTCGAGGGCGATCTTCACTGCTGTGCTCCGGTGTAGAAGGCGGGGCGGGGTTCCATGTCGACGGGCACGATCTCCCGGGTCTTCAGCGCCTCCACGGTGGCGTCGCCGACGGCGGTCGCGGCGTAGCCGTCCCAGGCGTCGGGGCCGGTGGCGGTGCCCTCGGACGCGGCGTCGACCCAGGCCTGGATCTCGGCGTCGAAGGCGTCGCCGAACCGTTCCCGCCAGTCGGTGACGACGGCGGTGCTGTCGCGTGCGTCGCCGCGCACGGCGGGACGGGCGGGGTCGGGCAGACGGGCGGCTCCGGTCTCGCCGACGACCTCGCAGCGGATGTCGTAGCCGTACTGGCAGTTGACGAAGACCTCCACGTCGGCGCGGACGCCGCCGGCGGTCTCGAACAGCATGATCTGCGGGTCCTGGAGGTGCTCGAACCGCCGCCGGGTCGGGCGGGGGGTGAGCACCTGGGCCGAGACGATCTCCTCGGCCAGCAGCCAGCGCAGGACGTCGACCTCGTGGATCGCGGTGTCCAGCATGGCCATCTCGGAGGTGTAGGACACCGGCACCGTGGGGTTGCGGTGGGCGCAGTGCACCATGAGCGGGACGCCGATGTCTCCGGCGTCGACCAGCCGCTTCAGTCGCCGGTATCCGTCGTCGTAGCGGCGCATGAACCCGACCTGGACCAGCCGCCGGCCGTGCGCGATCTCGGCCTGGATGATGCGCAGGCAGTCGGTGGCCGCGGTGGCCAGCGGCTTCTCGCAGAACACCGGCTTGCCCGCCGCGACGGCGGCGAGCACGTGGTCGGCGTGGGTCGGTCCCGACGAGGTGACGAGCACGGCGTGCACGTCCGGGTGGGCGATCACCTCGGTGCCGGAGGCGTGCGCCCGGGCGCCGGTCGCGGCGGCGAGCCGCTCGGCCCGGTCGGTGGCCAGGTCGGCGATCGCGACCACCTCGGCGCCGGTGACGACCGTCGTCAGCCGGCGGATGTGCTCCTGGCCGATCATCCCGGCCCCGATCACTCCGACACGCAGAGACATCGTGGTCCTCCTGTTCGATTCAGTCCGTGGGTTGGCGGTACCGGGAAGCCGGCGGGCGGTGGCGTGCGCGGTGGCCCGCCGGCTCCCGGGTTCAGCGGGCTTGGGCGGGCTTCTTGACGGCCAGCACGGGCACGTCGGCCTCCAGCAGGAGGCGTTGGGACAGGCTGCCGAGCACGAGCTTGCCGACGGGGGTGCGGCGTTTGACCCCTATGACCAGCAGTTCGACGTCGTCCCGGGTCTCCAGCAGCCGCAGCACGTGGTCGCCCACGTCCACGTCCGGTTCGCGTTCGAGCACCGTGGTCCTGACCCCGTCGGTGCCCTCGGGCGACTCGACGGGACCCAGCCGCAGGTCGGCGACGAGCAGTTCGGTGTCACGCCTGCGTGCTTCCAGGGTCGCCGCCGCCAGCGCGATCGCGCCTTCCTCCGAGTCGGTGACCGCCACCATGACCGCCATCAGGAGTACCTCGCTCGCAGTTCGGTCTCCAGCGCTTCCAGGGAGCGCCCGCGCGTCTCGGGCACGCACCGGGCGACGAAGACGATCGCGCCGATGCCGAGCACCCCGAACAGGAAGAACGTGGTGGAGATGGTGATCTGGTCGACCAGCACGGGGAAGCTGAGCCCGACCAGGAAGTTGGTGGTCCACAGCGTCAGGCCCGCCACGCCGAGGCCGAGTCCGCGCAGCTTGAGCGGGAAGATCTCGGCGAGCATCAGCCAGGTCACCGGGGAGATCGCGCCCTGCTGGAAGGCCAGGAAGGTGACCGTCATGGCCAGCACGACGTAGGCGCGTCCCTGCCCCTCGGGCAGCGTGAGGGAGAAGACGCCGATCAGGACCAGGCAGGCGGTGGTGCCGAGCTGCCCGACCAGCAGCATGGGCCGCCGGTCGACCTTGCCGAGCAGGTAGATCCCGACGAACGTGGCGAGCACGGAGATGACGCCATTGGCGATGTTGGCGGTGAGCGCGCTGTCGGCGTCCAGCCCGGCCTCGGTCAGGATGCTGGTGCCGTAGTACATGATCGAGTTGACGCCGGTGATCTGCTGGACGATGGCGATGCCCAGGCCGACCAGGACGAGTCTGCGGATCCACGGGGTGGCCAGGTCGGACCACCGGCCGGTGTTGGCGGCCTTGTCCTCCAGGGCGAGCCGCTTGACCTCGTCGAGTTCGGTCTCGGCGCGCTCGGGGGTGCGCAGCTGGCGCAGCACCCCGAGTGCCTCGGGGAATCGTTCCTTGGACGCCAGCCAGCGCGGGCTCTCGGGCATGACGAGCATGCCGAACCACAGCACCACGGCGGGGATGGAGGCGATCGCGAGCATGTACCGCCACACGTGGCCGGTCTCGCCGAAGGCGTTGCCGATGACCGCGTTGGTGGTGAACGCCAGCAGCTGGCCTGAGACGATCATGAGCTCGTTCTGGGTGACCAGCCGGCCGCGCCGTTCGGCGGGGGAGACCTCGGCCAGGTAGACCGGCACCGTGACGGACGCGCCGCCGACGGCCAGGCCGAGCACGAACCGCGCCATGACCATGACCTCGGTGGTGGGGGCCAGGGCGCAGCCCAGCGCCCCGGCCAGGAAGATCACGGCGAGCGTGAGGATGTTGCGGCGGCGGCCGCGGGCGTCCGACAGCCGCCCGCCGGTGACGGCGCCGAGCGCCGCGCCCAGCAGCAGCGAGCTGGTGACCAGGCCCTCGGTGAACGGGCTCAGGCCCAGGTCGTCCTGCATGTAGGGGAGGGCGCCGTTGATGACGCCGGTGTCGTACCCGAACAGCAGGCCGCCGAAGGTGGCGATGACGGTGACCAGTTTCAGCCGTCGGGTGTGGGGTCCCTTGATGTCGAGCGGGATGGGTGGCGCGCCGGCGGCGCCGCTGTGAACGTGGGACATGGGGTGGTCCTCCGTGGCGGAGAGTCGGGTACCAGTCCCCGCTGATACAAAAGCGCAGGTTATGCGCTGTTCGATGTAGCCGCGTGGGATTGTGCGCGTCGGGCCGGACACCCGGGATGACGAGCGTTCCCGGCCCGCGCGGGGGTGGGAGGGCAGCGGCGCCGCGTTTACCGGATCGCGGGACGGCGGCTGCCGGAGAGCCCATGGCGGGCGAGGTAGGCGCGGGTGCGCTCGGCGATGGGAAGCGGGACGTCCGGGGCGCACGGGTAGAGGTCCTGCTCGACGATCACGAACAGTTCGGCGTCCAGCGTGGACAGCTCGGCGATGACGTCGGCGGGGTTGGGCACCCCCGCCGGGGGCTCGACGCACACGCCGCGCCGGACGGCCTCACCGAAGCCGAGGTTCTCGGCGCGGACCTGGGCGAGCACGTCCGGGTCCATCTGCTTGATGTGCACGTAGCCGACGCGCTCGCCGAAGCGGCGGATCAGGTCGACGGTGTCGCCGCCGCCGTAGGCGACGTGCCCGGTGTCCAGGCACAGGTTGACGTAGCGGGAGTCGGTGCCGTCCAGGAGGCGTTCGATCTCGGGCTGGGTCTGGATGTGGCTGTCGGCGTGCGGGTGGACGACGAGCCGGACGTCGTGCTCCTCCAGCAGGATCTTGCCGAGTTCGTCGGCGGCAGCGGTCAGGGCACGCCACTGGCCCGGGCCGAGGGTGGGCTCCTCGGTGAACTCGCCGGTCTTCTCGTCGCGGAACATCGGCGGGATGAACACCAGGTGGTGCGCGCCGACGGCGGCGGTCAGCTCGGCGACGCGGCCGACCTCGGCGAGCATCGCGTCCCACTCGTGCGGGCGGTGCAGGGCGCCGAAGGTGGTGCCACCGGAGACGTTCAGGCCGCGGGCACCGACCTCTTCGGCCAGGCGCTGGGGATCGGTGGGCAGGTAGCCGTAGGGGCCGAGTTCCAGCCACTTGTATCCGGCCTGCGCGAGCTCGTCCAGGAAGCGGGTGAAGTGCACCTGGCGTTCGTCTTCGGGGAACCAGACGCCCCAGGAGTCGGGGGCCGAGCCCAGGCACAGGTTCCCCACCACGGCGCGGGCGGGATCGACGCCGGAGATCGTCGTCATCGGTTGGTCCTTTCCGGAGGGGCGGGGCTCAGCCCGCGGTGGGGAAGCTGAAGGCGGCGGGGGACGCGGCGGTGTTCGTGTGCGGCCACCGGGTGGTGATGACCTTCGGGCGGGTGTAGAACCGCACGCCCTCGGGCCCGTGGATCGGGCTGTCACCGATCAGCGAGTCCTTCCAGCCGCCGAAGGAGTAGTAGGACATCGGCACCGGGATCGGCACGTTCACGCCGACCATGCCGACGTTCACCGCGCGCTGGAACCGGCGCGCCGCGCCGCCGTCCGCGGTGAAGATCGCGGTGCCGTTCCCGTACGGGTTGGCGTTGATCAGCGCGATGGCCTCGTCCAGCGTGGCGGCGCGGACGACGGCCAGCACCGGGCCGAACAGCTCCTCGCGGTAGGCGTCCATGGCGGGGGTGACGTTGTCGAGCACCGAGGGGCCGACGAAGAAGCCGTCCTCGTGGCCGTCCACCTTCAGCCCGCGCCCGTCGACGACCACGGTGGCGCCCTGCGCGGCCGCCGCACCGACCGCGGCCTCGATCCGCTCCCGCGCCGCCTGGGTGATCAGCGGCCCCATGTCGGTGTCCGGATCGTTCCCGGGGCCCACCCGGATGGCGCGGGCGCGGTGTTCGAGGACGGCGACCAGCGCGTCGGCGGCGTCCCCGACGGCGACGGCGACCGAGACCGCCATGCAGCGTTCCCCGGCCGAGCCGAACGCGGCGGCGGTGAGCTGGTCGGCGGCGAAGTCCAGGTCCGCGTCCGGCAGCACGACGGCGTGGTTCTTGGCGCCGCCCAGCGCCTGCACGCGCTTGCCCGCCGCCGTGGCGCGCTGGTGCACGTACCGGGCGATCGGGGTGGACCCGACGAACGACACCGCGGCGATCCCGGGGTGGTCGAGGACGGCGTCCACCGCCTCCCTGTCGCCGTGGACGACGTTGAACACCCCGTCGGGCAGGCCCGCCTCGGCGTACAGGCGGGCGATCAGCGTGGACGCCGACGGGTCGCGTTCGCTGGGCTTGAGCACGAAGGTGTTGCCGGTGGCGATGGCGATCGGGTGCATCCACAGCGGCACCATGACCGGGAAGTTGAACGGGGTGATGCCCGCGCACACGCCCAGCGGCTGCCGCAGGGTGTGCACGTCGACCCCGCGTGACACCTGGTCGGAGTGGCCGCCCTTGAGCTCCTGGGCGATGCCGCAGGCGTACTCGACGACCTCCCGGCCGCGGACGATCTCGCCCCGGGCGTCGTCGATCACCTTGCCGTGCTCGGCCGAGACGAGCTCGGCGAGCTCGTCCTCGTGCCGGACCAGCAGCTCCCGGAAGGCGAACATGATCCGCGTGCGCTGGGACAGGGAGGAGTCCCGCCAGGCGTCGAACGCCGCGCCGGCGGCGGACACCGCCGCGTCGACGTCGGCGGGCGCGGCCAGCGGCACCCGCGCCTGCTCCCGCCCGGTGGCCGGGTTCCACACCGGCGCCGACCGGGTGGACGTGCCCGGCGCGGGCGAGCCGTTGATCCAGTGGTCGATGGTCTTCACGTCGTCTCCTCGGAGGGCGGTGTCAGGTAGTGCCGCTGGGCCTGCTTGGCCGCGGCGTAGGACTCGTAGGCCGCGCGGGTGCTCTCCAGCTGCGACACCTGGCTGACCGGCACGTCCCACCAGCCGGAACTCGGCGGGTTGGGGCCGAACAGGTCGGTCTCCACGTGCACCACGGTGGTGCGGTCGGCGGCCCTGGCCTTGACGATCGCGGCGCGGAACTCCTCGACGCCGTCGGCCCGGATGACGTCGGCGCCGAGGCCGGCCGCGTTGGCCGCCAGGTCCACGGGCAGAACATCGCCGTCGAGCAGGCCGCTGCCCGGCTCGCGGTAGCGGTACGAGGTGCCGAAACGCTGCGAGCCGAGGGACTCCGAGAGGGACCCGATCGAGGCGAACCCGTGGTTCTGCACCACGATGATGATCACCTTGACGCCCTCGGCGACCATGGTGACGATCTCCTGCGCCATCATCAGGTAGGACCCGTCGCCCACCAGGACGAACACCTCGCGGTCGGGGGCGGCCATCTTGGCGCCGAGACCCGCGGCGACCTCGTAGCCCATGCAGGAGTAGGCGTACTCGACGTGGTAGGCCTTCGGATCGCGGGCGCGCCACAGCATCTGCAGGTCGCCGGGCATGCTCCCGGCCGCGTTGATCACCACGTCCCGGTCGTCGGCCAGCTCGTTGAGCGCGCCGAGGATCTCGGTCTGCGCCGGCAGCGGGCCGTGGCCGCGGTGGTAGCACTCCTCGGTCGTGCGCCGCCAGTCCTCGGCCAGCCGCCGAGTGCGCTCCCGGTGGGCGGGGTCGACCTGCCAGCCCGCCAGCTCGGCGGCCAGCGCCTCCAGGCCGCGGCGGGCGTCGGCGACCAGCGGCAGCGCCGAGTGCTTCACCGCGTCCAGCCGCGCCACGTTGAGGTTGACGAACGTGACGTCCGGATCGCCGAACACCGTGTGGCTGGCGGTGGTGAAGTCGCTGTAACGGGTGCCGATGCCGAGCACCACGTCCGCCTCGGCCGCCAGCGCGTTGGCCGCGGCGGTGCCGGTGGCGCCGATGCCGCCCACCGCGCACGGGTGGTCCCAGGGGACGGCGCCCTTGCCCGCGTGGGTGTCGGCGACCGGGATCCCCGTCGCCTCGGCGAACCGGCGCAACTGCTCAGTGGCCTCGGAGTACACCACCCCGCCGCCCGCCACGATGAGCGGACGCCGCGCCGAGCGCAGCAGCGCCGCCGCCCGCCTGATCGCCTCCGGGTCGGGCATCGGACGGGGCACCTCCCACACCCGGCGCCGGAAGAACTCGGCGGGCCAGTCGTAAGCCTCGGCCTGGACGTCCTGCGGCAGGCACAGCGTGACGGCGCCGGTCTCCGCCGGGTCGGTCAGCACCCGCATCGCGGCGAGCGCGGCGGGGATGAGCTGCTCGGGACGGCTGATCCGGTCGAAGTACTTCGACACCGGTCGGAAGGCGTCGTTCACCGACACGTCCCCGGCCCTGCCGTCCTCCAGTTGCTGCAGCACCGGATCCGGGGCGCGGGTGGCGAACATGTCGCTGGGCAGCAGCAGCACCGGCAGCCGGTTGGTGGTCGCCAGCGCCGCCCCAGTGATCATGTTCGTCGAGCCGGGGCCGGTCGACGCGGTGCAGGCGAAGGTGGCCAGCCGGTTGCGCATCTTGGCGAACGCGGTGGCGGCGTGCACCATGCCCTGCTCGTTGCGCGCCAGATAGTAGGGAAGGTCGGCGTCCTTGGTGTGCACCGATTGCAGCAGCGCCTGGCCGATGCCCGCGACGTTGCCGTGCCCGAAGATGCCCCACACCCCGGGGACGAGCCGCTGCTCGACGCCGTCGCGCGTACTCCACTGGCCGGCCAGGAAACGTACGAGCGCCTGCGCCGTGGTGAGCCTGATCGTGTCCATCGGCTCAGTCCTCCTTCCGGACGGGCCCGGCCGCGGACGTCAACGGCACCCGCGGGTCCAGCGCGGCGGAGTCCCACGTGGCGCGCACCCAGGCGTGCGCCGGGTCGTCGCAGATGAGCCACGCCCGCTCGGGGTCGGGGCCGGCCATCACGTTGAGGTAGTACAGGTCGTAACCGGGCGCGGCCATGGACGGGCCGTGCCAGCCGTGCGGAATCAGCACCGCGTCGCCGTCGCGCACCTCGGCGAGCACGTCGACGGGACGCTCGGCCGTCCCGTAAACCCGCTGGTAGGCCACCCCGGCACCGGCCGGCCCCCTACGGATCTCGAAGTAGTAGATCTCTTCCAGGCGGCTTTCGCCCTCGCGTGCCTCGTCGTGCTTGTGCGGTGGGTAGGAGGACCAGTTGCCGCCGGGCGTCAGCACCTCGCACACCAGCAGCCGGTCGGCCGGGAAGGTGTCCGGCAGGCAGTAGTTGGTGACCTGCCTGCTGCAGTTGCCCGCGCCGCGCGGCTCGACGGGCACCCGCTCGGCCGGGCCGTAGCGCACCGGCAGCCTGCGTTCGCAGCGCGCCGACGGCAGGGCGAACCGGCCGCCGTCCCGGCTGCTGATCACCGCCTCGGCGTCGCGGGGCAGATAGGCGAAGTCGGTGACCCGGGAGAAGACGCTCTCGCGGCCCGTCAGTCGCAACGACTCGCCGTCGCAGTCGACCCGGCAGCCGCCGGACAGCGGGAGCACCAGATGCTCGGCGTCCCCGGTGGTGATCTCGTGCGATCCGCCCGGGGGCAGTTCCAGCACGCGCAATCCGGAGAACTCCCAGCCCGCCGACTCGGGCGTGATCACGGTGGTGAACGGCCCGTCGGCGGTCTCACCCGCTCTCACGTGCAGCGTGGCGTCGGTGTGCACGACCGGGTTCACAGCAGGCTCACCGCCCTGTCCACGGCGCCCGCCACGTCGTCGTCTGCCGGGTAGAGCAGTGACCGGCCCACCACCAGTCCGCGCACGACCGGCAGCGCCAGGGCCTCCTTCCAGGACGCGAACGCCGCGTCGGCGTCCCGGACCTCGCCGCCGAGCAGCAGGACGGGCAGCGTCGTGGCGGCCAGCACCCGCTCCATCCCGGCCACGG
This sequence comes from Actinomadura miaoliensis, assembly GCF_039536785.1. Taxonomy (NCBI): domain Bacteria; kingdom Bacillati; phylum Actinomycetota; class Actinomycetes; order Streptosporangiales; family Thermomonosporaceae; genus Actinomadura; species Actinomadura miaoliensis. Next base: position 22,646 of record NZ_BAAAZG010000067.1, read on the forward strand.
CCGGCAGCTTGAGCCAGGTGTGGGCGGAGGTCGCGCCCAGCCCGGACGCGACCGCGATCGACTTGATCACCGCGTCCGGGGACAGGTCGTTGCGCAGCTGCCCATCCCGCCACGCCGACCAGAACGGCTCCACCATGGCCACCAGCCGCCGCTCGGCCAGCGCGTTCACCGCGCACGCCGTGTTCTCCAGGATCGAGGGGGTGGCGGGATCCTCCGGCGCGATCCGGGTCAGCATCTTGCCGCCGTCGAACCCCATGGCCGCGATGGTGCCGGCGTCGTAACCGGTGAACCGGTCGTCGACCTCGAAGGCGGCACCGGCCAGGCCGCCGCGGTTCATCGAACCGAAGACCGCCTTGCCGTCCAGCACGCCGAGCAGCAGCAGGTCCTCCAGGATGTCTGCGGTGCCCAGCACTCCGGTGACGCCCGGCCGGGCCAGCGCGACGCACAATCGCTCCAGCAGCTCCGCCCGGTCGGCCATCGCGGTCGGGTTCCCCCCGGCCGCCAGGGCGCCACGGGCCGGATGATCCGCGGCGATGATCATCGCGCGGCCGCCGTCGCCGAGCGGGGACGCGGCCTTCACCCGGCTCGCCGCCGCCCGTGTGATCGCCTCGGGGTCGTGCGCCCGGGTCTCGATGATCTCCCGCAGCCTGTCACGCATGGTCGATCCCACCGTTCTCCCTGTTCGGTCCGCCGAGCCGCGTCAGCACCTGCGCTTCGGTCGGCATGGCTTCGGAGCAGGCCAGCTCGCCCGCGACATGCGCTCCGGCGGCGTTGGCGAACCGGACCGTCCGCCGAAGATCCCAGCCGGACAGCAGCCCGTGGCACAGCGCGCCGCCGAACGCGTCCCCGGCGCCCAGCCCGTTGACGACCTCCACCGGCACGGGCGGCACCTCCACCGCCCCGGCGTCATCGACCGCCAGCACGCCGCGTGGCCCCTGCTTCACCACCGCCAGCGAGACCCCGTGGTCGCGCAGCGCCCTCGCGGCCTCGTGCGGGTCGCGCACGCCCACGGCCGTCGCACACTCGTCGAGATTGCCGACGGCGACTGTGGCGTGGTCCAGCGCCTTGCGCGCCCAGGTGCCCGCCTGCTCGCGCGAATCCCAGAACATCGGCCGGTAGTCCAGATCGAGCACCGTGATGCCGCGCCTTCCCCGGGCCTCCAGCGCGGCCAGGGTCGCCGAGCGGCTCGGCTCGACGCTCAGCCCCGTCAACGTCACCCAGAAGATCCGGGCCGCGGCGATCGCGTCCAGGTCCAGCTCGCCGGGCTCGATGTCCAGGTCGGGGGCCTTGGGGGACCGGTAGAAGTACAGCGGGAAATCGTCCGGCGGGAAGATCTCGCAGAAGGCCAGCGGGGTCAGCAGCCGTTCGGACACGCCCACGAACCGGTCGTCCACGCCGTAGCCCATCAGCGCCTGGCGCACGAAGTCGCCGAACGGGTCCGCCCCGGTCTTGGTGATCACGGCCGATCGGCGGCCGTACCGCGCCGCCGCCACCGCCACGTTGGTGGCGGTTCCGCCCAGGAACCTGCCGAACGTGTCGACGTCCTTGAGCGGCACGCCGGTCCGCAGGGGATACAGGTCGACGCCGACCCGACCCATCGTCACGACGTCGAACACCCCGACGTCCTCAGGCGGCGACGGTTCCAGCCTGCTCACGTATGACCTCCCGGGCAGTGTGACCTATCGCGCTCTACTAGAGCGCTCTAGGTCCGGTACTATGAGCCCGGTCACAGGGTGATGTCAAGAGCCGAATGGGGGCGCACAGTGCACGACGGGGAGTCCGCCGAGCCGGACGCGGTCAAGGGCCGGCGCCCCACGATGGAGGACGTCGCCGCGCGGGCGGGCGTGTCCCGGGCGCTGGTGTCGCTGGTCTTCCGCGACAAGCCCGGCGCCAGCGCGGCGACCCGCGAGCGCGTCCTGCGGGCCGCCGACGAGCTCGGATACCGTCCCGACAACGCCGCCCGGCTGCTGGCGAGCGACCGCAGCCGCACCCTCGGCGTCATGCTGAACGTGCACCAGCCGTTCCACGGCGACCTGGTGGAGGGCATCTACCCGGAGGCCGAACGGCTCGGCTACGACGTGCTGCTGTCGGCCACCGGGCCGGGCCGGGACGAGCGCAAGGCCGTCGAGGCGCTGCTCGGGCACCGCTGCGAGGCGCTGATTCTGCTGGGCCCGAACGCCGCGGCCGAGCAGCTCGACGAGCTCGGGAGCCGCACGGTCACCGTGGTCATCGGCCGCCGCGTCCCCGCCGCCCACGTCGACACGGTGCGCACCGCCGACGCCAAGGGCATCCGGCAGGCCGTGAACTACCTGGTCGAACTCGGCCACCGCGAGATCGTCCACATCGACGGGGGCAGGGGCCCGGGGTCCGCCGAACGCCGCCGCGCCTACCGCGCCGCGATGCGCCGTCACGGTCTGGCGGACGCCACCCGGATCATTCCCGGCGACCACACCGACGCGGCCGGAATCGCCGCCGGGCGGACGATGCTCGCCGAGGGGACGATGCCCACCGCCGTGCTCGCCGGCAACGACCGCTGCGCCATGGGCCTGATGCACGCCCTGCGCCGTTCGGGCGTCGAGATCCCGCGCGACCTGTCGGTGGTCGGCTACGACGACGCCCACATGGCGCACCTGTGGCCGTTCGACCTCACCACCGTGCACCAGGATGCCGACAGCCTCGCCGAGCACGCGGTCCGCTGCGCCGTCGACAGGCTCGAGAACGCCACCGTCCCGCCCAGGGACATCGTCCTCGACCCCAAACTCATCGTCCGCGGCACCACCGGCCCGCCCCCTTCACGCTCATCCACTCGATGACGCCCTGACACAGGGCGGCAGCGACCGCGCGGCGTGACGACATCCCCGGCCGCGGGCGGTGCCGCGCCCTGCGTTCACCAAGGGACCCGAGCGTTAGGGCGCTCCACCACCCACAACACGGCGATGGCAACCGCCACGAGCGCCGGAACACCGAGCACCGCTGCAGGCCAGTCCCTGAGCAGGTAGACCACCACCCCGCCCACGACATGGCCACCTGTCAGGACCTGACCGGACGCCTCGCCGATCGGGTAGAACAGCGCGCCGATGAACAGCATCATGCCTGCCCAAGCCACCAGCCAGAGGACGAAGAACCCCGGGAACAGCGAGATCCGCTTGCTCTCGGCCCCGACCGTGAGCAGGGTGACGCGGCCGCGCCACATCTGGGCGCGCCCTGTCGTGCCGGGCTTGGCCTTGTCATAGAGCCCCTTGCCGACCTCGAACGTCCGGCGCTTCCCGTCGGGTGTCCTGACGGTCACCTCGTAGTGGATCTTGCCCCCGGCCGCCCAACTCGGTCGCCGAACGCCTGGTCACCCACCCCGGGGTCGACAAGATCGCCTTCACCGGCTCCACGGCGACTGGAGCTCTGACCGCTGCGCTGTGCGGCGCCGACATCCGCCGCGTCAGCCCCCAGCTGGGCGGCAAGACCGTGATGATCGTCACCGAGGACGCCGACGTGCAGGCCGCGATCGCCACCGTCCCCGCCCAGTCGCTGGCCAACAACGGGCAGATCTGCTCCAACCTGACCCGCATCATCGCCCACCGCGATGTCTACGCCGATGTCCTGGACGCTCTTGACAGCGTGTTCGACCGGCTGACGGTCGGCGACCCCACAGACCCGGCCACCGACATCGGCCCGCTGGCGTTCGAGGCCCAGCTCGACCGCGCCGCCGCCCACATCGCCCAGGCGATCGGCGAGGGCGCCACACTGCGCCGTGGCGGCACCATCTTTTGCCGCGACGGCCACTACCTGCAGCCGGGCATCCTCACCACCGACGACCCCCGCAACCACGCCTTCCAGACCGAGATCTTCGCGCCCGTGGTCACCGTCACCCCCTACACCGGCGACGACCACGCGATCGAGCTGGCCAACGCCACCCCCTACGGACTGGACGGCTGCATCTGGACCGCCGACCCCGGCCCGCGCCCTGCACATGACCTCCCGGATTCGCTCCGGCACCGTCCGCGTCAACGGCGCCGAGCCGCCCGTGCACGCCCCGCTCGGCGGCTACAAACGGTCCGGCATCGGCCGGAAGCTCGGCCCCGAGGGCCTGGCCGCCTACCTGGAGACCAAGGTCGTCGCCGATCCGAGGTTGTGAGGCTTACCCTGGCGGGGCCCTTGCGCTCGGCCCAAGCCATCCCTGCGCCACGGCGAGATCGCGGCGGTCAGCCGGTACGTCATCGCTTCGCGCCTGCCGGGCTGGCCGGTTGTGGCATCTCCGCCCGGCGGAGGGCGTGAACACGCCAGGATGACGCCATGTGGGGTGGTAGGTGGTGGCCGTGGCTGGCCGCCCATGCGGTGACGGCCGGAGTGCTGGTTTTGGGAGCGGTCACGTTCGCCCCCCTGGGCGGCAAGGACGGCCTGCAGATCTCGGCGAACCGCGCACAACTGACCGGTGGCCTTGTGATCGCTGCCGCGCTCCCCACCGTTGGCGTGTGGAGATGGGCCAGGCGACGATCACGCGAGCTCCGCGTGGCGGCCGCGCCCTCCAGCGACACACTGGCCCACGCCAAGGACGTCCTAGCCGAGTCGGTGGCCGTGCAGTGGAAGCACGAGGCGCGGCTGCGTTCGCTGGATGATCCCGATCCGATTCCAGTGCGCTGGCGCACCCACGAACAGAACCCGCAAAGCACGGCGCTGATGGACCACCCGGCCAACATTCAATCCGCAGCGGACCAGGGGTTGTGGTGGACGGCCTCCAGCGACGACATCGCCGCGCTGGCCGACCGGTTCCGCCGCACCCGACGGCGCCGCCTGATCATCCTTGGCGGACCGGGCACCGGCAAGACCACCCTGGCGCTGCAACTGCTGCTGCAACTGCTCGCCACCCGCAACGAACATCACGATGAACCCGTCCCAGTGCTGCTCCCGGTGGCTGGCTGGGACACCGAGCGGTACCCCCGGCTGCACGACTGGCTGGCCGACCGGCTCACCCAGGACTACCCTCAACTGCGCTCACCCGACATCGGCGCCAGCGTCGTTCGGGCCCTGACCGGGCGCGGGCACATCCTGCCGGTCCTGGACGGGCTGGATGAGCTGCCCCCGCCAGCCCAGGCCAAGGCGATCATTGCTCTGAACCGGTCCCTGGGAGGCGACGATCAGCTCATCCTCACCAGCGGCACCACCGAGTTCACCCACGCCGTCACCGCAGCCGGGGACGTGGTGACCTCCGCCGCCGTGCTGGAACCACGCCCACTGGCCCCTGCGGCCGCCGCCGACTACCTCACCCGTTGCCTGCCGCCCTCCCCAGGATCGGCATGGCAGCGAATCCTGACCGATCTGCGCAGCGTGCCCCCAGCAGATCAGAATCCCCCCGACCCGGCGGTGAACGGGCCGACAGCGGCGCTGGCCAGCGTCGCCGCCACCCCACTGGGACTGTGGCTGCTGCGCACCGTCTACACCGCACCCGGCGCCGACCCCGCCGAACTGGCCGACTCCGCCCGCTTCACCACCCCCGACGCACTACGGGCCCACCTGTTCGACCAGCTCATCCCCGCCGTAATCGCCACCCGCCCACCCCTGACGAGGCAGGAGGAGGCCGCTGACCTGTTTCGACCCCGCCGCCACCACGACCCCGCCCAGGCACGGCGCTGGCTGGGCTACCTGGCACACCACCTCACCAGCCAACCCGATCTCAGCGGCGACGGGCAGGGAACCCGGGACTTTGCCTGGTGGCGACTGGCAGCCACCCACCCCATCACCGGAACCGTACAACTCGCCGTAACCTTGCTCATCACCCTGGGGTTCGGGTTCGGGTTGGGGGCCCCCTTGTTCATGTACGAGCTCATGACATCCGAGCCCCTGTCTGAGTCTGAGGTCGCGTCCGGGGTCGTGTCCGTGTTCCCGGGTGCCGTGCTTGTGGTGGGGCTTATGGCGGGGCATCGTGCAAGATCCTGGGTGGGAGACGTCCCAGGGTACGCAGACTTGCGCATCCGTCAACGCCCGGAACTCGTGCGCTCGCTCACGGTCATGGTCATGGTTGTGCTGGGATTTGGAGTTGTTGGCGGGTTCAGATTCGCGCTTGATTCCGGGCTCAAGGCTGGGCTCGCGTGGGGGCTCGTGGCGGGGCTCGGGATCACGCCGGCGTTCCTGGACGGGCTCATCGAACGGGTAGAGACATCTGCGCAGACCCATCACGCCACAACCCCTCTGAGCAACTGGCGCGCTGACCGGACCCTGAACCTGTTTCGCTCCAGCACCGCCGCATTCGTGTGCGGGCTCCCGATGGGGCTCGCGTCCGGGCTCGTGGGCTGGCAGAGGTTCAATGCAGTTGGGTTCATGTTCGGGCTCGTGTTCGGCGGGGTTGCGGGCGGGGTGATGGGGGGCTCTCGTTCGGGCTCATGCTCGGGAGTGCAGGGCACCGGGCCTGGCTGGCGTACCTGGTGGCCACCTGGCGTCTGGCCCGGGCTGGCCTTCTGCCGCGCCGGTTGATGCCGTTCATGGACGACTGCCACCGCCTCGGGCTGCTGCGCGCGGTCGGCCCCATCTACCAGTTCCGCCATGCCGAACTTCAAGACCACCTTGCCACGACCTACCGGCCAGATGCCTGACCAGTTCGCGGCACTGTTGGTGCATGCGGGCCCCCGCCCCAGTTGGGCATGACATCCCGCGGGGGATTATGGGCCCGGTGGGATCAGCCGGCCCACCCGATTGACAGACGTCCTGCTGCGGCGTCACTTCCACACAATGATGAGATCGCGGCGCCCCGTCGAGCGCGCGAGTCTCCGGCCCTTGTCAGCCAGCGCCGTCAGCTCGGCGAGGAGGCCCTGTACCTGTGGATCGGGATGGCCGTCCGACCACCTGCCCAGGCACTTCAGGAACATCTCCAGCGAGCACCGCCCGTGCCATGAGGTGACCCCCGGCGGACCAGCCGTCCAGGCCCGTCTCGCGACCGACCCGGTCGGCCTGTGCATCGGACATCGTGACGAACGGCCACCCAGGCAGGTGCGCGGCACTGCGCCCGCTGCTGGCCATGACGTAGAACTCCACGGTCCCGGGCCCCGTCTTCGGACACGGGGCACCAGGCATCCACAGCATCGGTCCTCCTGAAGTCGTGTGGCATCTCGTGGGGCGCCGCGGGGTGGGCGCCGCGGCCAGCAGGGGGTGTGCCGCCGGAGCGGGGCCCGGCGGCACACCCATAGAGGGCGGCCCGTCAGCCGGCGAGCTGGACGTCGGCGCCGATCACGCGCTGCTCGACGGCGCACCAGCGGCAGACGCTCTTGATCACGCCGTCGATCATCGCGGTGGTGGCAGCGGCATTCAGCTCGCGGGCTGACCTGCCGGTCTGCGGCACCTGCACCGCGATCCTCAACGACGAGGCCGCCGCCTTCATCGCCGCCGAGATGCAGACCTCCGACCAGACCCCCGAGGAGGAGCAGACCACCCTGCGCCTGCGCGTCGGCCAGCGCATGCTGAACTTCCTCGCCGGGCGCCTGGACCCGCAGGCGCACGCCGACCTGCTCGCCGACATCGACCAGGCCGAGATCCGCAAGGCCGGCGCCGGGGCCAACGCCTACGTCACCACCACCCTCACCGGCGCCCAGACCCTCCTGCGAGCCGTCGAGGACCTGTACGCCGACATGCAGGCCAAGAAGGTCCGCACCACCCAGACCGGGTTCCGTGCCCATGTGGTGACCGCACTGGCCGCCGAGATCAACACCATCATCACCGGGGCGGCTGACGCGGCCTGACAGGCGACGCGGCCAACGGGGGCAGCCCGGCACACCGGGCGCCCCCTGCCAGCGCAGAGAGGGGCAACCTCAGGTTGCCCCCTTTCGCCCGAACGCTACAGCCCCCTCACAGTCACCCATGCCGCGTCTGCCATGCCGGACTAGGGCCTGTTCGTGGTCCAGATCAGTCACAGTCGAGTGACTCTGCCCGCGCCGGAGCGGGAGCA
>NZ_BAAAZG010000068.1:0-2698 GCF_039536785.1 Actinomadura miaoliensis
CGGCGACCCGGTCGCCGTCACCGGCCACCGCGTCCAGCCGGGCCAGCTCGGGCTCGTCCCGCTCCACGCGGTCGCGGGCGCGGGTCAGGGCCGCGCGGACGAGCCGGGCGCCGGTGTCCTCGTCGTCCACCGCCGCGGCCTGCTCCGGCACGGCCGCCTGCTCGGTCACGACCGGGGCGACGTCGGGCAGCGGCGCGCCGCGGCGGAAGGCGGGGGTGTCGGCGGGGGCGTCCCACAGCTCGGCCAGCTCGCCGTCCAGCCAGGTGAGGGTGAGCGAGCAGCCCGCCATGTCCAGCGAGGTGACCAGCTCCCCCACCTCGGGGCCGCGCAGCCGCAGCCCCTCGGCCGCCAGCAGCCGCACCACGTCGGCGTAGAGGACGAACAGCTCCTCGTACTTGGTCGAGCCGAGCCCGTTGAGGATCAGCGCGACCTCGTCGCCGGCGCCGTCGGGACGCTCGGCCAGCAGCCCCTCCACCAGGGCGGCGGCCAGCTCGCGGGCGGTGAGCCGGTCCACCGTCCGCACGCCGGGCTCGCCGTGGATGCCCAGGCCGATCTCCATCCGCGCCGGGTCGACGGTGAACAGCGGCTCGTCGCGGCCGGGGAAGGTGCACCCGGCGAACGCGACGCCGAGGGTGCGGGTCCGGTCGTTGGCCTTGCGGGCGATCCGCTCGACCTCGTCGAGGGAGTCGCCGCGTTCGGCGGCGGCGCCGGCGGCCTTGAACACCGTGAAGTCGCCCGCGATGCCGCGCCGGTCGGCGGCGCGTTCGGGCGGGGCCGAGGCGATGTCGTCGGTGACCAGCACCGTCCGCACGTCCATGCCCTCGGAGCGGGCGCGCAGCTCGGCCAGCCCGAAGTGCATGACGTCGCCGCCGTAGTTGCCGTAGGAGATCAGCGCGCCCGCGCCGGAGTCGACCGCGCGCAGCGTCCGGTACGCCTGCTCGGCCGACGGGCTGGTGAAGATGTCGCCGACGACCGCGGCGGTGGCCAGGCCCGCGCCGACCAGGCCGGCGAACGCCGGGTAGTGGCCGGAGCCGCCGCCGATCACCAGCGACACCCGGCCGGGGCGCGGCCCGCCGCGCCGCATCACCGCCGACGCGCCCGGCACCCGTTCCAGGTAGCGGCCGTAGGCGGCGGTCAGCCCGGTGACGAACTGCTCCTTGAAGTCGGCGGGGGCGTTGAACACGTGCGTCACGGCGCCTCCCCGGGGATGCCGGTCTCGATCAGCGCGAGGATCCGCCGCCGGGCGTCGTCGGGCGAGGCCACGATCTGCGCGGCCAGGCCGAGCGCGTCCGGCTTGGGCGGGTAGACGGGGTTGGGGATGCTGATGACGGTGAGCCCGGCGGCGTGCGCGGCGCGGATGCCGTTGCTGGAGTCCTCCACGGCGAGGCCGTGCCGGGGGTCGATGCCCAGCCGCCGCACCGCCTCGGCGTACACGTCCGGGGACGGCTTGCCGCGCGGCACCTCCTCGCTGGACACCGTGGCGGAGAACCGGTCGGCCACCCCGAAGTGCGGCAGCACCGCGTCGATCAGCTGCCGGGCGGCCGAGGACGCCAGCGCCACCGGCACCCGCTCGGACACGTCCACGATCAGGTCGAGGGCGCCGTCGAGCGGTTCGATGCGGCCCTGGTGCAGCGCGTCCACCATGAACGCCACGCACTCCTCGCGCACGGCCTCGGCGCGGGACGGGTCGCCGAACAGGCCCGCGATGTGCGCGGCCCACTCGGGAGCGCTCATGCCCTGCACGGCGGCGGTGTCCTCGGGACGCCACGTGCGGCCGTGGCGGCCGCAGTAGTCCTGCCAGCTCTCCTCCCACAGGTGCTCGCTGTCGACGAGCACGCCGTCCATGTCGAACACCACCCCGGCGACCGAACGCGTGCCGCGCGCCGCCGAGTCGGATGCGGTGGATGAAAAGGTCACGAACCGGCCACCTCGTAGTTGACTTTGTGTTCCTCCAGGTCGCGCAGGTGGTCGGGGGAGGCGCCGGCGTCGACGAGCACGCGCTCGAAGACGCTCAGCGCCGCCAGCCGGTGCAGCGCGACCTTGCCGAGCTTGGTGTGGTCGAGCAGCAGCACGTTGCGCGCGGCGGCGTCGAGCATGGCCCGCTTCACCGCGACGATGTGCTGTTCCTGGTGGTAGGCGAAGCCGCCGGAGACCGCCGCCGTGGACACGAAGCACAGGTCCACGCTCAGCGAGGTCACCGCCTCCACGCACGACACCCCCAGGAAGGAGTCGTGCGACAGGTCGTAGTCGCCGCCGACCGCCATGAGCCGGATCCCGCGCGCCTTGGACAGCAGGTTCAGCCCGGCCATGTAGTTGGTGACGACGGTCAGCGGGGTGATGACGCCCTCGGCCAGCCGCCGGGCCAGCGCGAGCGCGGTGGTGGAGTCGTCCAGCATCACCGCCATGCCGGGCTCGATCAGCTCCAGCGCGCGGGCGGCGACGGCGTCCTTCTCCGCCTGCATCGACTTCATGCGGTAGACGACGTTGCTCTCGAACACCCCCGACGGCTGGGCGGTGACGCCGCCGCGGAACTTGCGGACGATGCCCTGCCGTTCCAGCTCGTCCAGGTCCCGGTGGATGGTCATCTGGCTGACCTGGAAGCGCTCGGCCAGCTCCGCGGCCGACAGCGAGCCCTCCGCCAGGACGTGCTCGGCGATCGCCGCCTGCCGCGCCGCCGGGCCCCGCAGCGGGGCCTCGG
>NZ_BAAAZG010000068.1:2717-20217 GCF_039536785.1 Actinomadura miaoliensis
CGGCGCTGGACCTGTTCCCCGGCGGCGGTCACGGCGCGATCCTCCGCCCGCCGTCGGCGGGGTCGAACAGCAGGAGCCGCGCCGTCGGCACCGCCAGCCGCACCGGGTCCTCGCGGCCGAGGCCGGCCGCCTGCTCGCGCGGCACGACCAGCGAGACGCGCGACTCGCCGACGCTGACGGTGACCTCGCTCTGCCGGCCGAGGATCTCGGTGACGTAGACGCGGCCGCGCAGCTCCACGGTCCCGTCGGCGGGGCGCCCGTCGCGGACGAGCGCCACGTCGCGGGGCCGCACGCCCAGCACCAGGTCGCGGCCCGGCCGGATCTCGACGCCGCCGGGCAGCGGGATGTCGACCTCGCCGTCGGGACTGCGGAACCGGCCGCCCTCGGCGGCGGCGCCCTCCACGAGGTTGACGCGCGGCTTGCCGAACGACTGCGCCACGAACGTGTCGGCCGGCCGGTCCCAGATCTCCTCGCGGGTGCCGACCTGGACGATCCGGCCCTCGCGCAGCACGCCGATGCGGTCGCCGAGGCCGAGGGCCTCCACGTAGTCGTGGGTGACGTACAGCGTGGTGGTGCGTTCCACCGCGCCGATCGTCTTCAGTTCGGCGCGCATCGACTGGCGCAGCTTGGCGTCCAGGTGCGACAGCGGCTCGTCCAGCAGGAACGCGTCGGCCGGGCGCACCAGCACGCGGCCGAGCGCGACCCGCTGCCGCTGCCCGTTGGACAGCTCGCCCACGTTGCGGTCCAGCAGGTGGGAGATGCCGAGCAGCTCGGCGATGCGGCCCACGCGCCGCTTGGCCTCGTCGGCGGGCACCTTGTAGCGGGGCGAGCGCAGCGGCGAGGCCATGTTGTCGTAGGCGCTGTAGTGCGGGTAGAGGGCGTAGCTCTCGAAGCACATCGCCACGCGCCGGTCGTAGGGCTCGACGCCGTCCATGTCGACGCCGCCGATCTCCACGCGGCCCTCGTCGGGCTCCTCCAGCCCGGCGACGGCCTTGAGGGTGGTGGTCTTGCCGGCGCCGGACGGGCCGAGCAGGCAGAAGAACTCGCCGTCGCGCAGTTCCAGGTCCACCCCGTCCAGCGCGGTGACCTTGCCGTAGGTCTTGCGCAGTCCCTTGAGGACGATCGTCGCCATCAGCTCTTCACCGCCCCGAACGACAGGCCGCGCACCAGGTAGCGCTGGATGGTCAGCGCCAGCACCAGCGGCGGCACCGCCGACACCAGCGCGGCCGCGGCGGTCAGGTTGTACTTGGGCCGGTCGCCGCCGAGGAACGACAGCGCGCCGACCGTGACGGTCTGGGCGTTGGAGGACGTGAGGATCAGCGGGAACACGAAGTTGTTCCAGGCGAAGATGAACGCCAGCAGGCTGACCGCGGCGATGCCCGGCTTGACCAGCGGCAACGCGATCTTCACGAACGCCCGGGTGCGGGAGTAGCCGTCCAGCAGCGCGGCCTGCTCCAGTTCCGGTGACAGGTCGGTGAAGTACGACCGCATGATCCACACGATGAGCGGCATCGTCACCAGCTGCAGGACCCAGATGACACCGACGTAGGTGTCGAAGAGACCGAGCTGCTGGTACAGCACGAACAGCGGGATGATCACCGTCAGCTCGGGGGCGAACCGGAACGACAGCAGGGTGAACATCAGGTTCTCCGAGCCGCGGAACTTCCAGCGCGCCGCCGCGTACGCCGCGGGCAGCCCGATCAGCAGCGACAGCGCCACCGCGCCGATCGACACCACCAGGCTGTTGACGAAGAAGCGCACGAACGGCACGCCCTCGACCTCGCCGCCGCCCAGCACCGTCCGGTAGGAGTCCAGCGTCGGGCTGAACGAGAAGTAGGTGTTGAACAGCTGGTTGTCCGGCTTGAGCGACAGGATCAGCATCCACGCCACGGGGAACAGCGCGAACACGAAGTACACGACGAGCCCGGCGTTGACGGCGATTCCGGTGAGCCGTTCCTTGCTCACTTGTTGCTCACCCCCGCCGCCCGGCTCTGCACCCGGCCGAGGTAGCGGACGAGCACCATGGACATGAGGTAGACCACCGCCCAGAGAATGATCATGTAGCTGATCCCGAACGAGTACCGCTGGAAGCGGATCGCCTCCAGGTAGGCGCGGATCTGCAGGACCACGGTGGAGTCGCCCGGTCCGCCCTCGGTGAGGGCGTAGATGATGTCGAACACCTTCAGCGAGTCCATGAACCGGAAGATCACCGCGACCAGCACGTACGGCCACAGCATCGGCAGCGTCAGCTTGCGGAAGGTGAACCACCAGCCGGCGCCGTCCACGGCGGCCGCCTCGAACGGCGAGCGGGGCAGCGAGCGCAGCCCGGCCAGCGCCAGGATCGCCACGAACGGGGTGTAGACCCACACGTCGACGGTGATGGACGACAGCAGCGCGCCGGTCGGGGTGTCGGTCCACTGCACGTCGCCGAGCCCGAACGGGCGCAGCAGGTAGTTGACCACGCCCACGCTGGGCTGCAGCATCAGCTTCCACATGATCGCCGCGATCACCGGGGCGATCATCAGCGGCAGGATCAGCACCTTCTCCAGCATCCGGCCGAGCCGGGTGCTGCGGTTGAGCAGCAGCGCCACGCCGACGCCGAGCACCAGCTCGACGGCCGTGGCGCCCACCGCGTACAGCGCGGTGACCAGCGCCGACCGCCAGAACGCGTCCTGACCGAAGATCGTCAGGTAGTTCTCGAAGCCGACCACGTCGGGCTGCGGCTTGCTGGCCGAGTAGTCGAACAGCGTGTAGTACAGGCCGAGCCCGAACGGGTACAGGATGCCGCCGGTCAGCAGCAGCGCCGGGATGATCAGCAGGTAGGGACGGGCGGAGCGCCGCCACCGCGGGACGCGGCGCGGACCGCCGGCCGGGCGGCGGTCCGCGCCGCCGGTGTCCGGCCCGGCGGCGGCCGTCTCGCTCTTGGTGAGGGAGGCCATCGGCTGCTCCGCCTACCCCGCGACCTTCGGCGCCAGGTCCTTGGCCAGCCCGTCCAGCACGCCCTTGGCGTCCTTGCCGCTGTAGATCTCCTGCAGCGAGGCGGCCCAGCTGGTGGTGGCGTCGAAGAACTGCGTCTGCGGGGTGAACTGGATCTTGGTCTGGTTCACCACCTGCTCGAAGGTGTCCAGGAACCCGGGGATCTTCTTCATCTTGTCCTTGTAGGCGGCGTCCTCGCTGATGGACTTGCGCACCGGGTCGACCTGGTTGTGCTCGACGGCGGCCTTGCGCAGGTGCTCCTTGCCGGTCGCCCACTGCAGGAACAGCCACGCCGCGGCCTTGTTGTCGCTCTTGGCGTTCATGCCGAGCGACCACACCCACATGTTGGTGGCCAGCGAGCCGTCCGGGCCCTTCGGCCCCGGGTGGAAGGCGATCTTGCCGGACGCGGGGCTGGCGCCCTCGACCGCCTGGAAGTAGGCGGCGGTGTCGGCGTCGAACATCATCGCGGCCTTGCGCGCGCCCAGATCGCTGGAGCACTGGTACCAGGTGTAGGACGTCCACGAGGGCGGGCCACCGTCGCGGATCATCTTGGCCCAGTTGGCGGCGAACTCCACGGCCTTGGGGTCGTTCATGGCCGGGCGCAGCTTGCCGCCCTCGGACACGAAGTCCTTGAGGCCGTACCGCGAGTACATGGTCATGAAGCCGGGGTGGATGGTGGCCCAGCTGCGCGAGCCGCGCACCGCGATGCCGTACATGCCGTCGAAGCCGGCGCCGGGCGCCTTCTGCTTGATGGTCGCGGCCAGCTCGCGCAGCTCGTCGAACGTCTCGGCGGGCTTGAGGCCGAGCTTGGAGAACACCTCGGTGTTGTAGGCGACGACGTTGCTCTCCCAGCCCCACGGCAGCGCGTACTGGCCGCCCTGGCCGAGCGGGGCGCCGTTCTTCAGGCTCCACTGGTCGGCCTGCAGCAGGTTGGGGTAGAAGTCGTCGGGGTCCCACTCGGCGTTGGTGGCCGAGGCGTTGCGCATCCAGGGGCCGAGGTCCTCCAGCCAGCCGGGCGGGCCGTACTGCCAGACCATGTAGGCGCCGAGCATGAACACGTCGTAGGACGCGCGGCCGCTGGACAGGTCGACGGTGAGCTTGTCGAAGTAGTTGTCCTCGGGGAACACGTCGTACTTGACCTGGATGCCGGTCAGGTCCGAGAACGCCTTGAGGTCGGCGATCAGGGCGTCGGAGTAGGGGTGCTTGTTCAGCAGCGCCTTGATCGTCTTGCCCTTGGCGCGCTTCCAGTCGAACGCGCCGGTGACCTCGTTCGCGGCCGAGCCGCCGCCACCGCTCGAGGAGCCGCCGAATCCGGCTCCGCAGGCGCTCAGCGCTGGGGCCGCGGCCAGCGCGGCGGCCGACAGGCCGGCCAGGCCGAGGAAGCGCCGGCGGTCGAGCCGGGCGGCGGGGCCGCCCATCGCGTACCGGTCGGCTGCGCGGTCGATGCTGCCGTCCGGGCGGCGTGTGTCCATCCGTCCCTCCAGGGGAGATCCGAGCCAGATCACGCACATGTAACACCGTTGCCTGTGTTCTTAACACTCCATGTGCGTTGGCTCACAGAGCTTGTAACACAGCGATTGCCAACGTCAAGCCCTGGCCACAGATTGCTTAACAACGTTTGAACGGAGGACGGCCCTGGTAGTGGCGGGTCCATCCGACGGCCTTGCCGAACCCAACATGAGGCTGTTATAAGTTCACAACACAGATCGATAAGTTGAGGAGGGCGTGCTGTGGAGAACCCTCGGCGAGACCCCGCGGGACGGCCGGTCTGGCTGGGGGTGGACCTCGGCACCCAGAGCGTGCGCGTGCTCGCCGCCGACGCCTCCGGACGGGTGGTGCGGCGCGCGTCCGCGCCGCTGACCGGCCGGCGCGAGGCCGAACGGCACGAGCAGGACCCCGCCGCGTGGTGGGCGGCCGTCCGCGACGCCGCGCGCGAGGCGCTGCGCGACGTTCCGCCCGGACTGGTCCAGGGCGTCGCGGTGTGCAGCACGTCCGGCACCGTCCTGCTGGCCGACGACGACGGCCGTCCCCTCACCCCGGGCCTGATGTACGACGACGGCCGGGCCCGCGCCGAGGCCGCCGAGGCGCAGGAGGCCGGTGCCGAGCTGTGGGAGCGGCTCGGCCGCCGCATCCAGCCGTCCTGGGCGCTGCCCAAGGCGCTGTGGCTGACGCGCGCGCGTCCCGGCGCCCGCCTGCTGCACCAGGCCGACTTCGTCAACGAACGGCTGGTCGGCGAGCGGGTCGCCACCGACTCCAGCCACGCCCTGAAGACCGGCTACGACCTGCTCGGCGAACGCTGGCCGGGCGAGGTGTTCGACGCTCTGGGGCTGGACGCCACGCTGCTGCCCGAGGTGGTGCGGCCCGGCACCGTGCTGGGCAAGGTGTCGCCGTCGGCGTCCGAGGAGACCGGCATCCCGGCGGGGACGCCCGTCGTCGCGGGCATGACCGACGGCTGCGCGTCCCAGATCGGCTCGGGAGCGTTGCGCGTCGGCCACTGGAACTCGGTGCTCGGCACAACGCTGGTGCTCAAGGGCGTCACCTCCACGCTGGTGCGCGACCCGCTCGGGGTGCTCTACAGCCACCGCTCCCCCGACGGCACATGGCTGCCGGGCGGGGCGTCCAGCGTGGGCGCGGGCGCGCTGACCACCGACGGCGACCTCGCCGACCTGGACGAGCGCGCCACGCGGTGGGAACCGTCCAGCGCCGTGGCCTACCCGCTGGTCTCGTCGGGGGAACGCTTCCCGTTCCTGGCGCCGGACGCCGTGCCGTTCGTGCTCGGCACGCCCGCCGACGACGCCGACCGTCACGCCGCGCTGCTGCAGGGCGTGGCGTTCATCGAGCGCCTGGCGCTGGCGTACGTGCGGCGTCTCGGCGCGCCCGTCGACGGGCCGCTGACGTTCACCGGCGGCGCCGTCCGCAGCGCGTACTGGACGCAGCTTCGCGCCGACGTGCTCGGCCGGCCAGCGCGCGTGCCCGAGCACGCCGACGCCGCGCTGGGCATGGCGATCCTGGCCGCCTACGGCACGACGGGCGCCGCCTCCCTGGCCGACGTCGCCGAGCCGATGGTGCGCATCCGCACCGTCGTCGAGCCGCGGCCGGGCGTCCGCGACCGGTTCACCGCGCCGTACCACCGGCTGCTGGACGAGCTGGAACGCCGCGGCTGGCTGCCCGCCGACGTCGCCTCCCACGCCCGCGAGGAGGGCTGACCCCGCTCCCCGACGAGGCGTTTGACCTTGACGCAACGTCAACGTCTCTAATGAGGGCATGCGGATCGGCGAGATAGCCGCGCTGGTCGGGGTGTCGACCCGTACCGTGCGCCACTACCACCATCTGGGGCTGCTGCCCGAGCCGGAACGGCGGGCCAACGGCTACCGCGACTACCGGCTGCGCGACGCGGTGGTGCTGGCGCGCGTCCGCCGCCTGGCCGAGCTGGGGCTGTCGCTGGACGAGATCCGCGACGTGCTCGCCGACGACCGGGGCCGCGAGCTGCGCGAGGTGCTGCTGGACCTGGACGCCGACCTGGCCCGCCAGCAGGAGGCGATCGCCGAGCGGCGGTCCCGGCTGGCCGCCCTGCTGGCCGAGACCGACCTGGACCCCGACTCCACGGTGTCGCCGGACATGGCCGAGATGCTGCGCCGCCTGCCCGCCGGGGAGTCCCGGTTCGCCGCGTTCGACCGCGAGCTGATGACGCTCGTCGACACCGGCGCCGGCCCCGCCGACCGGGCCGCGTTCGCCGCGCTGCTGCGTCCGCTCACCGAGCCGGAGGCGGTCGCCCGCGGGAACGTTCTGTACGCGCGGCTGGACGAGCTGGAGGACGCCGACGCGGACGACCCGCGCGTCGCCGCGCTCGCCGCCGACCTGGCCGCGCACATCCCCGCCGACATGGCGTCGCTGATGGTCACCAGCCTGGAGCACGTGGAGTTCGGCGGCTGGCTGGAGTCGATGGCGCTGGAGCTGTCGCCCGCCCAGGCCGAGACGTTCCGCCGGCTCGTCGCGATCCTCGGGGAGCGGACATGACGCGCCCCCGTCCCGCCGACGCCGCCCGGGTCGCGCGGCGGCTCATGAGCTTCGACGCCAAGGGGACGGCCAGCCTCGTCCTGTGGGTGACGCGGCGCCGCGACGGCGTGCCGCCCGGCGCCACCGCCGTCCCCTACTCGGCCGCGCAGACGACGCCCATGCTGATGTGGCTGTTCGCGATGGTCGTGGAGCTGGTCGGCCTGGAGGTCGTCCTGCGGGCGGTCGGCGCGCCCGGCCCGCTGCGCGTCGCGGTCCTGATCGTCGACGCCTACTCGCTCCTCATCGTGCTGGCGGTCATCGCGGCGTGCGTCACCCGGCCGCACGTGGTGTCGGACGGGGAGCTGCGCGTGCGCTACGGCGCGTTCTTCGACCTGCGCGTGCCGCGGGAGCGGATCGCCTCGGTGCGCCGGGTGCGCGACTTCAACGAGTCCCGCCTGTTCCGGCTGGAGGACGAGGTGCTGACCGTCGCGGTGTCGTCGCAGACCAGCGTCGTGGTGGAGCTGACCGGGCCGGTCACCGTGGTGCGGCCGCTGGGCGGCCTCGGGCGGGCCCGCACGATCCGGTTCTTCGCCGACGACCCCGACGCCGCCGTCCGCGCCCTGCGCGGCGCACCGAGCGAGGACCAGCCCGGCGGCACCCGCGTCGGGTCCCGCTAGCGCCCCGTTCAGGAACTGACCGGCCGCGGCGGCCGGGCGGCCCGGTCAGGGCTCGTCGCCGCGGCCGGCGTCGTCGGCGGCGCGGGCGTCGCGCAGCGCCATGTCGATGGCGGCCGACGCGGTGCCCAGGTGCTTGAGGACGATCTCGCGGTCGTCCTCGAACTCCACGCTCAGCGCCAGCGCGCCCAGCCGCTGGGCCAGCCTGGTGATCAACGCGGCGATCTCGGCGGCCGACTCGGGCAGCACGCTCGGCACCGCCCCCGCCACCAGTTCGCCGCGCAGCGCCAGCCGCTCCATCGTCTCCTGGTGGTCGGCCGCCATCTGCCGGGCCCGCCACAGCGGGTGCAGGAACGCCGAGCCGTTGCCGCAGGTGCAGGTCCAGCCGAAGATCTCGGCGTCGGGGTCGCGCAGGTCGCCCGGTTCGACGTCGCGCACCCCGGGGGCGCTGGACGACCCGCCGGACGGCGGGTCGACGCGGCCGACGACCAGCCGGACCCGGTGCGCGCCCGGAGCCTCACCGTGGGGGGCTGTCATGCCCCCGATCCTGCCCCTTTACCGGCCGGTAGACGACGGGATCCGCCGATCCCGCGCGCCCCGTTCCGGATCAGCCGCCCAGCGGCCCCCCGCCCATGGGCGCCGCCTCCCGGGCCCGCTCCCGCTCCCTCTCCCGCTCCCTCTCCCGCTCCATCGCCTCGTACGGACGGGGCCGTCCCCACTGCTCCTCCATCCGCATCGCGCAGCCCAAGGCGAAGAAGGTCGGCGCCCACTGCCCGACGAAAATGCCCCACCGGTCGGCCCGGTCGAGTCCCGCGGGTTCGAGGTTGCGCGACAGCATCCACGACGCGATCGACGCACCGATGGACGCGAACCCCATCGTGTACATGACGTTGGACGACAGACCCATCTTGCACAGCATGCCAACCATGTGCCCTCCTGGCGTGAGATGTGGTGCCGTCCTGCACCTTTCCCGGGCATCCGGCACTATGGCCATGCGTACGCCAAGGTTGATGTCGCTCTTCCCCAGAAAACGGCATTGCCGGACACACCGACCATGAGAGGCCGTTCAGCATGGGTGCTCGCCACGTCCACGACCACGACGCGCGCGATGACGGGCGGGCGCCCCGCCCGGTGGTTCGCGCCGTGCTGGCGGTCATCGTCCCGCTGGCGGTGGCGACGCTGGCGGGGCTGATCTGGATGTGGCCGTCGGACCGGCAGCCGGTCGACCCGGGCTCCGCGCAGATGCCGAAGGTCACCGGCACGGTGGCGCGGGTGTCGCTGAAGCCGTGCCCGGCCGCGGCGCCGGACGCCCAGCCGCCCGGCACGGCCGGCACGGAGGGCGCCCGTCCCCGCACCGACCCGCGCCGCTGCGGCACCGCGACGGTCGAGCTGACCTCCGGTCCCCTGGCGGGACGGTTCGTGTCCGTGGAACTGCCCAGCGGGCCCGGCAGCCGCGTGTTCGAGCCGGACGACGACGTGGTGCTGGTGGAGGCGCCCGGCGACTCGGGAACGCCGTCCTATCAGCTGTCCGACCACGACCGCTCGCGGCCGCTGTGGCTGGTCGCCGGCGCGTTCGTGCTCGCCGTGATCGCCTTCGGCCGGTGGCGCGGGCTGACCGCGCTGATCGGGCTGGGCGTCACGTTCGCGCTGCTGGTGCTGTTCCTCATCCCGGCGATCCTGGACGGCCGCTCGCCGCTGGGCGCCGCCATCGTCTGCGCGGCGGCCATCATGCTGGCGGTGCTGTACCTGACGCACGGCTTCTCGCTGACGACGTCGGTCGCGGTGCTCGGCACGCTCGGCAGCCTCGCCCTGACCGGGCTGCTGGCGATGCTGGCGATCGACCTGACCCGGCTGACCGGCATCACCGACGACAGCTCGCTGTCGCTGGACCTGTCCTACAGCATCAACACCCAGGGGCTGCTGCTGGCCAGCGTCATCATCGGGTCGCTGGGCGTGCTGGACGACGTCACCGTCACCCAGGCGGCCACCGTGCGCGAACTCGCCCGGGCCGACGCGTCCCGCTCGTTCGGGCGGCTGTACCGGGCCGCCGCCCGGGTCGGCCGCGCGCACATCGCCTCGGTCATCAACACGATCGTGCTCGCCTACGCCGGGGCGTCGCTGCCTCTCATGCTGCTGTTCAGCGTGGGCGGCCAGTCGCTGGGCGAGGTGGTCACCACCCCCGTCATCGCGCAGGAGATCGTCCGCAGCGTGGCGGGCACGCTCGGGCTGATCGCCGCCGTGCCGTTCACCACCGCGCTGGCCGCGCTGGTCGCGACGTGGCGCCCGGACGGCGACGAGGACCCCGGCGTCCCGGCCGGAGCCCCCTCCCCCGCCGCCACGCACAGCCCCTTCTGAGGCCTACGTCCCGAGGTAGCGCCGCTGGGCCTGCTGCTCCTTCTCGTAGCGGGCGCGGGCCTGGCGGGTCGCCTCCAGCTCCGACACCTCCGCCACCGGCACGTCCCACCACGCCTCGCTGTCGGGCGCGGACACCAGCGGATCGGTCTCGATGTGCACCACCGTCGTGTGCGAGGCGGCCTTGGCCTGCTCCAGCGCGTCCCGCAGCTCCTCGACGGTGGTCGCGCGGACGACGTGCGCGCCCAGGCTTGCGGCGTTGGCGGCCAGGTCCACCGGGAGGACGTCGCCCTCCAGGCGTCCGCTGTCGTCGCGGTAGCGGTAGCGGGTGCCGAACCGCTGCGCCCCCACCTGCTCCGACAGCCCGCCGATGGAGGCGAACCCGTGGTTCTGCACGAGCACGACGACGAGCTTGACGCCCTCGGCCACGGCGGTGACCAGCTCCTGGGCCATCATCAGGTACGACCCGTCGCCCACCAGCACGAACACCTCGCGGTCCGGCGCGGCCAGCTTCACCCCCAGCCCGCCGGCCACCTCGTAGCCCATGCAGGAGTACCCGTACTCGACGTGGTAGGTCCGCGGACCGGCGGGCCGCCACAGCTTGTGCAGGTCGCCGGGCATGGACCCGGCCGCGCACACCACCACGTCGCGCGGCCCGGCGGCGGCGTTGACCGCCCCGATCACCTCCGACTGAGCCGGAACGGGCCCGTGCCCCAGGGCGTAGGCGCGGTCCACCGTCGCGTTCCACGCCGCGACCAGCTCCGCGACCTCGGCCTGGTAGGCGTCGGAGACCCGGTGGCCGGCGAGCTCGCCGCGCAGCGCCTTCAACCCCTCGCGGGCGTCGGCGACCAGCATCTCCCCGCCCAGCTTGGCCGCGTCGAACCCGGTGACGTTCACGTTGACGAACCGCACCCCCGGATCGGCGAACAGGCTGTGCGAGGCGGTGGTGAAGTCGCTGTAGCGCGTGCCGATTCCGAGCACCACGTCGGCGCGGCGCGCCAGCGCGTTCGCGGCCGTCGTGCCGGTCGCGCCGACCGCGCCCACCGCGCACGGGTGCCGCCAGGGCAGCGCGCCCTTGCCCGCCTGCGTCTCGGCCACCGGGATCCCCGTCGCCTCGGCGAAGGCGGCCAGCTCGGCGCAGGCGTCGGAGTAGATCACCCCGCCGCCCGCGACGATCAGCGGGCGCCGCGCGCCGCGCAGCACGTCCACCGCCCGCCGCAGCGCGTCCGGTTCGGGCACCGGACGCGGGATGTGCCAGGTGCGTTCGGCGAACAGCTCCTCGGGCCAGTCGTGGGCCTCGGCCTGCACGTCCTGCGGCAGCGCCAGCGTCACCGCGCCGGTGGCCGCCGGATCGGTCAGCACCCGCATCGCCGCCAGCAGCGCCGACGGAAGCTGCTCGGGCCGGTTGATCCGGTCCCAGAACGCCGACACCGGCTTCAGGCAGTCGTTGACCGACACGTCGTACGACCGCGGGTCCTCCAGCTCCTGCAGCACGGGGTTGGCGCGGCGGGTGGCGAAGACGTCGCCGGGCAGCAGCAGGACGGGCAGGCGGTTGATGGTGGCCAGGGCCGCGCCGGTCACCATGTTGGTGGCGCCGGGGCCGATCGAGGTGGTGCAGGCCAGCATCCGCAGCCGGTCGTGCATGCGCGCGTACCCGACGGCGGTGTGCACCATCGCCTGCTCGTTGCGCGCCTGGAAGTAGCGGAACTCCGGGTACTCGTCGGCGTACTCGGCGAGGGCCTGCCCGATCCCGGCGACGTTGCCGTGCCCGAAGATGCCGAAGCACCCGCCGAACAGGCGCCGCCGCACGCCGTCCCGCTCGCCGTGCTGCGCCGCCAGGAACCGCACCACCGCCTGGCCGACCGTCAGCCTCATGATCGCTCCTCCGTCGAGGTCAGCGGGAGCCGCGGGTCGAGCGGCTGCCCGGGCCAGGTGTCGCGGACCCAGGCGTGCGCGGGGTCGTCGCAGATCCGCCACGCGCGCTCGGGGCCGGGTCCGGCCATGACGTTCAGGTAGTACAGGTCGTACCCGGGAACCGCCATCGACGGACCGTGCCAGCCGTGCGGGATCAGCACCGCGTCGCCGGTGCGGACCTCCTCCAGCACGTCGATGGGCCGCTCGGGGGTGCCGTACACGCGCTGGTAGCCCATGCCCGGTCCGGCGGGTCCGCCGGCGACCTCGAAGTAGTAGATCTCCTCCAGGACGCTCTCGCCGGGACGGTCCTCGTCGTGCTTGTGCGGCGGGTAGGACGACCAGTTGCCGCCGGGCGTCAGCACCTCGCAGGCGATGAGCCGGTCGGCCTCGAACGCCTCGGGCGTGCAGAAGTTGTTGACCTGGCGGCTGGCCTGCCCGGCGCCGCGCAGCTCGACGGGGACGTCCTCGGCGGGGCCGTAGCGGGGCGCCAGCCGGTTCGCGCAGCGGGCCGACGGCAGCGCGAACCGGCCGCCGGAGGCGGAGGTGATCGTCACCCGCGCGTCGCGGGGCGCGTAGGCGAAGTCGGTGACGCGGGAGAACACGTCCCGCCGGCCCCGCAGCTCGAAGACGGCCGAGTCGACGGTCACCGTGCAGGACCCGGCGAGCGGCAGGACGAGCATCTCCTCCTCGCCGGTGTCCAGCGCGTGCCGGCCGCCCGGGGGCAGGGCGACGACGCGCAGGCCCGAGTAGGTCCAGCCCGCCGTCTCCGGCGTGATCTCGGTCAGGTAGGGACTCACAGCAGCCTCACCGCGGCGTCGACGGCTCCGGCGACGTCGTCGTCGGAGGGGTACAGCAGGGCGCGGCCGACGACCAGGCCGCGCACGGTCGGCAGCGCCAGGGCCTTCTGCCAGGCGGCCAGGGCGCCGTCGGGGTCGGCGGGCACCTCGCCGCCCAGCAGCACGGCGGGCAGCGAGGACGCCGCCATGACCTGTTCCATCCGGTCCACCACCGGCACCTTCAGCCAGGTGTACGCCGACGTGGTGCCCAGGCCGGAGGCGATCGCGACCGCCCTGGTCATGGCCTCGGGCGTCAGGACGTTGACGACCTTGCCGTCCGCGCCGCGCCGGGACACGAACGGCTCGACCATGGCCATGAGCCGGTGCCCGGCCAGTCCCGACACCGCGCGGGCGCAGCCCTCCAGGGCGCGGGCGGTGGCCGGGTCGTCGTAGTCGACGCGCAGCAGCATCTTGCCGCCGTCGAGCCCGGCGGCGGCGACGGCGTCGGCGTCGTAGGCGGTGAACCGGTCGTCGATCTCGAACGCGGCGCCCGCCAGCCCGCCCCGGTTCATCGACCCGAGGACGACCTTGCCGTCCAGGGCGCCGAGCAGCAGCAGGTCCTCGATGACGTCGGGGGTGCCGAGCACGCCGTCCACGCCGGGCCGCGACAGCGCGACGCAGATGCGTTCGAGCAGGTCGCGCCGGTCGGCCATGGCGAGCGGGTCGCCCCCGGCGGCCAGCGCGCCGCGCGCCGGGTGGTCGGCGGCGACGATCATCAGCCGGCCGGCCGGGCCGGGCGGGGACGCGCGCCGCACCCGCCGCGCGGCGGCCAGCGCGATCGCCTCCGGCCGGACGGCGCGGATCTCGGCCAGGGCGGCGTACCGCTCGGCGAACGTGCCGGTGCTCACGCCGTGCCCTCCCGGGGCGTCGTCGGTGTCATGCCGTCCTCTCTCAGCAGCCGCTCCACCTCGTCGGTGGCGGGCATGGCGTCGGCGCAGGCGATGCGGGACGCGACCAGCGCCCCCGCGGCCGAGGCGAACCGGATCGTGCGTTCCAGGTCCCAGCCGGACAGCAGCCCGTGGCACAGCGCCCCGCCGAAGGCGTCGCCGGCGCCGAGCCCGTTGACGACCTTCACCGCGACCGGCGGCACGCGCACCGTCTCGTCGGCCGTGGCCGCCAGCACGCCGCGCGGTCCCTGCTTGACGACGGCGAGCCGGACGCCGCGGTCCAGCAGGGCGCGGGCGGCGGCGAGCGGCTCGGCCTCCCCCACGGCGACCCGGCATTCCTCCAGGTTGCCGACGGCGACGGTGGCGTGCGGCAGCGCCCGGCCGATCTCGCGGCGGGCCCGGTCGGGCGAGTCCCAGAACATGGGCCGGTAGTCCAGGTCCAGCACGGTGGTGCCGGTGTGCGCGGCGAGCGCGGTGACGGTCGCCGTGCGGCTGGGCTCGTCGGACAGCCCGGTGACGGTGGCCCAGAAGACGGTGGCGGCGCGGATCGCGTCCAGGTCCAGCTCACCGGGCTCGATCTGCATGTCGGGGGCCTTGGGCCAGCGGTAGAAGTACAGCGGGAAGTCGTCCGGCGGGAAGATCTCGCAGAACGCCAGCGGGGTGGGCAGGTGCGGCACGGCCGTCACGAAGCGGTCGTCCACGCCGTACCCGCGCAGCGCCCGGTGGACGTAGCGGCCGAACGGGTCGTCGCCGGTGCGGGTGATGACCGCGGTGCGGTGGCCGTGCCGGGCCGCGGCGACGGCGACGTTGGTGGGGCTGCCGCCCAGGTACTTGCCGAACGTCTCGACGTCTTCCAGCGGGACGCCGACCTGCTGCGGGTAGACGTCCACGCTGACGCGGCCCATGGTGATCAGGTCGTGGGTCATGTCGCGCCGCCTCGCAGAAAGGTGATGCTCGCGGCGACATCGTCACACGGCCCGGCGCCGGGCGGCGGCTCGGCGGTGAGGACGGTGTCCTGTTCCATGACGTACCAGCCCCGGTATCCGGCCGACTCCAGCGCGCCGACGATGCCGGGCACGTCGATGTCGCCCCGCCCCAGCGGCCGGTAGATGCCCTCGCGCACGGCGTCGGTGTAGGCGATCCGTCCGTCCCGCACGCGCCCGGCCAGTTCCGCGTCGACGTCCTTCAGGTGCACGTGGGCGATACGGCCGGCGGCGGCGCGGGCCAGGGCGAGGGGGTCGACGCCGCCGATGAGCAGGTGCCCGGTGTCCAGGCAGAGCGGCACGTCGGTGCCGTCGAGGACGCGGTCGACCTCGTCGCCGCGTTCGACGACGGTGCCGACGTGCGGATGCAGGACGGCCCGGTGGCCGCGGCCGGCGGCGTGCACGGCGGCGCGGCCGAGGTTGCCGAGCAGGGTGCGCCAGGCGGCGGCGTCGAGATCGGGACGCCGGTCGTAGCCGTCCAGGCCCGTGGCCGCGGCGAGCACGACGGTGGCGCCGGGCCCGCCGAAGCCGTCCAGTACGCGGGACAGTTCGTGCAGCGGGTCGCGCGCGGGGTCGTGCAGGACGAGCGGCACGAACCCGCCGACCGGCCGGAGCCCGTAGGACTCCAGCAGGCGGGCGCGTTCGGCGGGGTCGGCGGGCAGGAAGCCGTCGGGGCCGAACTCGGTGGCGGCCAGCCCGAGGTCGCGCATCTCGGCCAGGACCCGCTCGGGCGCCATCTGGTGGCCCCAGCCCGGCACCTCGCACACGCCCCAGGAGATCGGGGCTCCCGCGACCCGCTCCGCGGCGATCACCGGCGGACCTCCTCGATCGTCACGACACGGTCCTCGCGTCGCGCCAGCTCGCACGCCTCGGCCACGTAGAGCGCCTCCAGACTCTCCTCGGGGGGACAGGGGTTGTCGATGCGCCCGGCCGCCAGTTCGACGAACGCGCCGAGCTCGGCCGCGTACGCGTCGGCGAACCGGTCGAGGAAGTGGGTGTGCGGCGGGCCGGCCGGGCGAAGGCCGCCGCCGACGGGGGTCAGCGGCGTGCGGTCGTCCAGCCCGGCGACGACGCTGTCGGCCGATCCGAGCACCTCCAGCCGCACGTCGTAGCCCGCCGCGTTGTAGCGGGTGGCCGACACCTGGGCCAGGGTGCCGTCGTCGAGGGTGAGCAGCGCGGCGGCGGTGTCGACGTCCCCGGCCTCGGCGAAGAAGTCCGCGCCCCGGTTGGCGCCGACGGCGCAGACGCGCGTCACCTCACGTCCGGTGACGAAGCGGACGGCGTCGAAGTCGTGCACCGAGCAGTCGCGGAACAGGCCGCCCGAGCCGCGGACGTAGGCGGCGGGCGGCGGCACCGGGTCCAGGGTGCACGAGCGGATGGTGTGCACCCAGCCGAGCCGCCCGGACCGCACCGCCTCGCGCGCCGCCACGTGCCCGGCGTCGAAGCGCCGCTGGAACCCGACCTGCACCGGGACGCCCGAGCCGCCGACGGCGTCCATCAGCCGCAGCGTGCCCTCGATGTCGGGGGCGAGCGGTTTCTCGCAGAACACCGGCAGCCCCGCCTTGACCGCGCGGACGACCAGCTCGGCGTGCGCGCTGGTCACCGCGGCCACGACGAGCGCGTCCAGTCCGGAGGCGAACAGCGCGTCCACCGAGGGGGCCGCCTCGGCCCCGATCTTGGCGGCGACCGCCCGCGCCCGCGCCGCGTCGGCGTCGGCCACCACGACCGCGTCGACGGACGCCAGGGCGCGCAGCGTCTCGGCGTGCCCGGCGCCGATGCGCCCCGCTCCGGCCAGCCCGACCCTCATCCCGACCTCCCGATGTCCGGCCGCGCGGCCGCGCGGACCCGCCGAGGCGCCCCCGGGCCGCGCGCCGCGCGGGACGGCACACCGCCAGCTGGGCATGATCAAGCTTCATGGAACGGTCCATATACTGTCAAGAGAATGTCCTGACATTAGGACTCCCTGACTTATTCGTAACACGGCTCGACTATCCTCGTGCCGTTCTCACCGAGGGAGCCCCGCCCGTGCCCGAAGCCGCCGCGCACCGCCATCCGGTCTCCGTGGACCGCACCAGCCCCGTCCCGCTGTACTTCCAGCTCGCGCAGCAGCTGGAGGAGGCGATCCGCAGCGGCGCGCTCCCCCCGGGCACCCGCCTGGAGAACGAGATGGAACTGGCGGCGCGCTGCCGCCTGTCGCGGCCCACGGTGCGCCAGGCGATCCAGCACCTGGTCGACAAGGGGCTGCTGGTGCGCCGGCGCGGCGTCGGCACCCAGGTCGTCCAGCCGCAGGTGCGGCGCCCCATCGAGCTGTCCAGCCTGCACGACGACCTGTCGGCGGCGGGCGAGCGGCCGTCCACGCGGGTGCTGGAGTTCGGCCCCGTGGCCGCCCCGCCGGAGGTCGCCAAGGAGCTCGGCGTCCCGGCCGAGAGCAAGGTCCTGCTGCTGCGCCGGCTGCGCCTGACCGGCGACGACCCCCTCGCCCTGATGACCAACCACCTGCCGCTCGACGTGCTCGACGTCACCGCCGACCGCCTGGAGCGGCACGGCCTCTACGAGACGCTGCGCGGCGCCGGGGTCAACCTGCGCATCGCCCACCAGACGATCGGCGCCCGCGCCGCCACCGCCGCCGAGGCCCGCCTGCTCGACGAACGGCGCGGAGCCCCGCTGCTGACCATGACCCGCGTCGCCTACGACGACAAGGGCCGCGCCGTCGAGTACGGCAGCCACGTGTACCGGGCCACGCGCTACTCCTTCTCCCACACCCTCATCGGCAAGTAGCCGCCGCGGAGGGTGGGCGCCGGAAGCGTTCCCGGCGCCCGGCCGCGTCCGGTCATGCGCGCGGCATGGCCCCCTGTGCGTGGCACGAACGGTGGGCGGCAGGC
>NZ_BAAAZG010000068.1:20264-33464 GCF_039536785.1 Actinomadura miaoliensis
CGGGCGCCGGTGCGCCGTCGTGCGGTCAGCGGGTGCCGAGCTGGGCGACGCTGCTCGCGGTGCCGCCCGCCTCGGCCTGGAAGGCCACGGCCAGGTAGCCGGTCGCGCCGGGGACGGTCACCGTGGTGGTGCCCGCCCGCGTCACGGTGATCTTCTTGGTGCCGAGCACCTTGCCGTCCCAGACGTGCGCGTACGCGGTGCCGGGGCCGGTGGCGCGCAGCCGGAAGGTGGTGGAGCCGCCGGAGACGACCGGCCTGCCGTCGATGCGGCCGGTGGCGTCGCGCGGGGCGGCCGGTCCGCCGGCCAGCGGGATCCCCGTCTCGGCGGCCTGCCTGATCGACTGCGGCGAGTTCACCGACGCGGCGGCGTCGGTCGGCATCACCGGCGGCCTGGGCGTGGTGGGCATGCCGGCCGGCGGCGTGTGCCCGGGCAGCGTGGTCAGTCCCCACCGGTACGGGTCGCCCTGCACGCCGCCCCAGGTGGACCAGCCGATCCGGGTCTGGCCGGTCTTGTCCTGGGTGTCGGAGTCGTAGACGAAGATGTTCAGCCCCATGCGCTCCGGGTCGACCGCGGCGGGCAGCGCCGTGAAGGGGATCTTCGCCTCGACCGTGTAGCCGTCGTACGGCTGCGCCACCGTGGCCGCGACCCGCATGCCGGGCGCGGTCTCGGCGCCGGGGCCCTGGTGCTGGTCGGCGTCGCGCTGGAAGCACGGCGCGCCGTCGCTCATCACCGGGAAGACGCCGGTCTTGAACGTGGTGGAGGTGTTCTCCGAGTCGCCGCGCGGGTCGATGGCGATCTCGACCGAGTCGCTGCGCCAGTGCCGCTTGCAGTCGTCGGCGCCGAGAACGGTGCCCTGCTTGTCGTCACGCACCTTGACCAGGACGTACAGCGCGTCGTCGGTCCAGGTGACCTTGCCGGTGGCCGAGCAGTCGGCGGCCGACTCGCACGCCGTGCCCTCCCACAGGCGCGACAGGTTCAGCTCGGAGCCGGTGTACTCGCCCGCGCCCTCCTTGCCGTCGAGCGTGGGCGCCGCGGCGGCCTTGGGCAGTTCGGCGACCGGCACCAGTTCGAGCGCGGCCTTCTGCACGTCGGGCGCGCCCGAGGAGCCGGTGGTGGTGATGGTGTAGTCGTAGTCGCCGTTCGCGCCGCCCTGGTTGGAGGTGGGCAGCGAGGCGTCGGTGTTGCGGACGGTGAAGGCGACCGATCCGTTCTTGCCGGCCTCCAGCCGGTACGGCTTGGACGCGGCGTCGGCGGCGAACCCGTCGGGCAGGTCCAGCTTCACGGTGCCGGACTGCGCCGACGCGGACGCGTTGGACAGGTCGACCCGCACCTCGCGCGACTGCCCGGTCCCGAGCGTCAGCACGCGCTTGACGCGCCCGGTGAGCTGCGGCACGCCGTTGCGCGCCGCCCAGGCGTCGAAGTCCTCCACGCGCGGCAGCGGCTGCTGGACGCCCGTGACGGGGGCGCGCACCTCGACGGGCGCCACGTTCTGGCCGGTGCCGTTCGCGGTGGACAGCGTCGCCGCCAGCCGCACGCGCCCGTAGGACGCCTGCGCCGGGGGCTTCACCGTGAACGTGGTGGTGCGTTCCGACGAGCCGACCGTGCCGAGGTCGCCGGATCCTGTAACGGTCCAGCCGGCGGGCACGTCGAGCTTCGCCTTCGCCTTGCGCAGGGTCTTGGGCGAGCTGGCGTGCGCGGTGACCTTCACCTCCCCGCCGGGCGTGACGCCGAACGTGTCGGTGGTCAGGTAGAACCGGGTGTCCTGCGGCAGGCCGCCGGTGCCGGGGGTGACGGCGCCCTCCAGCATGGCGGTGGCGTCACGGTTGTCCAGCCTGTACGGCACGCGGCTGTGGATCTGGGTGAAGTAGTCGCAGCCGTTCAGGTTCGGGTCGGCCGGCACGTCGGGGAAGCCGCCCCAGCCCTGGCTGACGTACACGCGCTGCGCGTCTCGCTCCACCTGCGCCCACGTCCTGCCGCCGTTGCGGGACGAGGCCCGGCCGCCCCACACGCCGTAGACGGTCGCCGCCTGCGCCGACGGGGTGAAGCCGGACGCGCACGACGGACCGGACGGCCCGGACGCGCCGCCGGTGTTGAACAGCCGTCCCGGCGCCCACGGCTTGAGCCCCTCGCGGGTGATCTGCTCGGGGTAGGCCTTGGGGTCGGCGGCCAGGAAGTACGCCTCGGTGGCCAGCCGCCCGGCCTCCTGGTGGTTGCCGTGCTGGCCGGGCACGGGCGCGGGCTCCATGGTGACGATCACCTTCGGCCGGGTCTGGCGGACCAGCCGCACGACCCGTCCCAGCGCCTCCCGGTGGTCCCACACGTCGGCGGTGAGCGGGGCGCTGACGGTGTAGTAGAAGTCCACGTCGTCGAGGTAGTGGATGTTCGCCACCCCGGCCTTGCCGACGGCGCGGCGCTCCTCGTCCTCGCGCAGCAGCCCCAGCGGCGGCCCCTCCTCGGTGCCGGCCGCGTTGCCGCCGCCCTCGCCCCGGGTCACGGTGAGGACGCCCACGCGGGCGCCGTCGTACTCGTTCCACTGCCCGTAGGTGGACAGGCCGCCCGCCTCGTCGTCGGGATGCGCCCCGACGAACAGCACGTCCAGCCTGCCCTTCTCGGCCGGCCTGCTCTGCGCCGCCGCCTGCGCGGGCGGCCCCAGCAGGGACGCCGCCAGCGCCGCGGAAACCGCGACGGGCAAAGCGGGTAGGGCGAGTCTTCGCATGGAAGTCTCCTGTTCGGTTGTGCCGGGCGACAAAGGCCGCGGCCCCTACTCCTTGATGGCCCCCGAGAGCATTCCGGCGATGAAGTGGCGCTGCAGGAAGACGTACAGCAGCACGACGGGCGCCGCGATGATCAGTGCGCCGGACATCAGCGCGGCGTAGTCGGTCTTGTGGTTCCCCTGGAAGACGGACAGGCCCAGCGGCGCGGTGCGCAGGCCCTCCTCGGAGTTGAGGATCACCAGCGGCAGCAGGAACTCGTTCCACGTCCACATGGAGATCAGCACGATCATGGTGAGGATGGCGGGACGTCCCATCGGCACCAGTACCCGCCACAGGGTGGTCCAGCTGCCCGCGCCGTCCATCCGGGCCGCCTCCAGCAGCGACGGCGGGACGCTGCGGAAGTAGGCGCGCATCCAGAACGTGCCGAACGCCACCGACATGGCGACCTGCGGCAGGATCACCCCGGCGTAGGTGTTGTCGAGGTCCAGCGAGCGCAGGTCGAAGTACAGCGGCACCACGATCGCCTCGGTCGGGATCGTCAGCCCGGCCACGAACAGCAGCGCCACCGCGCCCGCGCCGCGAAAGCGCATCGTGCCGAGCGCGAACCCCGCCATGATCGACAGCACCGTGGCGACGACCACCGTCACGGCGGTGACGATCACGCTGTTGCGCAGGTAGACGGCGAAGTCGCCGTCCCGCCAGGCGGTGCCGAAGGCGGACAGGTCCAGGCCGGGCAGCTGCAGCGCCTGCGCCACCACCCCGGCCATGGGGAAGATCGCCAGCACCGCGAACAGCGTCAGCACCGCGTAGTTGAACACCTGTTCCCTGCGCGCGATCATGCCCTGCCCTCCGCGTCCGGGCGCCCCTCGACCACCCGGCGGATCCCGGCCGTGATCACGAACGCCAGCACGGCGATGGTGAGGCCGACCGCGCAGCCCAGCCCCACCTCGCCGGTGTTGAAGGTGCGGTTGTAGACCTCGTAGGCGGGGACCTTCGTCGCGTCGCCGGGGCCGCCGCTGGTCGCCATGTAGATCAGGTCGAAGTTGCGCACCGCCAGGATGGTGGTCAGCGTCAGCGCCACCGCCAGTTCACGGCGCAGGCCCGGCAGCGTCACCGTCCAGAACTCGCGCACCGGCCCGGCGCCGTCGATGCGCGCCGCCTCGTACAGCTCGCGCGGGATCTTCTGCACCCCGGCCAGCAGCAGCACCATCGCCAGCCCGATGTTCACCCACGTGCCGACCAGGCCGACCGCGGGCAGCGCGAAGGTGAAGTCGCCGAGCCAGCCGCGCGACCAGTCGGGCAGCCCGAGGGAGTGCAGGCCGCGCAGCAGGTCGTTGACCGGGCCGTCGGCCGAGTACATCCACTGCCAGGCCACCGCGACCGCCACCATCGCCACCACCTGCGGCAGGAACAGCACGGTGCGGAAGAACGCCAGGCCCCGGATCCGGGCCCGCGACATCGCCCCGACCAGCACGAACGCCACGCAGCACGGCAGCACCGCGTAGAAGACGATCAGCACGGCCAGATGCCCGAACGAGCCGCGCAGCACCGGGTCCGACAGCATCTCGCCGTAGTTGGACAGGCCCGCCCACGTCGCCGGGCCGAGGCCGTCCCACTCGTACAGCGAGAACTGCGCCCCCCGCACCAGCGGCCACAGCAGGAAGGCGCCGTAGACCAGCAGTGCGGGAAGGACGTACAGCCAGCCGATCCGGCACGGGGCGCCCGGCGAGCCGCGGCGGGAGGGCGCACCGGCCCGCCGGGCGGCGGCGGGCCGGTGCGCGCGCCGCCGGCGTTCGGCGCCGGGCCGCGCGACGATCGTCATTACGGCTCCTTCGGGTCAGCGTCGAAGCAGGACGTACCGGAGTGTGTCCGGCCCGCTCACTTCTTCTTCTGGAAGGCGGCGTAGTCGTCCTGGGCCTTCTGCATCGCCTGCTGCGCCGACGTCTTGCCGGTGATGAGCTCCTGCAGCGGCCCGCCGAAGGCGTCGGCGAACGTCGGCGTGGCGTAGTCGATGTACGGGGTGATGCCGTCGTTCTTGCTGAGGGTCTCCCAGGCGGACAGCACGTCCTTCATCAGCGCGCCCTCGGGCTTCTTGGACGGCGGCGCCAGCGCGGGCAGGTTGCCGGTCTCGACCGACACGTCCATCGCCTCGGGCGAGGTGATGAAGTTGATGTAGGCGGCGGCCACGTCGGGGTGCTTGGACTTGGCGGTGATCGACCAGGGCAGGCTCTCGCCGCCCATGGTCGCCGAGGCCCCGCCCGCCTGCGCCGGGGGCGGCAGCATGAAGCCGACCTTGTCCCCCATCTTGTCCATCAGGTCGGACGCCCACCAGGTGCCGCCGAACATGAACACCCCGTCGCCCTTGGCGAAGTTGGCCGGGGTGTCGTCCCACTTGATGGCGTTGGCGTCCTTGGTGAAGTAGCCCTGCTTCGCCCAGTCGGCGAGCTTCTGCGCCGCCTGCACGTTCGGGCCGTCGCTCCACGAGCCGCTCTTGCCGAACACCAGGTCGCGCACGGTCTGCTTGTCGGCGTGCTGGTCCTGGACGATGCCGTACAGCTGCATCGCGGGCAGCTTCTCCTGGTTGCCGAACGCGATCGGGATCTCGCCCTTGCTCTTGGCGGTGGCCAGCGCCTGCTCGAACTCGCCCCAGGTCTGCGGCGCCCGGATGCCCAGCTTGGACAGCTTGTCCTTGTTGTAGTACAGGCCGACGATCTCGCCGTTGAGGGAGACGCCGTACAGGCTGCCCGAGCCGATGAGCTTGCCGTCGGTGGTGACGCTGTTGAGGTCCATCAGGCCCTTGGGGTAGCGCTTGCGCCATCCGTAGGCCTGGTCGTAGGAGTCCAGCGGCAGCAGCATGCCGGCCTTGACGAACTGCGCCATCGCCGCGTAGCCCTGGTTGGCCTCGACCACGTCGGGCGGGTTGTCGCCCGACAGCGCCAGGCGCAGCGTCTTCTGCAGGTCGCTGAACGACCGCGACACCCGGTTGATCTTGACGTTCGGGTACTTGGCCTGGAACTGCTCGTTCAGCTTCTCGATCTGCTTGCGCTGGCCGCCCTGGACCTCCTGGTCCCAGACGGTCAGCGTCACGTTGCCGGCCTTGGCGACGTCGGTGCTGACCGCGGCGGGCGCCTTGCCCTGCGGCTGCTCGGTGTCCGAGCCGGGGGCGCAGGCGGTGCCGAGGGCCGCGACCGCCACCGCGGCCAGCACCGCCCGCCTGCCGAGTCTCCTCGGGCCGCCTCTCCTCGCGCTGGGTGTCGTCGGCATCTGCTACCGCTCCTTCGTGAACTGGGGGAGGTCGGCGCGGTGCGCGGCCAGGCCCTCGTCGAGGATCCGCTCCGCGACCCGCAGGCTGGTGACGAACGGGTGGGCCAGCAGCGCGCGCAGGGCCGTGCGCCGGTCGCCGGTGACGGCGGCGTCGGCGGCCAGGCGCTCGTACTCGTGGACGGCCTGGGTGAGGCCGCGGACCTGGCGCGGCAGGTCCCCCATCACCAGCGGCACCGCGCCCTGGCGGCCCACCACCGCCGGGACCTCGACGATCGCGTCGGGCTCCAGCGTGGCGATCGCGCCCCGGTTGCGGGTGTTGACGATGAACCGGCGCTGCTCGTCGCGGACGATCGCGCAGATCACGTCCACCGCGAACTCGCCGTGCTCGCCGCCGCCGCGCTCGCGGCTCGGGTCCGGGTCGGGCTTGTCGGCCTCCCCCGCCACCTGCGCGTAGTAGTCGGGCAGCATCGCCAGGATGTCCTCGGCGCGGGTGGTGCCCTTCTCGCGCAGCTGCGCGACGACCTCGTCGTGGAAGAAGTAGTACTTGGAGTAGGAGTTGACCAGCAGGCCGAGGGCCTTGCCGAGTTCGGCCATGCGGACGGGGTCGCGGTGCGGGGTGGCGTCGCCGTGCGGCTCCATCGCCTCCAGCAGCGGGGCGATGTCGACGGGCTCGCCGTTCAGCCGGACCCGCTCGGCCCAGGTGCCGTGGTTGGTGCCGATCCAGTCGATCTCCAGGCCCTCGACGGGCAGCCCGAGCAGGTCGGCCCAGGTCTCGGTGTCGCCCACCCACTGGTCGCACAGCCCGAGGATCTTCGCGCCGGTGTGGCGCGAGACCGCGTCGGTGACCACGTTGGTGGGGTTGGTGTAGTTGATGATCCACGCGTCCGGGGCGACCTCGGCGAGCGTGGCGGCGATCTCCAGCAGCACCGGGACGGACCGGCAGGCCATGAAGAACCCGCCCGGGCCGACCGTCTCCTGCCCGACGACGCCGTACTTCAGCGGGATCGACTCGTCCAGGTGGCGGCCGCGCAGCCCGCCCGGCCGGAAGGTGGTGAACACGAAGTCCACCCCGTCCAGCGCGGCCTTGAGGTCGGTGTGGGCGCTGACGGTGAAGTCGGCCCCGCGGGCGGCGAACATGTTGCGGGCCAGCCGGGTCATGACGTCCAGGTGGTCGGCGTCCACGTCGTGGAAGCGCAGCTGCGCCCCGGCCAGGTCGGCGGCGCGGTGCAGCAGCCCCCGGATGACGCCGGGCATGTAGCCGCTGCCGGCGCCGATCACCGCGATGCGCGTCGTCATCGTGTCTCCGCTCTCGTAGTCGCCGGGGGGACCTCGGGGGGTCGTCCCCCCGAGTGGGAACGCAGGGTGGGCTCGGCGCGGACGACGGTGTCGTCGGCCGAGTCGGGGATGAAGGGTACGACGAAGGCGTAGTCCTCCAGTACCTCCTCGGGGACCTCGCCGGACTCGCCGAACGCGGCGATCTCGCCCCAGCACGGCGACCCGAGCGACCCGCTGCGGTGCCGCACCGACAGCCCGGCGCACAGGTTGGCGAACCGCAGCCGCTCGTCCAGCGGCAGGCCCGCCAGCGTGCCGAACACGAACCCGGCGGCGAACACGTCGCCCGCGCCGGTGGCGTCCAGCGCCTCCACCGGCAGCGCCCGGGTCTCGGCGCGCTCCCCCGTGATCGAGTCGATCGCCAGGGCGCCGTCGCCGCCGCGTTTGACGACCACCACCGGCACCCGCTCCGACAGCGCCCGCGCGGCCTCCTCCGGGGAGCCGGTGCGGGTGTAGGCCATGGCCTCCACGGCGTTGGGCAGGAACACGTCGACGTGGCGGAGCCGGTCGAGCACCTCGGTGGACCACGTCTCGGTGGAGTCCCAGCCCAGGTCGGCGAACACGCGGGCGCCGTCGCGGCGCATCGCCTTCACCCACTCGGGCACCGGCCGGTCGATGTCGACGAAGCACGTCTTGGCCTGCGGCGGCACCGTGACCAGGTCGTCCGGCGGCAGGGGCATGGGCTTGGCGTACGTCACCATGCTGCGGTCGGAGTCGTAGGCCAGCGACACCGTCACCGGGGACGGCCAGCCGGGGATCATCCGGGAGCGGCGCAGGTCGACGCCCTCCTGCTCGGACAGCGTGCGCCACAGGTACGACCCGAACATGTCGTCGCCGAACGGCGCGGCCAGCCCGACGCGCAGGCCGAGGCGGCTCATGGCGACGGCGATGTTGGCCACGCCGCCAGGGGCCGAGCCGAGGCCGTCGGTGACCAGCTCGGTGCCGGGCGGCGGCAGGCCCGGCAGGCCCGTGAAGATCATGTCCATGAAGACCTGGCCGGTGAGGAAGACGTCCAGTTCCGGGGCGTCGTCCCCGCGCGGCAGCCGCCGGCCCGCCCGTTCGCGCTCGGCGCACGGATCGTGCAGGGTCGGCGCGGGCGCTCGGCCCGGTGCGGCGGCCTCCTCCCCTTCCGGCCGGATGTCCTGCCGGGTGTCGTCGAACCGGGTCCCGCTGAGGGTCTGTGTCATGGTGCCTCCACGGCGAGGCGTCGGCGTCGCAGGTGATCGTAGCCAGGGGTACCGGCAGAATGGCACGTTCCAATGCCCTTTGTGATCAGATCTTGTCCAAACATGCTTTTGACTGAATGTCAGGACATGAGGAGGAACCCGGCTACCGCTCGCCGCGAGAGCGCAGGTCAGCGCTTGAGCGGTACGCCGCCGGGCGCGCTGTCGTTCGGCACCAGGTACGACACCACGGCCTGCGACACCACCCCGATCAGGGCGATGAGGATCTCCTTGCTGAGCGACCCCGCCTGGACCCAGTTGATCATGACCACGGTGAGGGCCGTGATCAGTGCCGCCCACCACTTGCGGGTCGGCATGAAGGACTTGCCGCCGGTCACGTCGTTCACGTCGCACCTCCGGAGGTCGGGCCGCCGCCGGTCCGCGGACACCGTCGCGCCAGATCCTTCCCCGCCCGCGCCCTCGTCCGATGGCCGCTTGCGGCTCCCTGGGCCAGGTGTACCCGCCCACGGCGCGCCTCCATGGCATCTGCTCCACCACCTGCCCCCCAGGTACTCCCCCGGAGGTATCCCGGGCGCCCTCCCGGTCGCCGGTGCGGTGCTCGCGTCGGCCCCGCTCTGACCGGGAGCCCCGCCGGTCGAGAACCTCGCCGGTCGCCGGGAGACGCGCCGATTCCGGCCTAGGAGGCGTCGGGCGCCTCGGGGACGGGCTCGCCGAGCATGGCGCGGGTCGCCTCCTCGACGATGTCGCGCATGGCGCGCTCAGCGGCCTCGGGCTCCCCCGCCTGCACCGCCTGCGCCACCTCGGCGTGCCAGCGGATCGCCGCCGGCTCGGGCCGGGCGGGGAACAGATGGTGGTGGTGCCGGCCCGCGAGCACGGAGGCCACCACGTCGCCGAGCGCGCCCAGCATCTCGTTGCCGGACGCCTCCAGCAGCGTGCGGTGGAACAGGACGTCGGCCTCCAGGTAGGCGTCCAGGTCGCCGGACCTGCCGTGCACCGCCATCTGCATGACCGCGCCGGTCAGCGTGCCGCACTGGGCGGGGGTGGCGCGGCGGGCGGCCAGCGCGGCGGCCACCGGCTCGACGCCGCGGCGCAGCTCGCTCAGCGACCGCAGCTGCTCGTCGCGGCCCCCGCCGTCCAGCCGCCAGCCGATGATGCGCGGGTCGAACAGGTTCCAGGCCGAGCGCGGGGCGACGGTGACGCCGACCCGGCGGCGGCTGCTGACCATGCCCATGGACTCCAGCACCCGGATCGCCTCGCGGATCACCGACCGGGACACCCCGAACCGGGCCTCCAGCTCCTCGATCCGCAGCACCCGGCCGGGCGCCAGCTCCTCCGAGGTGATCAGCAGGCCGAGCTGGTCCAGGACGCTGCCGTGCAGTCCGGCGTGGTCATTGCCCCCCATGGCCACCAATCATCACACGTATGGCTCCGCACGGAGCGGACGAGGGTAAAAAATCAGACTTATGCAGGTCAGGTGTTGTTAAGAGCTGATTAATCATGTCACACTCTGGCAAACGTCATCCGAGAGGTCGATGTCATGGACACAGCCCGCGGCCCCGCCGCCCCGCTGCTCGTCGTCATGGGCGTCGCGGGGTCCGGCAAGACGACCTTCGGCGCCGCGCTCGCCCAGCGGCTGGGCGTGCCGTTCGCCGACGCCGACGACTTCCATCCGCCCGGCAACATCGCCAAGATGTCGGCCGGCCTCCCGCTGGACGACGCCGACCGGCTGCCCTGGCTGCGCGCGATCGGCGTGTGGCTGGCCGGGCACGCGCCGGGCGGCGGCGTGGTGACGTGCTCGGCGCTGCGGCGCGCGTACCGCGACCTGCTGCGGGAGAAGGCGCCCCAGGTGACGTTCGTGCACCTGCACGGCGACCGCGAGGTGGTGCGGCGGCGGGTGGCCGCCCGTCCCGGCCACTTCATGCCCGCCTCGCTGGTCGACTCCCAGTTCGACACGCTGGAGCCGCTCGGCCCGGACGAGCGCGGGATCGTCCTCGATCTCGACGCCTCCGTCGAGGCGCTCGTCGACGCCTACCTGGACGCGGCGCCCGGCGCCTCGGCCTCCCCGCCGCGCGGGGCCTGACCAAACCCCCCTCACCCCCAATCCCTCCCCCCGCCCGGAAGGCGGGAGTCTCCCCGGAGGTTCCTGATGACAGCCCCCGCCCTCACCGCACTCGCCCTCGCCCCGCCCGAGGAGCCCATCGCCGGCGGCGGCCGGCTCGTGCTGGCCGCGCTCGCCGGGATCCTGCTGATCGTCACCCTGATCACCTGGCTGAAGGTGCACCCGTTCCTCAGCCTCACCCTCGGCTCGCTGCTGGTCGGCGGGATCGCCGGGCTGCCGATGGCCGACGCGGTCAGCGGGTTCGGCGAGGGGTTCGGCAGCACGGCGGCGGGCGTCGGCGCGCTGATCGCGCTCGGCGCCATGTTCGGCAAGCTGCTGGCCGACAGCGGCGGCGCCGACCAGATCGTCGACACCATCGTCGGCCGCGCCGGTCCGCGCGCGCTGCCGTGGGCGATGGCGCTGGTCGGGGCGCTGATCGGGCTGCCGATGTTCTTCGAGATCGGGCTCGTGCTGCTGATGCCGGTGATCTTCCTGGTGGCGCGCCGGTCCGGGCTGTCGCTGGTGCGGGTGGGCATCCCGGCGCTGGCCGGTCTGTCGGCCATGCACGGCCTGGTGCCCCCGCACCCCGGCCCGCTGGTGGCCATCGACGCGCTCAAGGCGGACCTGGGCGTCACGCTGGCCCTGGGCGTGCTCGTCGCCCTGCCGACGATCGCGGTGTCCGGGCCGCTGTTCGCCCGGTACGCGGCCCGCTGGGTGGACGTCCCGGCCCCTGCCCTCTACGAGACGGGCGCCGCGACGGGCGCGGGGACAGACGCCGCCGTGGACGTGACGAAGGGCGACGCCGGGGCCGTCCGCCGCCGCCCGTCGTTCGGCGTCACCCTGGTCACGGTGCTGCTGCCGGTCGTGCTGATGATGGGCAAGGCGCTGGCCGACATCTTCCTCGACGAGGGCGACCACCTGCGCACCGTCCTGGACAACCTCGGCACCCCCCTGGTGGCGCTGCTGATCGCGGTGATCGTGGCGATGTTCACCTTCGGCCGCGGCGCGGGCATGAGCCTGCGCGAGGTCTCCGGGGTGCTGGAGAAGTCGCTGCCGCCGATCGCGGGCATCCTGCTGATCGTGGCCGCCGGCGGCGGCTTCAAGCAGACCCTCGTCGACACCGGGATCGGCAAGCTGGTCGCCGACTGGGTGGCCGACAGCGGCCTGTCGGTGCTGCTGCTGGCCTGGGTGGTCGCGGTGCTGATCCGCCTGGCCACCGGTTCGGCCACCGTCGCCACCGTCACCGCCGCGGGCATCATGGCCCCGCTGGTCACCAGCCTGAGCAGCGGTGAGACCTCGCTGCTGGTGCTGGCGATCGGCGCCGGGTCGGTGTTCTTCTCGCACGTCAACGACGCCGGGTTCTGGCTGGTCAAGGAGTACTTCGGGCTGAGCGTCGGGCAGAACGTCAAGACCTGGTCGCTGATGGAGACGGTGCTGTCGGTCACCGGCCTGGTGTTCGTGCTCCTCCTCGACCTGGTCGTCTAGCGGCGTACGGGGAGCCGGCCGCGGCGGGGTCGTCCAGCAGCCGCCGCAGCGCCCGCACGAACAGCACCACCGCCACCAGCCCGAGCGGCAGCCCCGCCAGGGGCGCGCCCGCGGCCACGGCGAGGGCGCGCCCGCCGAGCACCCCGGCGACGCCCAGGTTGTCGCCCTGCCGGCCCGCCGCCGCGGAGACCGTGACGACCGCGCAGACGATCGCGACCGCGGCGGCGGACACGGCGACGTACCAGCGCCGTGCCGCCGCCGACACCACGACCCCCGCCACGACCAGCACCAGCAGCGCGGCCGCGCCGAACCACAGCGCCGGCCGCGGCCGCATCACGACCCGCACCACCGGGGCGGGCCGTCCCCGCCCCACCGTCCATTCCGGCACGTCCGAGGTTCCTCCCGGCGGCCGCGGCCGCACCGTCGCCGGGACGGACGGCAGCCACAACCGCACCCCGCCCTCGTCGAAGCCCCGGGCGGCCAGCCGCCGCCACGCCCGCGCGGTGTCCAGTTCCAGCGGCACCGTGCGGCCCGGCCGGTAGGCGCCGGTCACGTCCGCCCTGGCGAACGGGTACCCGCGGCTGGTCACGGTGCGCACCCGGACGCCGGTGGCGCCGGGGAACACCTCCCGCGCGACCGCCCCGGCCAGGTCCCGCACCTCGGCGTCCGACCGCAGCCTCCCGGCGGCGCGCAGATCGACCTGCGCGCCGCCGTCCGGCATGACCGCGATGTCGACCCACGCCCCGGGCAGCGCGCGTTCGCCGCCCCCACCGCACGCCGACAGGGCGAGCAGGAGGAGGACGCCCAGCGCCAGGAGACGTCCCACACGTCGCACGGACACTGCCGCCTCCGATCTCCGGTGGCCGTCGCTCCACAGGATCGGTGCCGCAGGTCGCGCGGACGTCTCGTTCCGGTCCCGTCCGCCTTGCGCCGGGCGGCCCGGCGCCCGGCCTGGACGGCGGGCCCGGCGCGCGGGACGCTTCCGATCATTCGTGCCGAGTTGGCCGGGCGGACACCGCCGTCTGCTTGCATCGCCCCCGCACAAATGATCAAGGGCGGGGGTGCCCCGCCGGGTCGTCCGAGGAGGCGTCTCCCATGGTCATCCTCCGTACCCCGCCACGCC
>NZ_BAAAZG010000069.1:0-38572 GCF_039536785.1 Actinomadura miaoliensis
ACCGCGCCGCGCCGCCAGCGGCATGCCCGGGGCGCCCGGCGCGCCCGGCGGCCCCGGCGCGTCCGGGGGCCCCGGGGGCCCAGGTGGGCGCGGCCCCGGCGGCCCCGGTGGCCCAGGGGGACGAGGTCCGGGAGGGCCGGGGAGGCACGGCGGCGGTCCCGGTGGTCCGGGCGGTCCCGGCGGCGGACGCGGGCGCGGCCCCCGCGAACCGGAGGAGCACGAACGCAGGTGGTACGACCATCTGCGCTCCCGTCCCACCGGCTGGCGCCGGTTCCTGCCCTCGTGGAAGCTGGTGACGGGCGGTGGCCTGCTGGGTCTCCTCGGCCTCACCGCGTTGATCGGCGTCGCGTACGCGCAGACGCCGGTGCCCAAGCAGGGCAACGAGGAGGCCACCAAGACCGCGGCGATCTTCTACTACCGGGACGGCAAGACCGAGATCGGCCGGATCGGTACGAACCGCGAGCTGGTCACCTACGGCAAGGTTCCAGAGCACGTCCGCTTCGCGGTGATCGCGGCGGAGAACCGCACCTTCTACACCGACAGTGGATTCTCGGTGAAGGGCATCAGCCGGGCGGTGTGGAACAACCTCACCGGCGGGCAGACCCAGGGCGGTTCGACCATCACCCAGCAGCTCGCCAAGAACTACTACCTCACCCCCGAGCAGACGATGAGCCGAAAGTTCAAGGAGATGTTCATCTCCTTGAAGCTGGAGGACGAGCTGGGCAGCAAGGACAAGATCCTTGAGCTGTACCTGAACACGATCTACTTCGGCCGCAACTCCTACGGCATCCAGGCGGCGTCCAAGAGCTTCTTCGGCAAGGACGTCAGCAAGCTGAGCCCGGACGAGGGCGCGCTGCTGGGCGCCATCATCCAGCAGCCGGGCCGGTTCGACCCGCGCAGCGAAGACCCGGAGGCCGTCAAGCAGACCCAGGCGCGCTACCTGTACGTGCTGGACGGCATGCGCAAGATGGGCAAGCTGAGCGAGGCGGACTACGCCAAGTACAGCCAGCGGATGCCGCAGACCAAGGAGATCGGCGGTGACGCCACCTTCGGCGGCCAGAACGGCTACATGATCAAGCGGGCGCTGCGGGAGCTGCAGCGCGACCAGGGCATCACCGAGAACGAGGTCATCCGCAACGGCCTGCGCGTCACCACCACCTTCGACCGCAAGAAGATGATCGCGGCCAAGCAGGCCATGGAGCGGTCGGTCCCGGGCGTCGACCCCAGGAAGCTGCTCAAGCAGCACGTGCGGCTGGGCCTGACCTCGGTCAACACCACCAACGGTGAGGTCGAGGCCATCTACGGCGGGCCGGACTACCTCAAGCAGTCGTTCGACAACGTGTGGGCGGGCTCGGCGCAGGCGGGCTCGGCGATGAAGCCGTACGTGCTGGCCACCGCGCTGAAGAACGGCTGGAGCCTGAGGACCACGGTGGAGAACCGCTCCGGCGTGTCCTTCAACGGCAGCGGCCAGGTCGTGCCCACCGGCACGCCCGGCGCGCTCGCTCCCATCCGCAACAGCCACTCCGGTCCGGCGGCGATCGACCTGATGAAGGCCACCCAGGAGTCGAGCAACACCGGGTACGTGCAGCTGGCGCTGAAGGTCGGCGTCCCGAACGTGGCGAAGACCGCCGAGGACGTGGGCGTCGCGTCCGACCTGGTCGAGCCGTACAAGAGCCAGGCCGGTCTGGCGCTGGGCATCAACGACATCCGGCCCATCGAGCAGGCGGCCGGGTACGCGGTGTTCGCCAACGGCGGCACGTACTACCAGCCGCACGTCGTCCGGCAGGTCCGCACCAAGGACAACTCGGGCGAGTACAAGAAGCTGACCTGGAAGAAGCGCGAGGACGTCTTCACCGAGACCGTCACCCGCGACGTCACCTACGCGATGCAGCAGGTCGTCAAGCCGGGCGGTACCGCGACGGCCGCGGCGCTGGCCGACCGTCCGGTGGCCGGCAAGACCGGTACTACGGAGAAGAACGTGGCGACCTGGTTCGTCGGCTACACCGCGAACCCGAAGCTGTCCACGGCCGTGACGATGTTCAACGACAAGAAGAAGACGCTGTACATCCCGGGCCTGGGCGAGATCTCCGGTGGTGTCGTCCCCGCACGGATCTGGCACGCCTACACCGCGGCGGTCGCGCAGGGCACCACGCCCGAGCAGTTCCAGCCGCCGGCGTTCGGCGGCAACCAGCAGGCGTTCGCGAAGGTGCCCAAGCCGAAGGACACCGAGGAGCCCGAGCAGCGCGAGGAGGAGCAGCCCGACTGCGACGACCCGCGGAACCGGCGCAACCCCCGTTGCGTCGAGGAGACGCCGTCGAGCCCGCCGCCGTGCCCACCGGGTCAGGGCAACGGCAACGGCAACAACTGCACCCCCACGACGACGCCGCCGCCGGACAAGGACCAGATCTGCCGGTACTTCCCCAACCGTCCGGAGTGCAAGGACACCGATGAGCCGGAGCAGCCGGGCGATCCGGGTCGTCCGGACCCGCAGCAGCAATCGCAGCCGCTGACGTATTCGAGGTCGAGGCCATAGCGCCATGACCCACCACGAATGGCCCCGCCCCGGGCGACCCCCGGGCCGGGGCCGTTCGTCTTGCCGGGGCTACGATCCGCTCGTCCGCGTCGTCCTCCGGCCGCCGGCCCGGCATGGAGCCACGCGCGTGTCGACGTGCGCAGTACCC
The DNA here is from genome assembly GCF_039536785.1 of Actinomadura miaoliensis. Classification (NCBI taxonomy): domain Bacteria; kingdom Bacillati; phylum Actinomycetota; class Actinomycetes; order Streptosporangiales; family Thermomonosporaceae; genus Actinomadura; species Actinomadura miaoliensis. Next base: position 2,682 of record NZ_BAAAZG010000069.1, read on the forward strand.
TCGGACGACGCAGAGCCGTGCCGTCTTCCGACACCGAGCAGGAGTGAATCGCGCACAATGGCAGCCCCGAACGGCCTTGGGCGCACTGGTCCTCCCACGTGCGACCGCGAGCGGCGACGCGCGTCTTGCGTGCGGGGGGCGTGTTCCAGCGCGGCGGGTGCCCTTGCGTCCTGCCATCTGGGCTCAGCCAGAGGCGGCGTGGAAGCCCAGGGCCATCTCTCTGGTGGAACGGGCCGGCCCGTCGGCGCAGGCCCCTGCATCCCAGGCCGACACCGTATGTACATTCGCGGTAACGGAAGCGTCAAAGTAACTACCTGATGAGGTCTCGTGAGCTACCGAAGCCAGTACGGACCTGAATACGGAGAGGGCCCGGCGCGGCGGTCGGGCTCGTACCCGCCCGGCGGGGCGGAGGCGGCGGGCGGCAGTGCGCCCGACCTGGGTTCCGCCTCAGGGCCGGGGGGCAGACCGGGCGGAAGGGTCTCGGCGCGTGGAGCACCGGGGCGAAGACGACGCGGCGCCCCGCACTCCGGGCGCGGGGCCGCCGCCAGCCCGATGCCCGGCGGGGGGCCACCGTGGGGGCCCGGCGACCCGGGCGGACCGGGCGGCCCCGGAGGGCCGGGCGGCCCCGGACCCGGTAGCGGCGGCAAAGGACGTAGACGCGCCCGCCCCGGCAAGCCCGCCAAGACCGGGTGGCGGCGTTACGTACCGTCCTGGAAGATCCTCGCAGGGCTGACGGCGCTCGTCCTCCTCGCCGGGGTGACGCTGTTCGTGGTCGGCTTCACGATGACGCCGACGCCCACCAAGCCGCAGGACGGCGTGACCGACGAGGGCTCGGCCATCCTCTACGCCGACGGTAAGACCCCGATCGTCCGGCTCGGCGCGCACCGCGAGTCGGTCCCGCTGGACAAGGTGCCCCCGCACGTGCGCAACGCCGTGCTGGCCGCCGAGGACCGCGGCTTCTACGAGGAGAGCCTCGGCGTGTCCCCGAGGGGCCTGGCCCGCGCCGTGTTCAAGACCGCGATCGGCGGCGACACGCAGGGCGGTTCCACGATCACCCAGCAGCTGGCCCGCAACTATTACAAGGGTCTCAGCCAGGACCGCACCATGAGCCGCAAGATCAAGGAGATCTTCGTCTCACTCAAGATCGGTGAGAAGCTCTCCAAGGACAAGATCCTGGAGATGTACCTCAACACGGTCTACTTCGGCCGTCAGGCCAACGGCATCCAGGCCGCGTCCCGGGCCTACTTCCACAAGGACGTCGGCAAGCTGACCGTCGCCGAGGGTGCGTTGCTGGCCGCGATGATCCAGCGGCCCACCTACTTCAAGACCCGGGGCCACGACGAGGCCAACCGGGCGCTGCGCTCCCGCTGGGACTACGTCCTGGACGGCATGGTCGAGATGGGCAAGCTGACGGAGGCCGACCGGCAGCGGCTGAAGTTCCCGGTCACCGAACGCGAGTGGACCGACACCAAGCAGACCAACCAGACCGGGTTCATCAAGGAACGCGTGATGGACGAGCTCCGGCAGATCAAGGGCCTGCCGGACGACGTGGAGAACGCCGGGCTGCGCATCACCACCAGCCTCGACCCCCGCTGGATGTCCTACGCCCGGCAGGCGATGTCCGAGGCCGGGGTGAAGAGCTGGCCGAAGAACATCGGCACCGGGCTGATCGCCGTCGATCCGAAGAACGGCGAGATCAAGGCGTTCTACGGCGGCGATCCCAAACGCAGCCAGGTCGACACCGTCTTCACCCCCGGCGCCCAGGTCGGCTCGTCGTTCAAGCCGTACGTGCTGGCCACCGCGCTCAAGAGCGGGCAGAGCATCAAGTCGACCATCGACGGCCACTCGCCGCAGTGCTTCGACGGCAGCGGCGAGAGCCACCCCGTCTCGTCGAGCTGCTACACCGTCAACAACGACGAGGGCGACCCGCCGATGGGCGTGATCGACCTGGTCACCGCCACCGAGAAGTCGGTCAACACCGCCTACGTCAAGCTCGGCCTCAAGCTCGGCCTCGACCAGGTGGCCGAGACCGCCGAGGAGTTCGGCGTCCCCAAGCGCTACCTCGACCCGCACCGCGGCGCCGGTGGTCTGTCGCTGGGCATCGCCAACATCCCGGCGGTGTACCAGGCGGCGGGGTACGCGGCGTTCGCCAACGGCGGCACCTCCGTCACCCCCCACCTGATCAGCAAGGTGCAGGTGAAGACCGAGAACGGCACGTACCGGTCGATCCCGCTGCCGTGGGGCAAGGACAAGGGCGACCGGGTGCTCACCCAGGACCAGGCCGCCCAGGCCACCTTCGCGATGCGCAAGGTCGTCACCAGCGGTACCGCCACCAGCGCACAGCTCAGCGACGGGCGTCAGGTCGCCGGCAAGACCGGTACCACCGACAAGAACGCGGCGGCGTGGTTCGTGGGGTACATCCCGCAGCTGTCCACGGCCGTGACGATGTTCAACAAGAACGGCCAGAAGCCGATCACCGGCATCCCCGGGTTCCAGGGCAACAGCATCTACGGTGGCACCGTCCCGGCGAAGATCTGGAAGAGCTTCATGGAGAAGGTCATCGCCGGGGAGCACCTGCAGCCGGAGACCTTCCCGCTGCCCACCTACAGCGACACCTCCGCCAAGGCGTGGGACACGCCGCCCCCGCCGAGCCCCAGCCCGACGCCGACCCCCTCGCCGTCGCAGACCTGCCCGCCCGGACAGGAGGAAGGCCCCGACGGAGACTGCAAGCCGGCGTCGCCGTCCCCCTCGCCGAGCGACACGGCCACGCCGCCGAACGGGCAGATCCCCTGCGACCAGTTCGGCATGCCGATCGGCTGCAACCCGAACGTCCCCCCGTCCGACCCGCCGCCGCCGTGGTGGTGCAACTCGCACCAGAACCACCCGAAGTGCGAGTCGACCGAACCGGACCCCGGGACGAACGAGTGACGGCCACGCGGGCCCGGCCCTTCATCCGGCACTTCGCCGAGGGCCGGGCCCGCGTGCCATAGTGTGCGACCATGTCGCCGTCTTCTTCCGCGGATGGGTACGCCGACCCCGAGGTGAGCGCGGGGCCCGCCGCGTCCACCCCGTCCGGCGCGGGCGGCCGCCTGCGCGGCCTGGTGCCCGTGCTGACGGGCGTGACGAGCCTGGTGTGCCTGCTGGGCTGGCTGCAGAAGCAGCCGTGCGCGACCGCGGGGTTCGACTTCGTCAGGACGACGACGCACGGCTGCTACACCGACATCTACCCGCTGTACTTCGTGCGCGGCCTGAACGAGAACAAGATCCCCTACTTCGACTCCTTCGCGGGCGACTCGTTCCGCTACGTCGAGTACCCGGTGCTGAGCGGTGCGTTCATGCAGGTGGTGAACTGGCTCGTCCAGCCGTTCGGCGCCGACGCGCGCGGCATGGCGTTCTACAACGTCACCGTCGTGCTGCTGGCGGTTTTGGCCGTCGTCACCGTGCTGGCCACCGCGTACGCGGCGGGACGGCGGTCGCTGCGCGCGGGCCTGATGGTGGCGCTGTCCCCGTCGCTGCTGCTCACCGCGTACATCAACTGGGACCTGCTGGCCGTCGGCCTGACGGCGCTGGCGGTGGCGGCGTGGTCGCGCCGCCGTCCGGCGCTCGCGGGCGTGCTGCTCGGCCTGGCGATCGCCGCGAAGTTCTACCCGGCGCTGTTCCTGTGGCCGTTCGTCCTGCTGTGCGTGCGGACGGGCCGGTGGCGGGCGATGGGACGCCTGCTGCTGGGCACCGCCGCGAGCTGGCTGGCGGTGAACCTGCCGGTGATGCTGTTCGCCTGGGACGGCTGGCTGACCTTCTACTCCTTCAGCCGCACCCGCGGCATCGACTGGGGTTCCATCTTCTTCATCCTCCAGGACCACGGACTGGAGGGCGTGGCCGAACGCGACCAGCTCAACCTGGTGGGCACCGGCACGTTCGCGTTGCTCGCCCTGGCCATCGGCGTGCTGGCGTTGGCCGCCCCCCGCCGTCCGCGCCTGCCCCAGCTGATGCTGCTCGTCCTCATCGCGTTCATGCTGCCCAACAAGGTGTGGTCGCCCCAGTACGTGCTGTGGCTGCTGCCCCTGGTGGCGCTGGCCCGCCCCCGCCTTCCCGCCTACCTGCTGTGGCAGGCCGGTGAGATCGTCTACTTCTTCGGCATCTGGTGGTACCTGCTGTCGGTGTCCCTCCGCGTGGACGGCGCCGGACTGTCCGGGACGCTCTCGACGCTGCTGGGCTTCGACCTGCCCACCGAAGGCATCGACACCAACGCCTACTACGTCGCCCTGCTCGCCCGCTTCGTCACCGTCCTGCTGCTCGCCGCGCTGGTCGTCCGCGACATCCTGCGGCCGTCCGGCGACGCCGTCCGCGCCGACGGCGACGACGATCCCGCCGGGGGCGTCCTCGACAAGGCCCCCGACACCTTCCGTCTGTCCCGCCGACTCGGCACTCTCCGCACCCTCAAGACGGCGTGAACCGCGTCGTCGACGCGGGTGGTGGTGCGGCCGCACCCGCACCGGGTCGGATGCCGGTGCGGCCGCACCATCCGCGGCTCATCAGTGACCGCCTGATCGGCGGCTCCGGCCTTGCGCCGGGGAAGGCTAGACGCGGGCTTCGAGGGCGGTGATGAACCACTCGAAGAGCGGCGTGAGCGTCGGGATCTCCGGCATGCCGTTGATGACGGCGATGAGCTGCCAGTAGCGCTCGGCGCGGGGCTCGTTGCCGACGCGCATGCGTTCCAGCAGCGTGCGTCGGAACTCCGGGCCGTCGGTCTCGCCGTACGCCGTGGCGTACGCGGCGGCGAGCTCGTCCACCACCGCGTTGGCCTCGGGCGACTCGGGGGCGATCGCGGCGGCCTGGGCGGCCGCCACCCGTTCGAGGGTGAGGTCGGCCAGCTCCGCGGCCTTGTCCGGGACGCGGATCTGGCCGCGCGTGGCCGCCTGGTGCTCCATCATCTGCCGGATCCGCGCCCGGAAGTCCGGGTCCTGGACCAGCTCGGCCAGCTCGACCCACGCCTCGACCTGCGCGGGCGACGGGTCGTCGGGCAATTGGGGGATGCCCGCCCGCATCTTGGCGGCGAACTCGGGGATGACGTCCAGCCCCTCGAAGACCTCGTCGAGGAAGTCGGCGATGATCCGCCGCCGCTCCTCGTCCGAGAGCCTGACCAGTTTGTGCATCAGCTCCAGCTCCTCCTGACTCGAACCACGACCGGCCACCGCCCGCAGTACCGCCCGGCGCAGCCGCAGCGTGCGGATCTGCGCCTCCAGCGCGTCGGCGTGCGCCGCCGCGACCGCGGAGACGGAGATCTCGCGCGCCAGCACCCGCCGGATCGTGGCCAGGTCCACGCCGAGCTCGCGCAGGGTCCTGACCAGGTCCAGGCGGACGACGGCCGCCAGGTCGTACAGCCGGTAACCGGCGTGGGTACGGCCGGACGGCGCCAGCACCCCGCTGTCGGAGTAGAACCTGATCGTCTTGACCGGCAGCCCGGTGCGCCGGGACACCTCGCCGATCGTGTACAGCCTGTCGCCGTCCATGTCCCTCACCCTGGGGCCTCCAGTCAGGGGAGACTCAAGCCGACTTTTCCCGCGGCGGACGACCTCGGCGCGCGTTCCGCCGCGCACGCCCTGTCGTCCTCGCCGATCGCCACGGTATGTGGTGTGGTGCCGCCCCCGAAGACAGTGCGTCCGGCCGGTCAGGACGTGGACGTGGTCACTCGATCACCGGCTCCCGCCCGTCTCGGCCGCGGACTTCTTGAAGACCTCGAACATGGCGAAATAGTTCTCGGCACCGTGCCCCAGGGCGATCGCCTGCTCGGCGAGCTCCTTCATCAACCGCGGCAGGTCGGACTGGACGCCCTGCTCAACGCTGGTGCGGGCGATGTGCTCCAGCGCGTTCAGGTTCATCTCCATGGTCCCGAGGTCACCGGGGTAGACGCCCTCGTCCAGGTTCGGTGCCTGTTCGGCGAGGCTCGCGGGGGCCAGCACCACGGGCATGAACCAGCCGAGCGCGAGTTCGGCGAATTCGACTGCGGGCACGTCCGCCGAGCCGACCAGGGCGGCGCCGTGCAGGAAACCGTTCAGGGTCGCGTACATCATCGCGAGCAGCGCCGTGTTGAACAGCACCGCCAGGCCCGGGTCGGCGCCGAGGTACCGGGGGTCGCCCAGCAGCGCCAAAGTCGCCCGGTTCTGGTCGAAGACGTCCCGCGGGCCACCATAGAGGAAGACCGATTCGGGATGTCCGACCAGTGGCGGCGGCACCATGATCGCGCCATCGAGATAGTCGAGGTCGCGCTCGGCCGCCCAGTCCGCCGCCGCGCGGGCCTGTGCGGGTGTCCCCGAGTTGAGGTTCACCAGCGTGCGGCCCTCGAACGCGCCGCCGGCGGAATCGAGAACCCGGTACATGGTCGTGTAGTCGTTGAGGCACATGATCGTGACGGGGCTCGCGGCCACGGCCTCGGCGACGGTGGTCGTCCGGTTCGCCCCCTTGGCGACCAGAGCGTCGGCCTTGCCGGGGGTACGGTTCCAGACCGTCAGGGACCGGCCGTTGCCCAGAAATGCCTCTGCCAGCGCCGACCCCATCGGGCCCAGACCGATGACGGTGACGTCGGTGCCGTTCTGTCCGGATGAATGCTGATCTTTCATGCCGGATACGTTGGACCCTCACACCGGCGTGAGAGTCAACTCGAAGTGGTGGTCGTCACATGCGGATCGGAGAGCTGTCCCGGCTCACGGGCGTCAGCGTGCGCTCGTTGCGGTACTACGAGGAACAGGGCCTGCTCCGGCCGCGGCGGCGGCCCAGCGGCTACCGCGAGTACCGAGCGGAGGACGCCGCCACGGTGCGCGGCATCCGCCTCATGCTCGCCGCCGGGCTCAGCACCGCGACGATCGGCGAGCTGCTGCCCTGCATGACCGATGACGGCGAGGCGCTGACTCCGTCCTGCTCCGGAATGCTTCCCGACCTGCACCGCGAACGGGAACGGCTGAGCGACGCCGCGGCCGACCTGCTGGCCGCACGCGACCGGCTGGACACCCTCATCGAGGCCACCGCACGGCTCGATCCCGCCGACCCGGCGCAGTGCGACGCGCTGGTCCCGTCGTCCGCTCTTCCTCCGCGCACCGGACGACTTGCCTGACCGCGGATCGGTGGCGGCGGATCCGGGTTCCCGACCGTCTTGACGCCGCCACGCTCGCCCTTGCGGTGCGGGCCCGGCCGGCCACGTCCGGACGCCCCGGATCACGGCGCCTCAGGGCCCGTGGGAACGCGGACGCGAAAAGGAACGGCTTTCGGCGCGTGTGCTGCGAATGGTGGCGGGAACGGTGGGAGCCATGTCCAGCTCGTCCCCTCCGCTGACGACACCGCCCGGTCCGGGTGACGCCGTGGCCCCTGCCCGCGTGGCGCCTGCCCGTGGACGCGGACGCCCTGATCACCCGTCGTCAGCCGTGGAGACCCGGGTGGTGCCGATTCCGCCACCGGACGCCGGCGGCCTCGCGAGCCGGAATGACGACATTGCCGGGAGATGACGTTTCGTGGATGCGAACCAAGCACTGAACGAGTTGCTCATCGGACGGTTGAAGCCGGGCGTCTACCAGTGGCGGATACCGCCGACGCCCAGCGCCGTCGGCGACACCGGCTGGACGGAACGCGCCCGGGCGGCGGGCTGGCGCGCCTACCACCTCGACGGGCGCCGCGCCCGCGACAAGGACGCCTTCCTGCGCCTGTGCGCCGAGGTCTTCGCGTTCCCGGCGACGTTCGGCGGCGACTGGGACGCGATGGAGGAGTGTCTCACCGACCTGTCGTGGGCCCCCGCGCGCAACGGCTACCTGGTGCTGTACGAGTCGTGGGCGGAGCTCGCCGAGACCGACCAGCGGTCGTTCCGCACCGTCCTGGACATCTTCGCCAAGGCCGTGGAGATGTGGCGGGAGACCCCCACCCCCATGACCGTGCTGCTGTCGAACGTCGGAGTGGAGGTGGCGGGCGTCCCTCGCCTCGCCTGACGACCGCTACGACCTGACGATCACGACGCGACGATCGGCGCCCCGACGACGCGACGACGCCCCGACGGCCCCGGTGGTGATCCCTCCGCCCGGGGCCGTCGGGGCGCCGCCGTCTACCGCGTCAGTAGGTCGACGTGCCGCTCTCGCTGATGCTCCACAGCGCGAAGCCGTAGAACCCGAAGATGACCACCCAGTAGATGATCCACAGGGCCGTGACGATGTAGCCGAGGACGAGTCCGGCGGTGGCCTGGCCGTGCCCCTCCTGGCCGGTGCGCTTGATCTGGCTCTGCGCGATGTGGCCGCAGATGATCGCCGGGATGGAGGTCAGCCCGCAGAACACGAAGCCGACGAGCCCCAGAACCAGCGACGCGGTGGCCAGACCGTTGGTGCCCACCACCGCGGGCTGGGCGGACGGGTAGTAGTGGTGCTGCACCGCGGGCTGCTGCTGGTAGGGCTGGGCGTACGGGTCCGGCTGCCCGTAGGAGCCGTATGGATCCGACGGTCCGTAAGGGGGGTGTGCCATGGGGGTCCCGATCGGTCTGGGCGTGCTCGCCACGGGGCTGGTTCCGCTGGGGAGGAGAGCTTCGCCGGGTTGTTCGTGATTGGTGACGGTGTTCAGTAGGACGCCGTTGATCGCTTACAGGTTCACTACGGTGCCGGAACCGGGCCCGGGGGCGGGCCGGAACCGGGTCAGGTCGTCAGGTTGGCGCGCAGCCAGGAGATGTCCTGCGCCTGGCCCGCCATGGGCGTCTCCACGACCACCGGCGCGCCGGCGGCCCGCACCACCGAGAGGATCAGCTCCGGGTCGATCGTGCCGCTGCCCAGGTTGGCGTGCCGGTCGGCGCCCGAGCCGAACGCGTCCCGGCTGTCGTTGCAGTGCACCAGGTCGATCCGTCCGGTGATGGACTTGATCCGGTCGACGGCGTCGATCAGCTCCTCGCCGGCGGCGTGCGCGTGGCAGGTGTCCAGGCAGAACCCGACCTTGGAGTCGAGGTCGGCGACCCCCGACAGCACCTCCCACAGCCGGGCGATCCGGTCGAACCTGCGTGCCATGGCGTTGTCGCCGCCCGCGGTGTTCTCGATGTAGATCGGAATCGGGCAGTCGAGCCGTTCGAAGACCTTGCGCCAGTTCTCGAAGCCGGTCTCGGGGTCGTCCTGCTTCAGCACGTGCCCGCCGTGCACGATCAGTGCCTTGGCGCCGATCGAGGCGGCCGCCTCCAGCTGCTGGGACAGCACCTTGCGGCTGGGGATGCGGATCCGGTTGTTGGACGTCGCCACGTTGATGATGTACGGGGCGTGCACGTACACGTCCACCTCGGAGCCGCGCAGCGCCTCCACGCCCTCCGGCAGGACGGGCTTCTTCCAGCCCTGCGGGTCGCCGAGGAAGAACTGGACGACCTCCGCCCCGATCGAACGGGCGGTGTCGAGCGCGTTGCTCTGGTCGACGTGGGCTCCGATGCGCATGCCCCGAGCCTATCCGCGACCTCCGACATCGGCTTCCCGAGCCACCCCGCCCGGCCACATCGGACACACCCGCCACTCCCGCAAGCCAGGTGCGCGCCCGGCACCGGACTGTCAGGAGACCGGGGCTCACATGGAGCTGACGGCCTTCTCGACCGTGGGGTGGAACGCGAAGACGCGGTCGAGGCCGACGATGCCGAACACGCGCCGCAGGTCGGGATTGAGGCCGGCCAGCGCGAGGGGAGCGTCGGCCTTCTTGGCGCGGTGATAGGCGGTGACGAGCACGGTGATGCCCGTGGAGTCGCAGTAGGTCAGGTCGGTGAGGTCGATGACCACGCCGGCCTTGGTGAACTCGGTCTCTTCCAGGGCCTCCCGCAACTGGCCGCCCGTGTGGTAGTCCAGCTCACCGGCGACGGTGAGCACGGTGGGGCCGGCGGAGTGGGCGTGGGTGTCGATGCTCAGGACGTGGTCGGTCACCGGTTCTCCTGTACGGGGACGGCGGTGGGGCGGGTCGGCACGGACAGGGCCAGCAGGGCGGTGTCATCGCTGACTCCTGCGCCCAGGTCGTTGAGGAGCTTGTCGATCTCGGCGAGGAGACCGTCGGCGCCGCGCGGCGCCGTGGCGGCCAGGTGCGCGACGACTCCCTCCTCGCCGAGCATCGCGCCGGTGGCGGTGCGGGCCTCGGTGAGTCCGTCGGTATAGAGCAGGAGCGTGTCGCCGGGAGTCAGACGGGTGGCGGCGGGGGTGAAGCTGGGGTCGGGCAGCAGGCCGATGAGCTGCCCGCCGGGGGTGGGCACCGGCTCGACGTCGCCGTTCGCGCGCACGACCAGGGCCGGAGGGTGCCCGCCGCTGGCGAGGGTGACGCCGAACGCGCCGCCCGGCTCGGGGTGCAGTATCCCGAAGATGGCGGTGCAGTGCCGGGGGTCGCTGCCCTGGTACTCGCCCTTGAGGACCGCGTCCAGGTTGGTCAGGGCGGTGCACGGATCGGGATCGTAGATGGCGGCCGCGCGCAGGGTGTAGCGGGTCAGCGAGGTCAACGCCGCGGCCTCCGCGCCCTTGCCGCACACGTCGCCGAGGAAGAACGCCCAGCGCCCGTCGTCCAGCGGGAACAGGTCGTAGAAGTCGCCGCCGACCTGGTCGATGGACGCGGTGTGGTAGGCGGCGGCGGCTTCCAGGCCGGGGACCGTCGGCAGGGCCGGAGGCAGCAGCGTGCGCTGCAGGGTGCGGGCCAGCGTCTCCGCGCGGGTGCGCAGCTCGCGCTCGGTGGCCACGGTGCGGATCGCGGCCAGGCGCACCTCCAGCTGGTCCATCACCACCGACGCCAGGTCCTCCAGGGTGGCAAGCTGGTCGTCGGTGACGTCCCGGGGACGGGTGTCCAGGACGTTGACCGTGCCGAGCGGGTACCCGTCGCGCGTGGTGATGGGCGCGGCCGCGTAGAAGCGGATGCCGAGCTCGCCGTGGACCAGCGGGTTGCCCGCGGTGCGCGGGTCGGTCAGCGCGTCCCGCACGACGTACGGCACGTCCTGGAGGATCGCGGAGGCGCACAGGCCCGGGACACGGTCGATCTGGGAGACGCCCTCGGGCAGCCCCTGGGCGGCCTTGAACCAGATCCGGTCGCCGTCCACGATCGTCACGGTGGCGATCGGGGTGCCGAAGACCCGGGCCGCCAGGGCGACGATCCGGTCGAACGCCACGTCCGGCGGGGTGTCCAGGATCTGGTAGCGGCGGACCGCGGCCAGCCGCCGCCGCTCGTCGGCAGGGAAGGGCACCGTCTCCTGGGCGAGCGCGCCGTCCATCGCCGTCGCCATTCCCTTCTCTGCTCCGTTGATCGGCGCCCGCTGGGCGGGGGGCAACTGACCTATCCTACGGATCGCGTCAGCGGCCCACGCGGGGCAGGGCAGGGCCGGCGGACGCGCGCGCTTGGGCCGACCATGACCGACACCGATACGTACGGTGACCACGGCGATAGGGTGACCGCGGACGAAAGGGAGTCGAGTGGCGCCTTCGGGAGACGCTGAGCGAGAGTCGCCGGCACGGACCGAGGCCGACGTGTTCGCCACCGGCGGTGAGGCCGGCCGGGATCTGGCCATGGTGGACTGGGCGGCGACTCCGCTGGGACCGCCGGACGGCTGGCCGCAGAGTCTGCAGACGGCGGTGAGCATCCTGCTGTCGTCCCGGTTCCCGATGTGGATGGCGTGGGGCCCGGAGCTGACGTTCTTCTGCAACGCCGCGTACCGGCGGGACACGCTGGGCCGCAAGTACCCGTGGGCGCTGGGCCGCCAGGCCCGCGAGGTGTGGGCGGAGATCTGGGACGACATCGGCCCCCGGATCGACACCGTCCTGACCAGCGGTGAGGCGACCTGGGACGAGGCGCTGCTGCTGTTCCTCGAACGGTCCGGATACCCGGAGGAGACCTACCACACCTTCTCCTACAGCCCCCTGCGGGACGACTCCGGCGCGGTGGTCGGCATGCTGTGCGTCGTCCGCGAGGACACCGAACGGGTCATCGGCGCGCGGCGCATGGCGACGCTGCGCGACCTCGGCTCCGATCCCAGCGTGGTCCGCACCGAGCAGGAGGTGCTGACCTTCGCCGACCGCCAGCTCGGCCGCAACCGGCGAGACCTGCCGTTCACGTTGACGTACCTGTTCGACGACGAGGGCGGGGCGCGGCTGGCGGGGGCGAGCGGCATCCCGTCCGGGCACCCGGCCGCCCCCGCGACGCTGCGGGCCGACGACCCCGACGCGGTCTGGCCCGCGTCGACGCTGCTCCAGGGCGAGTCGGCGCTCGTGCCGTTGGACGGCGGCCCGTTCGCCGGGCTGCCCACCGGAGACTGGACGGAGCCGCCCACATACGCGCTGGTGGTTCCGCTGCGGCAGCAGGGCGGCACCCCCTACGGCTTCCTGGTCGCGGCGCTGAACCGGTACCGGCCGCTGGACGACGGCTACCGCGGTTTCGTGGAACTGGCCGCCGGCCATGTCGCGGCGGGGATCGCCAGCGCCCGCAGCTACCAGGCCCAGCAGCGGCGGGCCGAGGAACTGGCCGAACTCGACCGGGCCAAGACCACGTTCTTCTCCAACATCAGCCACGAGTTCCGCACCCCGCTCACCCTGATCATGGGGCCGGTGGAGGAGCTGCGCGGCAGGCTGGCCGGCGCCGACCCGCACGTGCGCGAGGAACTGGAGGCCATCCGCCGCAACGGGCTGCGGCTCGGCAAGCTCGTCAACACCCTCCTGGACTTCTCCCGCATCGAGGCCGGCCGGATGCGGGCCGCCTACGAGCCGGTCGACCTGGCCGCCGCCACCGCCGAGCTGGCCAGCGTCTTCCGGTCCGCGATCGAGAAGGCCGGGCTGGCCTTCGACGTGGACTGCCCCCCGCTGCCCGAGCCGGTGTACCTCGACCGCGGTATGTGGGAGAAGGTCGTCCTGAACCTGCTCAGCAACGCGCTCAAGTTCACCTTCGAAGGGTCCGTGCGGGTGTCCGCGCGCGCCGAGGGCGACCACGCGGTGGTCACCGTGGCCGACACCGGCGTCGGCGTCCCCGAACACGAGATGCCCCGGCTGTTCGAACGGTTCCACCGCATCCAGAACGCCCGCTCGCGCTCCAACGAGGGCAGCGGCATCGGCCTGGCCCTGGTCAAGGAGCTCGTCGGCCTGCACGGCGGCACCATCACCGCCGCCTCCACCGAGAACCAGGGCACCACCTTCACCGTTCGGCTGCCGTTCGGGCACGCCCACCTGCCGCCCGACGCCCTGGTGGACGCCGAGAGCACGGCCACCGTCACGGCCACCGCCGACCCGTTCATCCAGGAGGCGCTGCGCTGGCTCCCCTCGCCCGGCACGGACGCGCACGAGCAGGGCTCCGGACCCGGCCACGACGACGTCACGTCCGGCACCGACACCGAACCGGCTGCGGGAGCGGTCCGCGGCCTCCCCGCGCGGGTGCTCATCGCCGACGACAACGCCGACATGCGCGAGTACCTCACTCGCCTGCTGCGCGGCGCCGGGCACCAGGTCAGCGCGGTCACCGACGGCCAGGCCGCGCTGGAGGCGGCGCGCGCCCAGGCCCCCGACCTGATCGTCAGCGACGTCATGATGCCCCGCCTGGACGGGCTGCAGCTGGTGGCCGCCCTGCGCGCCGACGCCCGCACCGCCGGCACCCCCGTCCTGCTGCTGTCGGCACGCGCCGGGCAGGAGGCGTCCATCGAGGGCCTGGCGGCGGGCGCCGACGACTACCTGGTCAAACCGTTCTCCGCCGCCGAACTGCTGGCCCGGGTGCAGGCCAACGTGGAGCTGGCCCGGCTGCGCACCCACCACGCCCGCTGGCGCACCGCCCTGGTCGACTCGCTGCAGGAGGCGTTCTTCGTCTGCGACGAGCACGGCGCGGTCATCGAGATCAACGCCGCGTTCACCCGGATTCTCGGCTACGGCACCGAGGGCCTGCCCTACGGCCCCCTGCACCCGTGGTGGCCCGCCGCCGACACCGACGCCGAGGCCCACCGGCAGGTGGCCGACGCCTTCGCCGGCCTCGTGCAGCGGGAGCGCGGCACCTTCACCGTCCCCGTCACCCACCGCGACGGGCACCGCCTGTGGATCGCGGTCGCCTTCAACCAGGTCGAGGACCCCCACACCGGCCGCCGCGTGATCGTCGGCACGTTCCGCGACGTCACCGCGGAGCACTACACCGTCCAGCGCGAAAGCGCCCTGGCGGCACTGAGCATGCGGCTGTCCCAGGCCGACGACCTCACCGACGCCCTCCGCGGCGCCCTGGAGGAACTCAAGGGGGTGTGGCAGGCGACGTCCGTGGTCGCCGCCACCTTCGACGGCGGCGAACAACCGCAGCTGACCGCCACCGACCCCGGACTGCGCTGGGACGACCTGCCCGCCGACCGGCGCGAGACCCTCACCGGCCTGCGCACCCGCCCGCTGCTCACCCCGGTCGTCAACGGCTCCGGCGGCGCGGGCATCGCCCTGGAACACCCCCGCGGGCTGCTCACAGTGTGGATCGACCTGGGGGAGAAGCGTCCCTTCACCGACCAGGACCAGACCCTGCTGGCGCTGTTGGCCGGCCACCTCGGCCAGGGGCTGCACCGCGTCCACCAGATCGACCAGCAGCGCGAGACCGCCCTCGCCCTGCAGCGCGCCATCCTCGGCCCCTCACGCCTGCCCCGCGGGTTCGCCGTCCGCTACGAGCCCGCCGCCCGCCCCCTGGAGGTCGGCGGCGACTGGTACGACACCGTCCCGCTGCCCGACGGGCGCATCGGCATCGTCGTCGGCGACTGCGTCGGCCGCGGCCTGGGAGCGGCCACCGTCATGGGGCAGCTGCGCAGCGCCTGCCGCGCGCTGCTGATGCGGGACCCCCGTCCCGACCAGGCTCTCGTCGCGCTGGACCACTTCGCCGCCACCATCCCCGGCGCGATGGGCAGCACCATCTTCTGCGGCGTCCTCGACCCCGACACGGGCCGGCTCACCTACTCCAGCGCCGGCCACCCGCCCGGCATAATCGTCCACCCCGACCGCACCATCCACCTCCTCGACCAGGGACGCGCGGCCCCCCTGGCCGTCCGCCCCGGCACGCCGCGCCCGTCCGCCGAGCACACCCTGCCCGCCCGCGCCACCCTCCTGATCTACACCGACGGCCTCGTCGAACGCCGCCGCCGGCCGCTGACCGAGGGCATCGGCCAGGCCGGTGAAGCCGTCCAGGAGGGCCGCGACACCGGCATCGACGAGCTGGCCAGCCACGTCATGACCCGTCTGGCCCCCGCCGACGGCTACGACGACGACGTCGCCCTGCTGCTGTACCGGCATCCCGCCCCGCTGGACATGACCTTCCCCGCGGAGGCCACCCAGCTCGCCCCCGTCCGCAAGGCGGTGCGCGGCTGGCTCGGCCAGTGCGACCTGCCGCCCCAGACGATCCAGAACGTGCTCGTCGCCCTCGGCGAGGCCTGCGCCAACGCCATCGAACACGGCCACCGCCACGCCGGCGGCGACCTCGTCCGCCTACGCGCCGAAGCCCTCGTCGACCACCTGCGCGTGACGGTCGCCGACACCGGCCGCTGGAAGCCTCCGCAACCCAAGGCCGACAACCACCGGGGCCGCGGCCTGACCCTGATGCGCGCCCTGATGCAGCACGTGACCATCACCCCCGGCCCCGACGGCACGACCGTCACCATGGACACCAGGATCGCTTGATGACCACGCCACTGACCCTCACGCCGGACCGCCGAGCGGACGGCACGGTCGTCCTCACCGCCGCCGGCGAGATCGACATGAGCAACACCGACGCCTTCACCAGCGCCGTCGAAGCCGCCCTGGAGGAGGCCGCCGCAACCGTCGTCATCGACCTCTCCCGCGTCGAGTACCTCGACAGCGCCGGCCTGAGCGTCCTGCTCGCCCACATCGACCGCATCGAACTCGTCGCCAGCCCCCTCCTGGCCCCCGTCCTGACCATCTGCGGAATCACCGACCTGACCACCGTCCACGGCCTGGACCCGGCCGACCCCTCCACCCCCTGACCCGGCACGGTCTGCCGGACGGGGTGCCGCGTGGGCAGAGGCATCGGGGGGCGCGAGCCACGACGGGCTGGGGCATAGAAGCAAGGCGGGCTGGGGTGCGCGGCTACGGCAGGCGGCTGGGACGTGCAGCTACGGCGGTTGGCTGGGACGCGCGGCTACGGCGGGCGGCGCCGGACGCTTGAGGGGACAGGGGCGAAGCCCGGTCGCGTCCGGCGCCGGGGTGCCTTGAGGCCGCACGTCCGTTCGGAGCCGGACGCGCGGGAGCGGGGACGGGTGTGTTCCGAAAATGGTGGTTTCGAGCGGCGGCTGCGCGGGCCGGCGCCCTCGCACGGCGGGCGGCTCAGAGACTGAAGCCGCCGTGGCGCAGTGCGAAGGCGGCGCCCACGAACGAGGCGATCATCCCGATGACGTTGAGCCAACGCTCGCCCGTGGTCGCAGAGATCATCTGCGAGAACAGGGCCAGCGGCAGGCCGATCACGCCCGCCAGCGCCCCGAAGAAGTGGGTCGCCGGGATGAATCCCAGCACCAGGGCGATCAGGCCGATCGTGATGGCGGCAACGGCCAGCGAGTTCTCCAGCGGGTGCCGTTCTCCGTCGGTGTTGAGCGTGAGCAACGGGCGCTTTCTTTCGGTCGCCTCGTCGGGCATCGGTCCACCCCCTCCGGGTGCGGTCGTGAAACTCGTCGGGTCGGGGTTCACCCGCGCGCCGGCCACGGGCGGCCGCGGATCGGCGTCGCGGGGTGCGACGGCGCGGTAAAGGGATTCCCCAGAGTCTGATAGATCAACCAGAGCCGAGGGTGCGGAAACTGTCGGCGGGGACCGGTAGTGTCGAACATGGATTCGAGGCCGCGTGGACACCCAGGAGGTGCCGAAGATGAGGGAGAGCGAACTCGCGGTCATCGGCGACGCGGAGCTCGTCGAGGAGCTGTCGCTGCTGACCACCCAGACCGCCCGCATGCGCGCCCGGATGGCCGACATCATGGCCGAGCTGGAACGCCGCCGATGTGCCCGGTCGGCCACCGCCACCGCGACCCGTCGCTGACGCCGCGTCCCGTGATCGCGACGCGGCGGCGTCGTGGCCGCCGGCCGAAGCGAAACCCGGCCCTGGCGACGCTGCCGGGCCCGGTGTCGTCGGCGAGCAGGCCGCCGTGGCCACGCCCCGCCGCGTCGACGATCGGCACGGTACGTACCTCCAGAAGCACCAAGGCACCCCGATGCGACCGCTCGCTCAGCCTCCGCACCACAGGGCGGCCGGGCTCTCCCTGCTGGCGGAAGAAGCCGGTCGAATCGCGGCAGAGCAGGCAGAGCGCCCTGGCGGCGGCCCCGAGAAAGGGTTCGGAGGGTGCCTGAGCTTGGTAGCCTGTACCGGTCTCACGGATGGCGCCCCCCGATCATCGGTTCGGTTGGCCGCCGTGGGAGACGCAAGAGCCCTCCTGTCACGGAGAGACCGTGACCGCATCAGTCCAGAGGAGGTAGGGACACAAGCATGCGTCGTTACGAAGTCATGACCATCCTCGACCCTGCGATCGACGAGCGCAACGCGGCCGCGTCGCTGGACCCGTTCCTGAAGGTCGTCAAGGATGGCGGCGGCAGCGTGGAGAAGCTTGACGTCTGGGGTCGTCGGCGCCTGGCCTACGACATCCAGAAGAAGTCCGAAGGCATCTACGCGGTGATCGACCTGACGGCCGAGCCTGCCACGGTCAAGGAGCTCGACCGGCAGCTCAACCTGAGCGAGTCGGTGCTGCGTACGAAGGTCATCCGCCCCGAGGTCCACTGAGCGGGGCCCGGTACCGCACACCAGCCACACCAGCCGGAGCGAGCCCATGGCAGGCGACACCCAAATCACCCTTGTCGGCAACCTCGTCGAGGATCCGAATCTTCGCTTCACCCCCAGCGGGCAGGCGGTCGCGTCGTTCCGCGTCGCGTCCACGCCGCGGTTCTTCGACCGCCAGTCGGGGGAGTGGAAGGACGGCGAGGCCCTCTTCCTCACCTGCAACGTCTGGCGGCAGGCGGCCGAGAACGTGGCCGAGAGCCTGCAGCGCGGCATGCGGGTGATCGTGCAGGGCCGGCTCAAGCAGCGCTCGTACGAGACCCAGCAGGGTGAGAAGCGCACCGTGTACGAGATCGAGGTCGACGAGGTCGGCCCGTCCCTGCGCAACGCGACCGCGAAGGTCAACAAGACCCAGCGCCAGGGCGGCGGCGGCTTCGGCGGCCCCGGCGGTGGCGGTGGCGGTTTCGGCGGTGGCGGCGGCCAGGCCGGCGGCCCCGGCGGCGCCCCGATGGACGACCCCTGGGCCACCACCGGCGGTGGCGGTGGCGGCGGCGGGTTCTCCGACGACCCGCCGTTCTGACCCGCGCTCGGACACGCCTCGGCTGCGACCCGCCACGACCGACCCCGGTCGTGGCGGCCGTCGCACCCGGCCGAACCCGTCGGCCGCACGGCGAGCGGCTCCACCCGGCTTGGCCGGTGGGGGCCTCGCGCCGCGTCGGCCGGCGCCCAACGAAACACACGTCCATTCCCGCGTGAGCGGGGCTCTCGTTAAAGGAGCACCACGATGGCGAAGCCACCTCCGCGCAAGCCCAAGAAGAAGGTTTGCGTGTTCTGTCAGGAGAAGATCTCCTACGTCGACTACAAGGACACGGTCCTGCTGCGGAAGTTCATCTCCGACCGCGGCAAGATCCGTGCCCGTCGCGTGACCGGTAACTGCACCCAGCACCAGCGGGACGTCGCCACGGCGATCAAGAACGCCCGCGAGATGGCGCTGCTGCCGTACACCAGCACCGCGCGCTGAGTGGGGAGGGACCAGCGAACATGAAGCTCATCCTGACCCAGCAGGTCTCCGGGCTCGGCGAGCCGGGGGACGTCATCGAGGTCCGTGACGGCTACGGCCGCAACTACCTCGTGCCGCGCGGGTTCGCGATCAAGTGGACCCGCGGCGCGGAGAAGCAGATCGAGTCCATCAAGAAGGCGCGTTCGGCCCGCGAGATCGCGACCATCGAGCACGCCCAGGAGATCGCCGGCCGGTTGCAGGCCCTGAAGGTGACGCTGCGCACCCGCAGCGGCAGCAACGGGCGCCTGTTCGGCGCGGTGACCGCCGCCGACATCGTCGAGGCGGTCAAGGCCGCCGACGGGCCCGACCTGGACAAGCGCCGCATCGAGATCGCCAACCCGATCAAGACGCTCGGCGCCCACCGGGTCAGCGTCCGGCTGCACGCCGACGTCAACGCGACGATCGACGTCAACGTCGTCGCGGCCTGACCCGACCGCGAGAACACCACTGACGCGATGCGCCACGCCGCCTAGGGGCCACCAGCGGCCGACAGCCCCACCAAGCGACGTGGCGCATCGCGCCGGACCCTCCCCGTCCGGCTCCGCTTTCCAACCTTTCGCGCCTTCCCCCAAGCGGACGCACCCCCAGTCCCAGCGAGGGCCGTGCCCACCAACACCAACGCCGCCCCCCAAGTGACCAAAGCCAGCCCGGCACCCCCTCACATTCCCCTGAACAGGTGGCGGTTGGATGTCCGTCTGGGAGCGGTCTGTGGTCCGTTTCATGTGAAACGTCCGTGAAACGCCCTCTCTTTGGTGTCCCGTCTGCCGGACAACTACCTTCCGTAGTGATCGACCACGGGGGGAAGGGGCGATATGGCCGCGCTTTCGAAAGGTCATCCTGAAGAAGGCAGGGGGCCGATGCGCCGGACGGTGGCGGGGGTGCTCGGCATCGGCCTGCTCGACGCCTTCCTTCTGGAGACGCTGCCCGCGGTGGCCGCCGCGGACTCGCGTCAACTGCCGGCGGGCGGCTATGACGACCGCCGACTTTCCCTCACCGCTCTCCGTCCACGGATCTACACGCGCAGCGAGTGGGGTGCGCGGCCGCCTCGGGAACGCGCCCAGATTCTGCACCGTCCGCCCAGAAACATCGTCGTCCACCACACGGCCACGCCGAACTACCCGGACGCGTCGCTTCACCATGCCTACTGGCTGTCACGCTGGATCCAGCGACACCACATGCGGGTTCGGGGCTGGGCCGACGCCGGGCAGCAGCTCACCATCAGCCGTGGCGGCCACGTGATGGAGGGCAGAAACCGCAGCCTGAGCGCCATCCGGAGCGGCCGCCTGGCCGTCGGTGCGCAGGTCCGGGGCTACAACCGCACCACCATCGGCATCGAGAACGAGGGCACCTATATGGAGGACGAGGTGCCCCGCCGGCTCTGGGTCTCCCTGGAGCGGGTCTGCGCGTGGTTGTGTGCGCAGTACGAGCTCGACCCGTTCCGCGCCATCGTCGGACACCGCGACTTCGCCGCCACCGACTGCCCCGGCGACGTCCTGTACGCGATGCTCCCCGACCTGCGGCGCGGCGTCGCGGCCCGTCTCGAACGTTCGACCAGACGCGCCCGGCCGAAGAAGCAGCGCGCGGGCAAGAAGGCCGATGCCCGTGCTTCGCATCCAGACGCCGACGCCGCCCCCACGCCGAGCACGTCGCCGACGCCTCGTCCTTCCGCACCTGAGACGCCCAGTTCTCCGTCTCCCAGCCCTGACGCGACAACCGCGTCACCGGGACCGGCCCCGACGAATCCGTCCACTCCGCCACAAGCGCCCGGTAACGCCTACAGATTGCCACTGTTGGACCTTTGAGCAGGGGAGACGCTCCGGGGCGCTGACGTCTGCGCTGATGTGTGAAACGCGCGGGAAGGTCACCGCGAAGACCTGATTAAGCCGGGACGGTCGTCAAAGTCGGTGCCCGCTTGTACGGCTCGGTCTGCGTCGCTCCGTTCGGGCTGGGCGAGGGTGTTCTGGAGCATGAGGGTGTCGGGCAACCCTCCGGCATCGTGGGCGGCCTGGTCGGCGGGCTGCTGCCCGGCGGCAGCCTGCGGGTCTGCGGCCGCACGTGCTGAGCAAGGCCGTCCTGAACGAGATCAAGGCCGGTGAGGGCCGGATCATCACGTTCATCGACGCTGTGTCCGTGCACGGTGCTGTGGCGGGCCTGTACGAGAGTTCGCGGTGTCTACGGGCTAGTTGTCGGTGGTCATATAGCGGCTGCGGCGGCGGGCGATTTCCGGGTCCATGCCCTCCACCAGGGACCAGATGCCCGCGATGCGTTCCACCAGGGCCTCCGGGGGCAGGCCGGCCATGCCCTCGGCGGCCAGGTCGTCGATCGCCTGGGTCAGCAGGGCGAGACGCTCGCCGTGTATAGAACGCATGTTCGAATTCTATCGGCTCAGGGGGCTCGTGGAGAGGCTTTCGGCAAGCGAGTCCCGTCCATCACACAGACCCCTGCGGCGCGCTTTCATGCTGGTCAGCGGCGGACGGCACCGGTGACCAGCCAGGCGTCCCCAAGCGCCCGCACGGCCAGCGTGATCAGCCGGGCGATCATCCACAATCCGATGGCCAGCCACAGCCCGACCAGCCCGGCACCCGCCCCGTACGCCACCAGTGCGGCGGGCAGGAACACCAGCGTCGCGATCAGGGTCGTGGCGGCCAGGTACGCGCCGTCGCCCGCCCCGATCAGGATGCCGTCCAGGACGAACACGACGCCCGCGATCGGCTGCAGCGCCGCGATCAGGAGCAGGCTGACCAGCAGCAGGTCACGCACTTGATCGTCGCTGGTGAAGAACCCGGGCAGCCACGGCCGTACGAGGAGGATGCCCAGCAGGAACACCGCCCCGCAGGCGAGGCCCCACTGCACCATCCGGCGGGTGGCGGCGCGCGCTCCCGCGGTGTCGGACGCCCCCAGATAGCGTCCCGTGATGGCCTGCCCGGCGATCGCGATGGCGTCGTGCGCGAAGGCCAGCAGCGTCCACACCTGGAAACCCACCTGGTAGGCGGCGATCTCGGCGTCGCCCATGCGAGCGGCCACGGAGGTGCCCACGATGAGCACCACGCGAAGCGCCGCCGTCCGCAGCAGCAGGTTCACTCCCGCCGTGGCGGCGGTGCGCAGCCCGCCCAGATCCGGCCGTACCGGCGTGCCGTGCCTGCGGGCGGCGCGCAGCACCACCGCGACGTACACGCCGGCGCTCGCCGTCTGAGCGATGACGGTCCCCCAGGCCGAACCCGCGACGCCCCAGCCCAGCCCCAGCACGAACACCAGGTTCAGCACGAGGTTTCCCGAGAAACCTCCGATGGAGACCAGCAGCGGCGTACGGGTGTCCTGGAGGCCGCGAAGCACGCCCGTACCGGCCAGCACGACGAGCATTCCCGGAATGCCGAGGAGGCTGACCGCCAGATACGTCCGGGCGTACGGGGTGACGGAGGCCGAGGCCCCGAAGAGATCGATCAGCCAGGGGACCAGCGGCCAGCCCACGACGGCGAGGACCGTCCCGATGGCCAACGCCAGCCACATGCCGTCGATGCCCTGCCGGACCGCCGCCCGGACGTCGCCCGCCCCCACCTGCCGGGCCACCCCGGCAGTCGTGCCGTACGCGAGGAAGACGCACAGGTACACCAGCGTCGCCAGCGCCTGACCGGCCACGCCCAGGCCGCCGAGCTGCGCCGTGCCCAGGTGCCCCACGATGGCCGAGTCGGAGAGCAGGAACAGCGGCTCGGCGATCAACGCGCCGAACGCGGGCAGCGCGAGCCGCAGGATCTCGCGGTCGTGCGCGTTGCCGAGCCGGCGCAGGGGTGAACGGGCCATCACTGCCGCAACGCTACCAAGTCTGTAAGGGGTATGAAAAATTTGGATATTACAGCGATGCCCGTGCGCTGCCCGACGTGATCCGCGACGAGATCAGCGGCCTCCCCGGGCGGTGGGGTGTGGGCGCGGCTCGGGACGCAGGCTCGTGGCGGGAACGGTGGACTTTCTTTCCCACACACCCGGTGGATCGTGTTTTCGCAGGCCAGGGGCCTGCTGGGGGATCTTGGGTGGAGTTATCCGCAGGGTTGTCCCCAGGTTGTGCACAGGGTCTACCGGCGTGTCTGCACAGCCCCTCCACAGGCCGTCCACAGCCGCCTTTGCGCCCCCGGCACGCCGGCCAGAGAATGTCGGAGGCTTCCGGTACATCTGGGTTACGGGGGCGACATCGGTGCCGACGAGGCGTCCGGTGACCGAGTCAAGGGGGTGTGCAGGTGAGCGTGACCGATCTCGGACCCCAGGAGCAGGAGTTCGAACGCACCCCGCCGCACGACATCACCGCGGAGCAGGGCGTACTGGGCGGCATGCTGCTGTCCCAGGACGCGATCGCCGAGGTCATCGAGGTCCTGCGCACCCAGGACTTCTACCGTCCCGCGCATCAGATCATCTTCGACGTCATCCTGGACCTGTACGGACGCGGCGACCCCGCCGACGCCGTCACCGTGGCGGGCGAGCTGACCAAGCGCGGCGAGATCGGCCGGGTGGGCGGCGCCCCGTACCTGCACACGCTGATCTCCTCGGTGCCCACCGCCGCCAACGCGGGCTACTACGCCAAGATCGTCCGCGAGCGTTCGGTGCTGCGCAAGCTCGTCGAGACCGGGACCCGCATCGTGCAGATGGGGTACGCGGCCGACGGCGCGGACGCCGACGAGGTTCTCGACCGCGCCCAGGCCGAGGTCTTCGCCATCGCCGAGAAGCGCACCGGCGAGGACTACGTCCCGCTCAGCGAGATCATGCCCGGCGCCCTGGACGAGATCGAGGCCATCGGCAGCCGCGGCGGCCAGATGGTGGGCGTCCCCACCGGCTTCGCCGATCTCGACGCCCTCACCAACGGCCTTCACGCGGGTCAGATGATCGTCGTCGCCGCACGACCCGCCATGGGCAAGGCGCTGTCTCTGGACACACCGCTGCCGACCCCCGCCGGTTGGACGACCATGGGCGAGGTCGAGGTCGGCGACATGCTGATCGGAGCCGACGGGCGGCCGACCCGGGTCGTGGCGGCCACCGAGGTGATGTCCGGGCGGCCGTGCTACGAGATCGAGTTCTCTGACGGCGAGGTGATCGTCGCCGACGCCGAGCACCAGTGGCGGACCAGCACCCGAGAGAGTCGCCGCCGGCGGTCGCGGCGCAAGCGGGGCCACCACGGGGCCGAACTGCCCGTCGGGCGTGCGGTGGACGTGGCGAGCGGGCGGCACAAGGAAGCGGTGCTCGCGGTCGTCGACGGATCTTCCCGCGCCTCACATACGGTGACCGCGCTCGGCACGTGGCCGGGCTTCGACCACCAGCCCCGCAGCCGGGGGTATCGCAGCCAGGAGCTTGCCGGGACGCTGCTCCACCGGATCGCGCGTCCGGGCTGTGCCGACGAAGGCGGCTTCGTGACGGCGGCTGGTGCGGGCACCGTTTCGCGAACGGGCCGCACGATTGCTCAGGCCGGGCGGTTCGGCGCAGCGGGCACGCCGGTGCCGACCATCTCGGACACGTCTGGGAACGTCGCGACCGCCGTCCAGCACGACCCGATCAAGACCACCGCGCAGATCGCCGCCACCCTGCGCTGCGACGGGGACAACCGTCCCAACCACGCCGTGGCGGTAGCGGCCCCGTTCCACCTGCCGCCCGTCGACCTGCCCATCGACCCGTACGTGCTGGGCGCCTGGCTCGGCGGCGGAAGCGGCGGGCACGTCGACGAGGAGATCGCGGGCGCCGGACAGCCGGTCGTGCGACACGCCACTTTGGGAGACGTCGGGCCGTCCGGCCTCCGGACGAGACTGCGTGAGCTGGGCCTGCTGGGGGGCAAGCACATCCCCGGCGTCTACCTGCGGGCTTCGGAGGAGCAGCGGCGGGCGCTGCTGGCCGGGCTGCTCGACACCCATGGCCACGTCTCCGAGACCGGGCGGGTGCAGCTCGGCCTGACGAATCGCAGGCTGGCGGAGGACGCCCGCGAGCTCATCCTCACGCTGGGCTACCAGGCCACCATGACGACCGAGCAGGTCAACGGCCGCTCGGAGGACACCTCGATGCTCTACCGGATCGGTTTCACTCCGGCCGAGCCGGTGTTCCGGCTGCCGCGTAAGGCCGCGCGGCTGCGCAGGACCGTCCGCCCGGAAAGCCGCGTCCGGTACATCGTGGACGTGCGGCCCGTGGAGAGCGTGCCGGTGCGGTGCGTGCAGGTCGACAACGACGACCACATGTACCTGGCCGGACGGTCGTGCATCCCCACGCACAACTCCACGCTGGCGCTGGACTTCGCCCGTGCCGCGTCCATCAAGCACGGGCTGACCTCGGCGTTCTTCAGCCTGGAGATGGGCCGCAACGAGATCACGATGCGTCTGCTGTCGGCGGAGGCGCGGGTGGCGCTGCACGCGATGCGGTCGGGGACGATGACGGACGAGGACTGGACGCGGCTGGCCCGGCGGATGAGCGAGGTCGCCGAGGCGCCGCTGTTCATCGACGACTCGCCGAACATGTCGATGATGGAGATCCGGGCCAAGTGCCGGCGCCTGAAACAGCAGCATGACCTGCGGCTGGTCATCGTCGACTATCTGCAGCTGATGACGTCCGGCAAGCGGGTGGAGAGCCGTCAGGTCGAGGTGTCGGAGTTCTCCCGTTCGCTGAAGCTGCTGGCCAAGGAGCTGGGCGTGCCGGTCATCGCGTTGTCGCAGCTCAACCGTGGTCCGGAACAGCGGACGGACAAGAAGCCCATGGTGTCCGACCTGCGTGAGTCCGGCTCGATCGAGCAGGACGCGGACATGGTCATCCTGCTGCACCGTGAGGACGCCTACGAGAAGGAGTCGCCGCGCGCCGGTGAGGCCGACCTGATCGTGGCCAAGCACCGTAACGGGCCCACCGCGACGGTGACGGTGGCATTCCAGGGTCACTACAGCCGCTTCGTCGACATGGCACAGTGACGGCCGGTGCCCGTGCAGTGCCACGAGTCGCTGAGCGGCTGGGCGTCGCCGAACGCAAGACCCGAGGGTGGATGTGAGCCGTCGGTGGCCGGCAGGTGGGCGTCGGTCTTGCGGGCGATGACGGCGTGCGCTACGTGTCGCCAGCGCCGGGACGTTTGGTGGGCGCGTGTGGGGATGGGGTCACAGTGGCGGGGCGTTCGGCGATGAGGGTGTAGAGCAGGGGCAGGTTCCGGCCGTTGACGCGGAAGCGGTACCGTCCGTCGGCGTCGGGCGGGATTCCCCTGCCCAGGTCGAGCGGGGCGTCGAGGTGTTCGTCCAGCCGGATGACGTGCAGGCCCGCCGTCGCCGCCGCGGTGACGATCTCGCCGAGTGAGTGCGCGAACTGCACGGTCGTGGTGGTCTGTGTCGCGGCGGCGTACGAGCCGGTCGCGGTGAACTCGTGCGGTCCGTCGTAGGCGTAGGGGAAGTCCAGGACGAGCGGGTCGATGCTCTCGGTCATCTGGAACAGCGGGTGGCCGTCGACGAGCAGCAACCGGCCGCCGGGCTTCAGTGCCATGGCGACCGAGCGCATCCAGGCGTCGATGTCGGCGATCCAGCACAGGACGCCGATGGTGGCGTAGGCGAGGTCGAACCCGCCCGTCAGCCGTGACGGCAGGTCGGTCACGTCGGCCTCGACGAACTCCACGTTCACGTCGCAGCGGCGGGCCAGATCGCGCGCCTTGCGCAGGGCCACCGGGGAGAAGTCGACGCCGGTGACGCGGGCGCCTCGGCGGGCCAGGGAGATCGCGTCGAAGCCGAGGTGGCACTGGACGTGGAGGACCCGCAGGCCGTCCACCTCGTCGCCGACGGCGGCGGCCAGCCCGGCGCGTTCGACGTCGGTCAGCGAGTCGGCCCCGGCCACCAGGGCCGCGCTGTCGTAGTAGTCGTCCTGTCCGTGTGCGGTGGCCCAGATGTTCCAGGTGTCCCGGTTGGTCGCCGCAGCATCGTTCGTCACGTCTGGCGACGTTAGGGAGCGGCGCCCCTTCGCCGCAACCGGATACGGGCACGACGGACGGAGGGCGGCATCCGGTCCGGCCTCCGCCGTCGGCGTCGGTGTGCTGTGTCTTCGCCGGCCGGCCTCGGTGTTCCGGCCGTGGTGCGACGTGCTCGGTCCTTGGCGGAAGGGTCGGACTCCTTCGTGGAGATGGTCAACGGCAGCCTCGGGGGCGGCCTTGACGCGGGCATATCGAAAGTCGATATTATCGAAAAACGATAAGTGAGCGAGGAGAGTGGAATGAAGGCCGCGGCATGGTGGAGTCGGCTCGACAGCCGGATCCTGGAGGCGCTGCTCGGGCTGGCGTTGCTGCTGGTCGGGCTGTTCGAGGTCCTGTTTCCGGTCCTGGGGGTGACCGGGCCGCTGTCTCCCGTCGACACCCGCGAGGTCCATGTCGACGGTGTCACGCGGCTGCCCGGCGCGCCCGAGGCGACCGCCGAGGTCGCGCTGCGCGGCACGCGCACGGCCGAGCTGGTCGTCGCCGATCCCAGCCTGGGGGAGCGGGTGCTGCTCGTCCTCCCGGGGGTGGCCGGGGCCCTGCTGCTGGTGGTCATCCTGGAACTGCTGCTCCGGGTGGCCCGGACGCTGCGCGACGGCGACGTCTTCGACCCGCGCAACGCGCGGCGCCTGTACGTCATCGCCCTGGCGGTGCTGCTGGACGCCACGCTCGTGCCGCTGCTGGACACGATCACAACGACCGTCCTGGTCAGCGGCACGGCGGTGGAGCCGTCCGTCGAGATCTCCTACGAGCTGTCGGCGCTGTGGCTGCTCGTCGCGTCGCTCGTCGCCGCCGCGGCCGGGGCGTTCGGGCACGGCGCCCGCCTGCGCGCCGACACCGAGGGACTGGTCTGATGCCGCCGGAGGAGTCGCATCAGATCAAGGTCCACCTGGACCGTCTCCTGGAAGAACGCGGCATGACCCTGACCGAGCTCGCCGAACGCGTCGGCGTGACCGTGGTCAACCTGTCCATCCTGAAGAACGACCGTGCCAAGGCGATCCGCTTCACGACCCTGAGCGCCATCTGCCGTGAGCTCGACTGCCAGCCCGGAGACCTCCTCAGCTTCGACGAGCCGTGAGATCCCCGCCGGCCGGCGTCCTCGTTGCAGACGTGGGACGCCGGGCGTCTCATCGGCACGTCACGCCGTGGGAGACCCCTGCTCCGAGCGGGCCAGGAAGCCGCGGTAGTACTCGGCGAAGTCGGGCCGGGTGCCGTCGGTGTCGGTGAAGCCGTACTCCTTGGCCAGCTCACCCGTGCTGTACGAACCGCCGCTCTTGGACATGACGTCCGGGTCGGCCGCCAGCGCGACGACGGCGCGTCCGATGTAGGCGGGGGTCTCGGAGGCGCCGAAGTGCCGGTCCTTGACGACGGCGTCCCGCCAGTCGTCCTCGGTGACGCCGAAGTGGTCGAGCATCGCTTCCGAGCGCAGGAAGCCGGGGGTGAGGGCCAGCGCGGCGACGTTGTGCTCGCGCAGCTCGGCGGCCTGGTTCCTGGCCAGCCGGATCACGGTCTGCTTGGCCAGGTCGTAGAAGAACGAGCCGCGGTAGCCGTTGAGCAGCTCGTCCACCATCCGTTCGGTGCCGTCGGTGATCTCGATGACGAGCCCGCGGCGCCGCGCCACCATCAGCGGCAGCGCGTGGTGGCTGGTGATGATGTGGGTGTCGACGGCGCGGTGCAGGAGCGTCAGGCCGGCCGACAGGTCCTGCTCCCACAGCGGACGGTCCCAGGTGGTCAGGTGGTCGCCGCCCCACACGTCGTTGACCAGCAGGTCGAGCCCTCCCCGCTCGGACCCGATGCGGTCGACGAGTGCGCGCACCTGGGCGGGGTCGCTGTGGTCGCAACGGACGGCGATGCCCGTGCCGCCGCGCGCGGTGACCAGCTCGGCGGTCTCCTCGATGGTCTCGGGCCGGTCGAGGTCGGAACGGGCCGTCCGGGTGGTGCGTCCGGTGACGTACACGGTCGCTCCGGCGGCGCCGAGTTCGACGGCGATGCCTCGTCCGGCTCCCCGCGTGCCCCCGGCCACCAGGGCGACCCTGCCGCTGAGCCGCATGCCTGCCTCCATTAGTAAATGTCCGTTCGTTTACTATAGCGGGCATGCCCGTCCCCGTTGTCGGCGTTCATGACCGGGCTGGTGGCGGCCTCGCCGGTGGGCCGGTCGAGGCTGTAGGCGTGGCGCCAGCGGGCGCGTGGAGGGGAACGTCGTCCAGCGAGCGTGCGGCGCCCACCGGGCCTAGCCGCGCGACGCCTCCCGCTGATCGGGGGGTACGGGTCGCGTCAGGCGGGGGAGAGGCGCCAGAGGGAGGTCGTTTCGGCGGCGCGGGCGGTGTGCAGCGGGTCGTCAGGGGCGGTGGCGCGTGGGTGAGTGGGTTTGGCGTCCAGCCGGTCCACGACCGTCAGGCCGGCCTCGGCGAAGGCGTCGAGCAGTTCCGTGCGCGTTCTGAGTTCGAGATGCTCGGCGAGGTCGGACAGGATCAGCCATCCTTCGCCGTCCGGGGTGAGGTGCGCGGGGAGCCCGCTCAGGAAGCCGCGCAGCATGGCGCTGTCGGGGTCGTAGACGGCGTGTTCCAGTGGCGAAGTGGGGCGGGCGGGGAGCCAGGGCGGATTGCACACCACCAGCGGGGCTCGTCCAGGGGGGAACAGGTCGGCCTGGACGACCTCGATCCGATCTGACAAATTCAGGCGGACGACGTTCTCCTGTGCGCAGGCAAGCGCGCGCGGGTCGGCGTCGGTGGCGACCACCCGTGCCACACCCCGGCGTGCCAGAACCGCGGCGAGCACGCCCGTGCCGGTGCCGATGTCGTACGCGAGTTCGGTGGACGGGAGCGGGGCCCGCGCCACAAGGTCGACGTACTCGCCACGTATGGGCGAGAACACCCCGTAGTGGGGGTGGATCCGCTCGCCGCCCAAGGCGGGGATGGGCACGCCCTTCGCGCGCCATTCGTGTGCGCCGATCAGACCCTGCAGCTCCCGCAGGGACACCACGTACGGTTCCTCTGCCGGGCCGTAGACCTCCTGGCATGCGTCCCGTACGTCGGGTGCACGTCGCAGGGGGACGACATGGCCCGCGTCCACAGGGATCAGGAGCATGCCGAGTACGCGGGCGCGCTGGCCCTGTGCCTGCCTGTGCAGATGGAAACGCTGTGCGGGAGGCGGGACGTCGGCCTTGCCGTGGGCGCGGCGTTTGCGGCGCGGCGTGCGGTCGGCGCGCCGCGACATCGCCGACAGCAGCTGCCGCGCGTTCTGGAAGTCGCCGCGCCACAGCAGCGCGGTGCCCTCGCACGCCAGCCGGTACGCCTCGTCGGCCCGCATCCGGTCGTCGGCGACGACGACGCGGCGGGGCGGGGGCGTGCGGTTCTCCGAACGCCAGCGCGCCGACCGCTCCGCGTCGTCCTCACTCCACCTGACGATCAATTCGTCCGTCCGCCCGCCGCCCGCCTGCTCGTCCGCGCCTTGCCCGCCGCCCTGCTCATTGTCCGTCACCTGGGCGCCGACCTGGTCGTCGTGCCCGGCGGCGCGGCGGCCACCGGAGGCGCCGCGCCGGTGCCGGCCGGCGGGGCGCCTGTCCCCGCGGCGGTCGGCGCCGTGGTCGTCGCGGTGTTCGACGGCCCGGCGCCCGTCCGCTTCGTGGTCCATTTGCGATCACTGTAGGGCCGCGGGGCCCCGCCGTGCGAAATTCAGGCGGGAACCTTGTCGAGGAAGCCGTGGACCTTGCCGAGCCGTCCGTCCTGGGAGAACTCCGCCACGTCGAAGCCGACCACCACGGCCTCGCCGTCCTCGGGGCCCAGCTCCCAGGTGAACCGGGCCAGGTGGTGGTGGGCGTCCACGTCGCCCGCCAGCCGGAACACGAAGTCGGGGAACTGCGCCTGGACGGCCGCGATGGTGGCGTCGATGGCGTCGCGGCCCTCGGCGACCACCAGCGGGTCCACGTAGGCGGCGTCCTCGGTCCACAGGTCGTCGACGGCGGCGCGGCGGGCGGCGGGGTCCTTCTCGTTCCAGGCGGCCAGGTAACGTTCGATCAGTTCACGGGCGTCGCTCACGGGTTTCTCCCTCGAAGTAGCCGGCGGGTTTGTTCCCGCCGGTCACCACAGTGGCGCCACGGCCGGGGCCGAATCGATTACCTGACGCGTCATGAGCCATGATGATGTCGGATTTTCGCTAGTGAACGCCGGTGACCATCGGTGAAGCTGGACGCATGCACGAAGACGTGGAGCGGTGCACACGGGCGGTCCAGGCGAAGGACGCCCGGTTCGACGGCTGGTTCTTCGTCGGGGTGGTGACCACCGGCATCTACTGCCGTCCCAGCTGTCCCGTCGTGGCGCCCAAACCGAAGAACATGCGCTTCTACCCCAGCGCCGCCGCCGCCCAGCAGGCGGGATTCCGCGCCTGCAAACGGTGCCGTCCGGACGCCAGCCCCGGATCCCCCGAGTG
Organism: Actinomadura miaoliensis; assembly: GCF_039536785.1. Classification (NCBI taxonomy): domain Bacteria; kingdom Bacillati; phylum Actinomycetota; class Actinomycetes; order Streptosporangiales; family Thermomonosporaceae; genus Actinomadura; species Actinomadura miaoliensis. Next base: position 33,833 of record NZ_BAAAZG010000069.1, read on the forward strand.
GAACCACCGCGCGGACGTCGTGGCCCGCGCCATGCGGCTCATCGCCGACGGCGTCGTGGACCGCGAAGGGGTTCCCGGCCTCGCCGCCCGCCTCGGCTACAGCACCCGTCAGATCGAACGGCAACTGAACGCCGAGCTTGGCGCGGGACCGCTCGCCCTGGCCCGGGCCCAGCGCGCGCAGACGGCACGGCTGCTCATCGAGACCACGGCCCTGCCCATGGGGGACGTGGCGTTCGCCGCGGGGTTCGCCAGCATCCGGGCGTTCAACGACACCGTGCGGGAGGTGTTCGCGCTCACCCCCACCCAATTGCGTGAACGGGCGACGCGGGGGCGGACGGCCCTCGCGTCCGGGGCGCTGTCGCTGCGGCTGCCGTTCCGGGCCCCGCTGTGCCCCGACAACCTGTTCGGGCACCTGGCGGCCACCGCCGTCCCGGGCGTCGAGGAGTGGCGGGACGGCGCGTACCGGCGGACGCTGCGGCTGCCGAACGGGCACGGCGTCGTCGCGCTGCGCCCGTTCCCCGACCACGTGGCCTGCACGCTCACCCTCACCGACCTGCGCGACCTGACCATCGCGATCAGCCGGTGCCGCCGCATGCTGGACCTGGACGCCGACCCGGTCGCCGTCGACGACCTGCTGCGCGCCGACGACGTCCTGGCCTCGCTGGTCGACAAGGCCCCGGGACGGCGCGTCCCGCACACCGTCGACCCGGCGGAGTTCGCCATCCGCGCGGTGATCGGCCAGCAGGTGTCCACCGCGGCGGCCCGCACGCACGCCGCCCGTCTGGTCGCCGCGCACGGCGAGCCGATCACCGATCCGGACGGCGGCGGCCTGACGCACCTGTTCCCGGCCCCCGAGGCGCTGGCCGAGCCGGACCCGTCCGCCCTGGCCTTCCCGCGCGCCCGCCGCTCCACCCTCACCGCGCTGATCACGGCCCTGGCCACCGGCGACATCGACCTGGACGCCGGCACCGACTGGGACGAGGCCCGCGCCCGCCTGGCCGCCGTGCCCGGCATCGGGCCCTGGACCGTCGAGACGATCGCCATGCGCGCCCTCGGCGACCCGGACGCGTTCGTCCCGACCGACCTCGGCATCCGCGTCGCCGCCGCCGACCTGGGCCTGCCCGCCACCCCGGCCGCCCTCATCCGCCGCGCGGCGCGGTGGCGGCCATGGCGCGCCTACGCCGTCCAGTACCTGTGGGCGACCGGCGACCACGCCATCAACCGCATCCCCGCCTGAAGACCTTCGAAGGGATCTGTGTCTCCATGACCTCCACACCCACCACGGCGACCGCGCCGCCGGTCGCGGCGCCCGAGGCCGAACACCGCACGCACGCCGTGCTGGACAGCGCCGTCGGGCCGCTCACGCTCGTCGCCCACGACGGCGTCCTCTGCGGCGCCTACGTGGACGCGCAACGCCACCGTCCGCCGGACGAGCGGTTCGGCGCGCGGGTCGCGGTCACCGACGAGCCGTTCGCGACCGTCGCCGAGCAGCTCAAGGCGTACTTCGCCGGCGAGCTGACCACGTTCGACCTGCCGCTGGCCCTGCACGGGACGCCGTTCCAGCTGCGCGTGTGGGCGGCCCTGCAGGAGATCCCCTACGGCGAGACGATCTCGTACGGTGAACTCGCCCAGGAGATCGGCAAGCCGACGGCGGCCCGCGCGGTCGGCCTGGCCAACGGCCGCAACCCGATCAGCATCATCGTCCCGTGCCATCGCGTCATCGGCTCGACGGGCAGTCTCACCGGGTACGGCGGCGGCCTGGAGCGCAAGCGCTTCCTCCTCGACTTCGAACGCCGCACCACCAAGGAGGCCGCCCTCTTCTAACCGGCAGGCGCCTCCGCCCCCAGGGCCGGAGGCGCCCGCCCCAGAAGAGCCCCCCGAGCCAACACGCCACGCTCCGCTGTGGAGCCCACCCCGAAGCACCCCCACGCCCCACGGCGCACCCCTCAACGGCCCCACCCTCCCAGCAGCCACCCCTTCGACGGACCCCTCGCGGAGACACGCCTCACGTGGGCGGCCTGACGATGGGGTGGTTCGCGATGGGTGTTCCTAACGTCGGGCAGGTTTTCATGACCTTGGCCCTGCTGGTTGTTAGCGGGCCGTGATTCCCCCGCTGGTGGGCTTCGGCTCCTCCATACAGGGGAAACGCATTTTTGTCAGGGCCTGCGGTTAACGTGCGCTGTGACGACCGAAGGGGGCTGAGCCATGGTTGAGTTCCGCGTGGATCGGCAGACGCTCGCCGACGCCGTGGCGTGGGCGGCGCGCACCCTGCCGTCACGGCCCACGCTTCCGGTGCTGGCGGGGATGCTCGTCGAGGCGTCCGCCGACGGTGCGCTCACCCTCTCCGGGTTCGACTACGAGGTGTCGGCGAAGGCCACGATCGAGACGGACGTGACCGAGCCGGGCCGCGTCCTGGTGCCGGGGCGTCTGCTGGCCGACATCGTGCGCAACCTTCCGCCCCACCCGGTCGAGGTGGTGACCAAGGGCACCGAGGTCGTGGTGAGCTGCGGCAGCGCCGAGTTCGGCCTCCAGACGCTGCCAGTGGAGGACTATCCGACCCTGCCGGAACCGCCGCAGCCGTCCGGGACGGTGCCCGGCGACGTGTTCGCCGCCGCCGTCGCCCAGGTGACGCCCGCCGCCGGACGCGACGAGACGCTGCCGATGCTCACCGGCGTCCGTGTCGACTTCGAGGGCGACACGATGTGGCTGGCCTGCACCGACCGCTACCGGATCGCCGCGCGTGAGCTGACCTGGTCGCCGTCGGTCCCGGACTTCACCGCGGGCGTCGTCGTGCCCGCCCGCACCCTCGCCGACACGGCCCGCGCGATCCGGGCCGGCTCGCAGGTCTCCATCGGCCTGGGCGGCGCGGGCGACACGTTGATCGGCATCTCGGGCGGCGACCGCAGCATGACCACGCGGCTGCTGGACGACCAGTTCATCAACTACCGGTCGCGGCTCACCGATGCGTGGTCGACCACCGCGCGGGTCCGCACCGCCCCGTTCATCGAGGCGATCAAGCGGGTGGCGCTGGTCACCGAGCGCAACACCCCGCTCCGTCTGGACTTCACCGGCGACCAGGTCCGGATACGGGCCGCCTCCGGCGACGCCGCCCGCGCCAACGAGACCATGCCCGCCCAGCTCACCGGTGACGAGATCGACATCGCCTTCAGCCCCCAGTACCTGCTGGACGGCCTTGCCGGCATCGACACCGAGTACACCCGCCTGGAGTGCACCGGCCCCACCCGTCCCGCGCTGCTGACGGCCATCCCCGACCGCCGCGACGACTCCGACACCGACACACCGCCCGACGACGCAGGCGACACCGGCTTCCGCTACCTCCTCATGCCCATCCGCCTCACCACCTGACCAACCACCCACCGCCCCCCTCTGAGCGGAGGGGCGTTCGGTGCGGGAGGGGAGTCACGGGTCCAGGACGGCCAGGACGAAACGGACGTCTTCGTCGGTCTCGTTGCTGTAGGAGTGGGGGCGGTCGCCGACGAAGACGGCTGCCGTGCCCGCCTGGACGGTGTCGCGGTGACCGGCCACGCCGAGCGTCAGGACGCCGTCCTCGACGTAGATGATCTCTTTGGTGCCGGGGACGTGCGCGTCGCTCTGGCGGACTTCGCCGGGCCGCAGCACCCACCGCCACAGCTCCAGTGACGGCCGCGGGTCGCTGCCGCCCAGCAGGGTTCCGGTGCCGCCGGACGGGCCGTGCCACAGCACCACGTGCCGGTCGGGTGGGAAGAGCCGTGTCGCGGGCTCCTCCTCGACCTGCACCAGGCGCGTCAGCGGCACTCCCAGGGCGTCGGAGATGCGGATCAGCGTGCCCAGGTTGGGGTTGCCGCGTCCCTGTTCCAGGCCGACCAGGACGCCCTTGCTCACCCCGGCGCGGCCGGCCAGCTCGTCCAGGCTCCAGCCGTGCCCGGCGCGCAGGGACCGCACGGTCCTGGCGACAGCCTCGCCGATCGCTTCCTGGTCGCTCACAGGTTCCTCCCGCCGCCGCAGTCCGGCCCCGGACCGTCGGTCGTTATACTGACTTTCGATTGCATTTTACTGACCGAGATGAGGGAACCCCCAAATGCTGGACCGGATCGTCGTCGACGACGCCGTGCGGACGCTGCGTCCCGACTTCGCGGTGCTCGTGATGACCGCGGAGGGCCTGCTCAACGGCCCCGGCGACGACAGCTCGGCCGCGTGGCTGGCCGCCGCCGCCGAACACGCCGTCCCCGACGACCCGCACGTCACCGCCTGGCGCGAGGCCTACCGGGCGTTCGGCGCCAAGCCGCAGCGCACCCGGCCGTCCGTGGACGCGCTGCTGCGCCGCGCCGACGCCCTGCCCACGATCAACAAGGTCGTCGACGCCTACAACGCGGTCAGCGTGCAGTACGCGCTGCCGATCGGCGGCGAGGACCTCGACGCCTACCGCGGGCCGGCGCGCCTCGTCCGCGCCGGCGGTGACGAGCCGTTCGACACCGTCGCGGGCGGTGAGCCGGCCGTCGAGCACCCGGACGAGGGCGAGGTCGTGTGGCGCGACGACGCCGGGGTGACCTGCCGCCGCTGGAACTGGCGGCAGTGCGTCCGCACCCGCATCACCGAGTCCACCAAGAACGCCCTCTTCCTGCTCGAACGCCTCGAACCGTACCCGCTGGACCGGCTGCGCGAGGCGGGCGACGAGCTGGCCGCCCGGCTGCGCGCCGTCTCGCCCGACGTCCGGATCGCCGCCCGCCTCATCGGCGGGGA
>NZ_BAAAZG010000069.1:38630-77626 GCF_039536785.1 Actinomadura miaoliensis
GCGGCACCGTCGCACGTCGGTCGACCGAGTTGCGGGCACTGATCTGGTGCGTGCCGGCCGGACTGGTGGTGGTCCTCGTCGCCGCGCTGGCGGCCGGTGGTTCCCCGACCGGCCCGGCCACGCTGTGGGGGCTGGGCGCGGGCCTGGCCGGCGGCGCCGGGCTGATCGTCTTCTTCCGCGCCCTGGCCCGCGGGCCGATGAGCGTGATCGCGCCCGTCTCCGCCCTGTCCGCCGCCGTCCTGCCGGTCGCCGTGGGCACCATGCGCGGTGAACGGCTCGCCATCGGGGTGCTGGTGGGCGTGCTGCTGTGCCTGGTCGCCATCGCCCTCGTCAGCATGCAGTCCGATCCGGCCTCCGCGGACGCGGCGGACACCGCCGAGGCGGTGCCGATCATCAGGGAAGCGGTCGCGGCGGGTCAGGTGGACGACGGACGGGCCATGGCGCCGGTGCCCGGCCCTGGCGCGGTCGTCGAAGGCGGAGCGGGCGACGAGCCTCGGGCGGGTGCGGCCGGGCCGTGGCCCGTCATGGACGCCGGGCGCCGGAGGCGGCAGGGCTCCGGCGGGGAGCGCTGGCGGGTCCTGGACGACGGGCCGATCATGGCCGGGATTTCGGGTGCCTGCTTCGCCGCCTTCTTCATCCTGCTCAAGGGGGCGGGGGACGACGCGGGGCTGTGGCCGCTCGTCGCCGCCCGCACCGGGAACCTGCTGGTGGTCGGCGCCGCGGTGATCGTCGTGATGCGCCTGCGCGGCGCTTTGACAGGGCCGCCGGTGTCGGGACGGTTCCTGGTCGGGATGGCGCTGCTGTCCGGCGCGCTCGACGCCTTCTCCAACGCGCTGTACTTCGTGGCCGCGCAGCGCGGCGTGCTCAGCCTCGCGGCGGTCCTGACCTCCCTGTATCCGGCGATCACCGTCCTGCTGGCCCGCATCGTCCACGGCGAGCGGCTGCGTGGCGTCCAGCGCATAGGCCTGGTGGTGGCCGGTGTCGGCGTCGCCCTGGTCACGACCGGTTGACACCCCGCTCGCTGCCCTCTCGGTTGCTGCCGCCGCTGTCCGTTCGGACTGCCGCCGTCCGCGAAGCGCCCACCATTGGATGGAATTTCAACATAGACACCAATTGCGGCGATTTGTCTATGATGCGGGTTGATTGGCGCAGAGAAACGCGGCCGATGGCGCCGGGTGTCCCGCCGCGGCGCTCCTGAAGTGGGGTGACGTCCGGAGCAGTCGGCCGCGGTGTCGCAGGATGACGCGCCGGTTCCACCCGGCGGACGACATCTCCTAAATGTCCACCAACGCCGCATCAAAAACTGCTAAAACCGGGGAACGAGGCATACAGTGCAGGCCGCTCGATCGCTTGTGAGCTTATCGTTACTGGCGGAATCACCACGGTTCGATGCGGTATCACCAGAGCCCATGGAGGTGTCGTCCGCGAAGGGCACCGGTGCGCGGGCACCGTCGGCCCGGACGGATCGGCCAAGGGAGGAGGGCCTGGGTGAGCGAAGGGCTTGTGGAAGGTCCGCAGGAGCGGCCGGATCGGGTACGGCACGAACGGCTGCGGCTGCTCGAGGCCGTGGATCCCGGTGTCGGCGGCACCGACGTCCTGCGGTCCGCGCTCGCGCACGCCATGGCCGAGCTCGGCGGGCTGGGTGGCATGGCGCACCTGGGGGCCGGGGGCGTCGCCGGGGAGTTGAGCCTGGCGGCCAGCAGCGGGCTGCCCTCGTCGTTCACCCGGGCCTGGCAGATCATCCCGCAGGGCGACTCGGCCGCGCCCGCCGAGGCCGGACGCGCCGGGCGCCCGGTGTGGCGGCCCGTCATCGAGTCGCCCGCCGCATGGTCGGAGGAGGCGCTGCGGCCCACGCCGCCCCGTCTGCCCGTCGCCGCCGGAATGATCTCGGTGCCGCTGCCTGGTCCGGCCGGCTCGCTGGGCGCCCTGTCCGTGCTGGTGCCGTCGGACGCCGAGCCCGCCGACGACGAGCAGCAGTTCCTGCAGGACGTCGCGCGCAAGGCCGCCGAGGTGCTGTTGCGCGCGGTCCCGGACGCCTCGACCGCCGGGGCCGTCCGCCACGCGGGGAAGACCGGCGACGTCGAGCCCGCGGGCACCGCCGGGACGTGGGAGCTCGACCTCGTCACCGGCCGCGTGGTCTACAGCGAATCGCTGAGCGGGCTGATCGGCGGCATCGACTTCCACGGCCCCAGGGAGCGGTTCGAAAGCTGGAAGGACGTCATCCACCCCGACGACCTGCCGAACGTCGGCAAGGATCTGGACCGGGCCATGCGGTCGGATTCCAGGTACGAGACCGAGTTCCGGGTGCGGCACACCAACGGCTCCTATGGCAGGCTGCGGATCCGGGCCACGATCACCGTGGACGAGCCCGGCGGGGTGATCCGGCTGGCCGGCACCGCCTGGGACACCACGTGGGACACCGACGAGGACCACGCCGCCCTGAACTCGGTGGCGCGCCTCCTGTCGGCGGTCCGCGCCGCCAGTGCCCGCGCCGCGCTCATCGACCAGCTCACCCGCGCCCTCACCGAGGCCGTCACCACGCAGAACGTCGTGTCCGCCGTCGCGGAGAGCGTCCTGCCCGCCTTCCACGCCAGCGGTCTGCTCATCTGCGAGGTGCAGGACGGACGCATGCTGATCACGGGTGCCGCCGGGTACAGCCAGGAGTTCATCGACCGGCTGTCGGGCTCGCCGTTCCCGCCGGACTCGCCCTTCGGGCAGGCACTGCGCACCCGCGTCCCGCTATTCTTCGCCTCCGCGAAGGAGATCGTCGCCCGCTATCCGGGGGTGGCCGGGTATCCGATGGCCGAGGATAAGGACGCGCGGGCGTTCCTGCCGCTGATCGCGTCGGGGCGCGTCATCGGCACGGGGGTGCTGAGCTTCGCCGGTTCACGCCACCTGAGCCGGGAGGAACGCACCCTGCTCACCGCCCTCAGCGGGTTGATCGCCCAGGCGCTGGAGCGGGCGCGGCTGTACGACGACGCCGCCACCCGCGCCCGCGAGCTCCAGCGCGACCTGCTGCCGCGCGAGCTGCCCGCGCTGCCGTGCCTGTCGGCCGAGGCGCACTACCGGCCCGCCGGGTACGGCGCCGAGGTCGGGGGCGACTGGTACGACGTCATCCCGCTGTCGTCCGACCGGGTCGCCGTGGTCATCGGCGACGTCATGGGCCACGGCATCGCCGAGGCCGCCACCATGGGACGGCTGCGCACCGCCGTGCGCACCCTGTCCGAGCTGGACCTGCCGCCCGACGACATCCTCGACCGGCTCAACGCGATCGTCGGGGACCTCGGCGAGGAGTACTTCGCCACCTGCCTCTACGGCGTCTACGACCCCGTCACCGGCGTCCTGTCGTTCGCCAGCGCGGGCCATCCGCCGCCGGCGATCGTCCGCCCCGACGGCACCGCCGCCTACCTGACGGCGGCCGGCAACCCGCCGCTGGGCGCCGCCGCCCCGCCGTTCGACACCATGGCCGCGCGCCTCGGCGACGGCGGCCTGCTCGTCCTTTACACCGACGGCCTGGTGGAGGCGATCGACCGCGACATCGACACCGGCATGGCGCATCTCACCAAGACCCTCACCGACACGCTGCGGGACGAGCCGGACATGCCGCTGCGGGCGGTCCGCGACACCGTCACCCGCGCCCTGCTGCCCGCCCAGGCGCCGATCGCCGACGACGCCGCCCTGCTCGTCCTGCGCACGCACCGGCTCGCCCCGGAGAACGTCGTCTCGTGGACGTTCGCCGACGACCCGAGGGCCGCGGGGCTGGCCCGTGAACACGTGCGCGCCCAGCTCGCGGCCTGGGGGCTGGGCGAGGAGCTCCTCATGACCACCGAGCTGCTGGTCAGCGAGCTGGTCGGCAACGTCGTCCGGCACGCCAAGGGCCCCATCGGATTGCGCATGATCCGCAGCTGGACGCTGACCTGCGAGGTCTCCGACGCCAGCCTCACCACCCCGCTGATCCGCCGCAGCGAGCCCACCGACGAGGGCGGCCGCGGCCTCCAGCTCGTCGCCGCCCTGTCCCACCGCTGGGGCACCCGCTACAGCCCCGGCGGCAAGACCATCTGGATCGAACAGCGCATCCCCCACCCCGGCCATCCCTGCGCCACCGCCGGCGCCGTCGACCACTGGCAGGGCTGATCGGGGTCATGCCCGCGCCTGGACGCCCGCCACAGGAGATCACGGGGTGGCACGGCCACCGCGTGCCCTGGCGGACGGCCGACGCGAACCCGTCACGAAGCTCCGGTCCGGTTGTTCCGCAGCCCCGTCAGGAGCACGTCGAGTGCCTTGCGGGCACCGCAGCGGCTGGGAGGAGGCCGCCAAGGTGATCGACGCTCTGGCCTCCCGGGCGGCTGCGCGGCAAGGCCGTACTGTCGGTGAGCTGAGGTAGCGTCGCGCGGACGCGCACACGAGGAACGGAGCACGATGGCCGACCGCAGGCACGGGCGGCCCGCGCCGCCCACCGACAGCACCGTCCGTTCCGAGGACTGGGACGGCCGGGACGTGTCCGGAGAAGAGCACACCCGCGTCGAATTCGTGGACGTGGACATGACCGAGACGTCGGGGCGCGGGGCGGCGTTCACCGACTGCACGTTCCGGGGCGTCCGGTTCAACGCCTCCGCCTACACGGACACAGCTTTCGTGAACTGCACGTTCGTCCGGTGCTCGTTCTTCGACACCGCCCTCACCGGATGCAAGCTGGTCGGCAGCATGTTCGACGGCTGCTCCTACGGCCTGCTCAGGGCGGAGGGCGGCGACTGGTCGTTCACCGGCCTGCCGGGGGCCGACCTGCGCGGATGCTCGTTCCGGCGGCTGCGGATGCGGGAGGCCGACCTCACGGGCGCGCGGTGCGCGAAGGCGTCGTTCCGCGATGTCGACCTCTCCGGCGCGTGGTTGCACCAGGCGGACCTGTCGGAATGCGACCTGCGCGGCAGCGACCTGTCGTCCCTGGACCCGCACACCGCGTCCCTGGCCCGCGCGGTGATCGACCCCTACCAGGCCATCATGATCGCGCGAGCCCTCGGCCTTGAGGTCAAGGAAGGCTGAACCGGCCCGACGGCCACAGGTCGCGGGAGCCAGGTGGCGCGGCCCGCCGCCGCGAGCACACCGGCAAGGCTCCCCGGAAAGCAGCGGAGCCGTGAGTCCGCGGATGGCGGACGCACGGCTCCCTGTGCGACGCGGTGGTGGTGGGATTCGAACCCACGGAAGGTTGCCCTTCACACGCTTTCGAGGCGTGCGCCCTCGTCCACTAGGCGACACCACCGCGGGGAAGCCTACCCGACTCTGCGGTGCGCGAAGAACTCGGTTAGCAGTGCGCCGCATTCGGCGGCCAGGATCTCGGCGATGACCTCGGGCCGATGGTTGAGGCGGCGGTCGCGGACGACGTCCCACAGGGACCCCACCGCGCCCGCCTTGAGGTCGACGGCGCCGTAGACGATCCGGTCGAGGCGGGCCTGGACGGCGGCCCCGGCGCACATCGTGCACGGCTCCAGCGTCACCACGAGGGTGCAGCCGGCCAGCCGCCACGCGCCCAGCGCCGACGCGGCGGCGCGCATGGCCACGATCTCGGCGTGCCCGGTGGGGTCTGCGGTGCGCTCGCGGTCGTTGTGGCCGGTGCCGATCACCGTGCCGGACGCGTCCAGGACGACGGCGCCGACCGGTACGTCCCCGGCCTCGCCCGCGCGGCGCGCCTCAGCCAGGGCCAGGCGCATCGCGGCCTCGTACGCGGCGATGTGGTCAGTCACGGAGCCGGTCGAACTCCTCGCCGAACCCGGCCAGCTCGGCGATCGTCGCCAGCGCGTCGCCGGGCAGCGCCCGCTCGCCCAGCTCGACGAGGCGCTCGGCGTCCACACCGAGGTCGTCCAGCAGGTGGAGATCTCCCGCGGTCTCACCGTCGGGCACGTCCCCGACCAGCTCCTGCAACAGCGCCCCGAGCCCGTCGCCGCGCGCGGCGGACACGAACGCGCGCGGGTCGCCCTCGCCGTCCAGGCGGACGATGGCGAACCACTCGTCGTCCTCCTCGACCAGCAGCACGACCGGATCGCCGTAGGACTCCACGGCGGCCTCGCGCATCAGATCGGCGACGTCGTCGACGTCCTCGGCTTCGGAGAGCATGGCCTCGGTCCCCACCCAGCCCTGCGGGGTCTGCGCGAAGACGGCGGCGAAATAGGACACCCAGATATTGTGACGCACAATGTTGCGCCGGTCACAATCCCGGGGTGGCGTCCGGCGTCCGGCGCCGCAGGCCGGACGGTCGCGGGTCAGTTGATCGTGTCGAGGGCCCGCTCGAAGGCGGCCGCGAAGCCGAGCCGGGTGGCGATGCTGAGCAGCATCTCGTCCGGATAGAGCTCCAGGTCGCCGGAGATCGCGCCGAGCTCCATCTCGTCCAGGCCCAGATCGGCGAAGATCGACATGTCCCCGACCGGGAGGACCTGGTCCAGCTCCTCGTCCTCGGGGATCGGGATGTCCAGGTACTCCAGCACCTGACCGGCCAGCGGCCAGTCGACCGAGGCGGTGACGTCCGACAGGAACACCATGACCTCGTCGCCGAGCAGCCGGATCGCCACGAAGAAGTCGTCGCCCACCGAGACCATGCCGATGGTGCCGCCGATGCTGGGCTGCTGCCGCAGGGCGTGGATCAGCCCCGCCAGGTCCTCGGTCAGCGCGACGGGGAGGACCCCGGCCTCCCAGCTGTCGTCCTCCCGGTACACCACGACGGCGAAGTCCGTCGCGTCCACATCCGTCATTTCCACCCCACCGGCGCCGTTCCTGCGAGGGCATGCTCCCAGATGCGGAGGCTGCTCGCGTGCCCCACCGCCAAACTCGGCGCAGCCCCGGCCTGTGAAATGGGCGAACGACCAGCAGCCCGGCGGACGTGCCGCGGTGCTTTTGAAGGGGTGGATGGCCGTCCAGTGGCGCCGCACCAAGACGTTCCCGCCTAGGCCCGCGCCGCCGTCGCACTTCCACAGCTAGAAGCCGTCGCGACGCCCGTCATCGGCCTACATGACCTCGCTCGCGACAGCCACCGGACGGCGACATCCCGTCGAGCCGGGAGGATGACTTTCTCAGGCCGCCGCTGCCAGGGCCGGCCAACCGGGCGCACGGGCCCGTTCCCAGTGCCGGATGTGCTGGTTATCACACAATGTCCGGCTTTGCGGGAGGGGCGGCCGGCAACCGGCGCCCGGTACTCGCGGAGACGGCCGGAATGCCCTGGGCGGGGCGTGAGCGCCGGGCGAGGGCGATCGAATCACCCGGCGCTCGGGTAGTGGTGGGGCGGGACGACGGGATACCGGCCGGAGGGAGCAGGGCGGTGCGTCGTCGTCCGCCTGGGCGGGTTCGTGACCCGGAATCCGGGTCCGTTTCAGTGGAGACGGAAGGTGCGGCGCCGCAGAGCCGCGTGGATACGGGCCCGGCGTGAGCGGTGCGGGGTCACGCGGCGGCGCAGTTCGCGGGCTTCGGCGAGTTCGCGCAGGAAGATGGCACGGCGGCGGAGGTGTTCGCGCACCTGCTCGGGAGTCATGTCGTGGTGGGAGGTCATGTCGGCCGAGGCGTCGCCGTTCCTGGCGCCCCGGACGTCCCCGTCGTCGTCTGGGACTTCCTCTGCGGCTTGCCCGTTCCTCATGGCCTGGGTGTCCTCGGTGGTTTCGGCTTCCCCCATGGCTTCAACGTCCCGCGCGTCCTGTGCGGTTCCGGCGTCCGCGGCGATCTGCGCGTCGCCGACCGCGTCCGGACGGGGCGGGGCCGATTCGGTTCCGGGGCCGTCGACGGGCCATCCGGACCGGGACTCGGCGTCGCGAGGGGACAGCGTCTGTGCCCGAGGGGCCCTGCGGTGTTCGGCCCGGGCCTGCGGGGCGTTCTCGGCCCGGGCCCCTCCGGGCGGGTCAGGGACGGATTCACGGGCCGGGGCCGCGTCCCCCGGCCGCTGATTGCGATCGCGGCTCATAGCCCCATACTGCCCAGCTCACCGGGCTCGTATCCGCTCGCGGCGGATGTCCGGCAAATCGCCTGGTGTGGGCTACCGTGTGCCCATGCAGACCCTCGCCGTGGATCATCCGCTCGTCGCGCACAAGCTCACGACGCTCCGGGACGTGCGAACCGACTCGCCCACGTTCCGCCGCCTGGCCGACGAGCTGGTCACCCTGTTGGCGTACGAGGCCACCCGGGACGTGCGCGTCGCCGAGGTGACGGTGCAGACCCCGCTCGCGGACGCGCCGGGCGTGCGGCTGGCCAGCCCCAAGCCGCTGGTCGTGCCCATCCTGCGGGCCGGACTGGGGATGCTGGACGGGATGACCCGGCTGCTGCCGACCGCCGAGGTCGGTTTCCTCGGGATGATCCGGGACGAGGGGACGCTGCAGGCCCAGACGTACGCCACGCGCCTGCCCGACGACCTGTCCGGCCGCCAGTGCTACGTGCTCGACCCCATGCTCGCCACGGGCGGCACCCTCGCCGCGGCCATCCAGCTCTTGATCGACCGCGGCGCGACCGACGTCACCGCCCTGTGCCTGCTGGCCGCCCCCGAGGGCCTCAAGTACCTGGAAGCGGTGTTCGAAGGCACCAACGCGCCCATCCGGGTGGTGACCGCCGCCGTCGACTCCCACCTCAACGAGCAGGGCTTCATCGTCCCCGGCCTGGGCGACGCGGGGGACCGCCTCTACGGCGTCGTCTGACGACCCACCGCCCCTGACATACCGCGCCGGCCGCACACCCACGCGGCATGGGCCTGCCTCTGTGGCTGATGCCTCTGTCCCGATGCGTCTGCCATGGGGGCGTCCGGCCTTTGCCACTGGACGCGAAGTGGATTGCTTAGGGATGGGGCGGTGAACGTGGGGCGTGGGGCCATTGCGGGACTGTTCGGCTGTGTGCCGGAACTCTCGATGTTCCGCCGAGAATCACCGTGGGTAGTAAGGTGCTACGGAACGTGCTGATCGTTCCCCTCCACCGCCCTGGCGCACAGGGGATGGGTAACGGGACCGGGGCGGTGTGAGCGAGTCTCGAGGAAACGTGATGGCTCACCAAGGGGACGGCGAGCCGTCGGTCTACGAGGAGATCGGCGACCGCCTGAAAAAGGAATTCGTGGGGGTGCATCCTCCGGAGACGGTGACGCGGTGCGTGGCCGCGGCCCGTTACGGGGCGCAGGAGGTCACCGGGGCGGCCGCGCCCGGCCTGGTGGAGAAGATCGCACGCAAGCATCTGCAGGTGCTCGCGATGGTGGCGGCGGAGAAGCAGCGGGCCGAGCGCCGCAGAGCGGAGCGCCGCGAGGCCGAACGCCGCGAGGCCGACCGAGCCGACGGGCACGAGCCCGGTCAGGGGACAGGGCACGACACGGAGGCGCGTCACGACGCTGACGGGGCCGCGGCCGGCGACGCGCGGGGCCGCCACCGTGTCGAGCGGCGGCCCGACGGACGGGCCATGCCTCCGCCCGACGACGGCGAGGAGCGAAGACGCGACGACCGTCGTGCCGATCTGCCGCACACGCCACGCAGCGCCACAGGGAACGCACCCTGAGCATGCTTTGCCCGGGGTCGCGGCTGTGCGAAACTGACCAGGGGTCTGTGGGTCGTCGCGCTCCGGGAGGCAGTAGTGCCCGCCAAGAAGTACGTCACGTGGGCCGCCATGGCCTTTGTGGCCTTCTATGTCATTCGGGAGCCCGGCGGCGCGGCGCAGTCGGTGAACCACGCGGCGAGCGGCATCGCGTCCGTCGCCGACTCCCTGGCCACCTTCGTCACCGAACTCGCCTGAGGCCCCGATGAGGCTGGTGACGCCCGGTGACTCCGCTCCGGCGTCGGTGAACAAGTACCTGCTGCCGCACGAGACGCAGGTGATCACCGTACGCCGCCACCCCGCCGTGCTCATGCTCCCGGTCGGCCTGGTGCTCGGCGGCCTGATCGTGGCCGGGGTGCTGAGCAACACGGTGGCCAGCGACGCGGGCGGAGTGATCAGCTGGATCTGGTGGGCCTGGCTGGCGCTGCTGGCGTGGTTCGTCTGGCGGGTCGCCGAGTGGTCGGTGGACTACTTCGTGATCACCAACCAGCGGATGCTGCTGACCACCGGCCTGATCACCCGCAAGGTCGCGATGATGCCGCTGGCCAAGGTCACGGACATGAGCTTCCGCCGCTCGATCGTCGGTCGGATGCTGGGGTACGGCGAGTTCGTCCTGGAGTCGGCCGGTCAGGACCAGGCCCTGCGCACGGTCGACTACCTGCCCTACCCCGAGCAGCTGTACCTCGAAGTCTGCGAAATGATCTTCCCCAACAAGAACGGCGACTGAGGATCCCGGTCGTTCCGGGGCGCGGCCCAGGGTGGGTCCGTCCGGTTCAAGCACCGACAGGGCGGCGCCCGCGCTGCCGGACCGGTGCCGGAGGAGGGTATTTCCGCGAAGACCGGGCGGGCCGGGAATCCCGGGCGCCATGCGGGATTTCGCGGCTGCGGAATCAGTGGGGCCATGGCCGTTCCGGGCTTTCCGCGGCCGGGCGGTGACCCTCCGAGTTGAGGACGGGTGAAGGCCGCGCTCAAGGTCGCTGGACGTTTCGTCCAACAAGTTCGTGACCCGCCTGCGAAACGGCCATGACGCCCGGCCCCGCCGTGCACGCCGACCCGCACACCGCCGCCAGCGCGCCGCGTGCGCCGCGACCCTCCGCGGACCGCCGGAGCCGGCGGTGGCCTGCGCGAACGACCGAGCGTTCGGCGGCCCGGACCGGTCCGCCGTGCCGAATCAATGATCTTTGACCGTGATGCCGGATATTGTGATAGGCACCCGCTATTGTGATCGTCACATGGGACGTTCGCGGGCCGGAGCACACCCCGTGACGTGCGGCGGGGCCGGGCCGACCCGCGTGGACGCCTCCCGCGACGACAAGGGGGTCGCCGCGCGCGGCGCCGTCGCGTCCACCGGCCACGGCGCGCGGGCGGGAGCGGCCACGGCCGGCGACACCCGCAGACCATAATCAGCCGCCAGGACCGAGGGGGATGATCGCACCCCTGGCGCTTCGTTACTCTCGATGTGCGTTAACCCGCAATGTGCAATCATGTCGGCACCCCAGCCGCCTGATTACTTCCGCTAAGTGAGTTCACATGCCGGGTCCAGGCAACGTCGGCGAACGTGTCCGCAACCTGCGGCTCACCAGACGCCTCTCGCAGGCACAGCTCGCCGGTCACGACCTTTCAGACAGCTATATCTCGTTGATCGAGTCCGGGAAGCGGACGCCCACGCCGACGGTCCTGCGCATGCTGGCCGAGCGGCTCGGCTGCACGCCGGAGTACCTCGCCGAGGGCGTGGAGCCGGAGCAGCGCGCCCACCTGGAGGTCCGCGAGCGGCACGCGCAGCTGGCGCTGCTGGCGGGCGACGCGGGCACGGCGGCGGCCGGGTTCGACGACGTGATCGCGCGCAGCGACGACCCCGAGCTGACCGCGCGGGCCCGCTGGGGCCGCGCCCGGGCGCTGGAGGAGCTGGGACGCACCGAGGAGGCCATCGCGCTGTTCGAGGAGCTGCGCGAACAGGCCGAACGCGACCCGGGCCGGACGAGCTGGCTGCCCCCCGTGATCGCGCTGGCGCGCTGCTACCACACCGTCGGAGACCTCGGCCAGGCCATCGCGCTCGGCGAGCGGACGCTGGCGCGGCTGCGGCGGCTCGGGCTGACCGTGGGCGAGGAGCACACCGAGATCGGCCGGATCCTGCTGCTGGCGTATGTGGACCGGTCCGATCCCGACCGCGCGCACGCACTGGGGCGGGCACTGGTGGGCGGACGGCTGGGTGACGCGGCCGCCGGTGACGACGACCACCCCAGCGCGCACTACCAGCGGGCCTCGTCCCGGGCGCTGGAGGAGGGCGCGGTCGGCGACGCGCTGTACCTGGCCGATCAGGCGCTGGCGTCCCGTGCCGGCCGTACGTCGCTGCTGGCGCGGTCGCGGCTCAACCTGGCCGCCGCCAAGGCCCTGCTGCGCGGCGTCATGCCGTTCTCGACCTCGGCGACGCCGGCGGCGGCCGCCGAGCCCCAGTCCGCCACTCCGGGGCAGATCACGGCACCGGGCCGGGGCCTGGTCGGGGCCGTCGGCGTGTCCGCGGAGGTCAGCGGGCAGGCGGCGGAGGAGGCGTTGGAACTGCTCGGCGACACCGGGCGGCTGCCGTCCGCCGAGGCCAGCGAGAGCACGATCGAACGGGCGCGCGCCCTGGTCGCGCTCGGCCGTCCCGACGAGGCGATCACGGACCTGGAGGAGTTCCTCGACACCGGCATGGCCCTGTCGGCGCCGTCGACGTCGGCCGACCTTCCGCTGACCCCTCGGCCCGGGCCCGACGCGGTACGCCGCGTCCGCAAGACGACGCAGGCGCGTCTGGTGCTGGCTCGTGCCCGCATCGCGCAGCAGGACCGTACGGCCGCCCTGGTCGTCCTGCGTGCCGCGGCGAGCCAGCTCGAGGGGCTGCCGGCCGGTCGTCCCACCGCGCATCTGTTCCGTGAGCTGGGCGAGCTGTTCGAGACCCTCGGCGAGGGCGAGTCCGCCGCGGCCGCGTACAGGCAGGCGCTGGAGGCCGCGGGCCTGCGCCGGTCCCGTCCCCAGACCGCCGACTGCGACCTCAGGAAGGTCTGACACCCCCAGGCGACGCGCCAGGTCCGCGAAAGACGCGGAATACAGGCGTGCGTGGCAACGTTTCCACCAGACGTAGGATGACTGGATGTCCGGCTGATCCGCCGCCGCGTCGTTGGGGGGACCTTGACTCTGCGCACCGCCCGCCGCTCGTCCCTGGTCGACCAGGTGATCGAGCAGCTCAGGAGTGAGATCACCGCGGGCGCGTGGCCGGTCGGAGCCAAGATTCCGCCCGAGCCGGCGCTGGCCGCCAGCCTCGGGGTCGGGCGCAACACCGTCCGGGAGGCCGTGCGCGCCCTGACCCACGCCGGGCTGCTGGACTCCCGCCAGGGCGACGGCACCTACGTCCGCGCGACCAGCGAGATGTCGGGCGCCGTGCGCCGCCGTCTGCAGGCCGCCGAACTGGCCGAGATCCTGGAGGTGCGGCGCGGCCTGGAGGTCGAGGCCGCCCGGCTGGCCGCCGCCCGGCGCACCGACGCCGACATCGCCGCGATCACCGCCGCGCTCGCCCGGCGCGACGCCGCGTGGGCGTCCGGCGACCACGCCGTCTTCGTCGAGGCCGACCTGGCCTTCCACACCGCGGTCGTCGAGGCCACGCACAACCGCGTCCTCACCGACCTCTACCGCGACTTCAGCGCGGCCCTGCGGGCGAGCATCGGCGCCGCCGGGACGCTGATGGAGCACACCGACGTCCCGCACGGCCCGATCGCGGCCGCCATCGAGGCCGGGGACGCCCAGGCGGCGGCGCAGGCCACGCATTCGTGCCTGGACGAGATCATCCGGTCGACGACCGCCCGCCCCGACGTCTGACCGCAGGCGGCGCGGCCGCCGCTCCCTGCGCTCCTTGGAACGTGCCAGCGGATGCCGCCCGCCCCTCGCGCTGACCACCCGGCCGTCCCCCCTCTCGTGACGAAGGCGAAATGACTTCCACCACGCGCATCTCCCGTCTCACCGCGGTCTGGACCCTCATCGGACTCGTCCTGCTGACGGTCAACCTGCGAGCGGCCATCACCGGGGTCACCCCGTTGCTGGGCGACCTGCGGGAGAGCCTCGGCCTGTCCGGCGTCGAGGTCAGCGTCCTGACGACGCTGCCGGTCCTGTGCCTGGGAGTCTTCGCCGCCCTCGCCCCGCCCCTGGCCCGCCGGCTCGGCACGGAGGTCGCGATCACCGGGTCGCTGGTCCTGATCACGGCGGGCATCGTGCTGCGGATCGTCCCCGCGCAGCCGGCGCTGTTCGCGGGCACGGTCCTGGCCGGCGCGGGAATCGCGATGGGCAACGTCCTCACCCCGGCGGTCATCAAGAACGTCTTCCCGCGCCGCCTGGGCGCGCTCACCGGCATGGCGATGATGCTCATGGCGGGCAGCGGCGCGATCGCCGCCGCCCTCGCCGTCCCCCTGAACGACGCGGGCGGCTGGCGCCTCGCACTGGCCGTGTGGGCCGTCCCGTCCCTGCTGGCAGCGCTCGCCTGGATTCCCCTCACGCGGAAGACGGCGAACGCCACCGAACGGCCCACGCCCCACGCCCGCACCTCCACCGAGGGATCGCTGCTGCGCGTCCCCCTCGCCTGGTATGTGGCGCTGTTCATGGGCCTGGCCTCGCTGATGTTCTACGTCCTGATGTCCTGGCTCCCGGAGATCATGCGGGCCCAGGGCTACGCGCCCGCCACCGCCGGGATGATGGTCTCGGTCATGATGATCATCGGTATCCCGCTCGGACTCCTCGTCCCCATGGCCGCCGCCCGCATGCGCGACCAGCGCCCCCTCGTCCTGGCCGTCGCCGTCACGATGGTGGTGGGGCTCGGCGGCCTGATCGCGGCCCCGCACGCCGGCTGGCTGTGGGTGACGGTGCTCGGCCTCGGCACGGGCAGCGCGTTCCCGCTGGCGTTCACCCTGCTGAGCCTGCGGTCCGCGACCCCGTCCGTGGCGGCCCGGATGTCGGGCATGGCCCAGACCGGCGGATACCTGCTGGCCGGAGCCGGCCCCCTGGTCGTCGGTGTCCTGCACACGACCACCGGCGGCTGGAACGTCCCCCTCGGCCTGATGCTGGCCCTGGTCGTCCCGGAGATCGTGTTCGGCCTGCTGGCGGCCCGCCCCTCCTTCGTCCACTCCAACCCCGCCGACCCGGAACGCCTGGCCGCCTCCACCTCTCCCGCGGTCTCCACCCCCGAGGACGTGCCGACCGCAAGCCGCTGACTCCGACTCCCACACCCCGCCGACAGCGAACGCCGTCCCCGGCCGGCACACGCCCGGCGGCCGAGTGCACCAAGGAGCACCACTGCCGTGCGGCGGCCTTCACACCTGACGGCGTCCGTCCGCGGTGCCTCGGGCACCGGGTCGCCGTCGCTGGGGTACTCGGTGGGCCGACTGGCCGAGCGCGGCGGTGACCGCACCCCGGTCCGCACGGTCGGCACCATGCTGGCCGGCACCGTGATCATGTACGCGGCGGGCGTGCCGTACCAGATGGCCGCGCTGGGCGTGGACCTGGGCCGGGGCGGAGGAACAGCTCCACGGAGGCGGGCGTACGCCTGCGGCGTCGACGCGAGTACTCGATCCGAGCGACCGCAGGCGCCTCGTCCGCTGATCCCGTTACGGAACCCGGGAGCCCACGACGGCTGGGGAGGTCCGGGGGCTCAGCGGGCGTCGAGGTCGAGAATGCGGGCGTGCAGGACCAGACGTTGATGCAGGGCGGCGCGGAGGGCGCGGTGCAGGCCGTCCTCCAGGTAGAGCTCGCCCCGCCACTGGACGACGTGCGGGAACAGGTCTCCGTAGAACGTGGAGTCCTTGGCCAGCAGCGACTGCAGATCCAGCTCTCGCTTGGTGCTGATGAGCTGGTCAAGGCGTACCTGGCGCGGCGGGATCCGGGCCCAGTCCCGGGACGTCAGGCCGTGGTCCGGATAGGGCCGCCCCTCGCCGACCGCCTTGAAGATCACTCCCCTGAGTCTACGGCGTCCCGTGGGACGAGAGAAGACGCCGCAACCGCCCCGCTCACCCGCGGGTGACCATCCGGTCAACCCCAACACCCCTGATCACAGCCCCGGACGCAAGGAGGCCCCACGAGGGCCTCTCCGCCGGGACAGCAGGCCAGCGCCCGTAGCCAGCAGCCCGTCCCGTCGAGGCAAGGAGCGCTGCTGGCAGAGCCGGTCAGGGCACGACGGTCGACCGAGGACGAAGAGCGCCGGCTGCAGCGGATCGTGCGACCGGACAAGCACAACTCACTCCGGGCCGCGGTGATCACCATGGCGTCAGCGTCCGGGACACGCACCCCGGGCGATTTGCCCGGCTGGTCACTGCGGACAACGACCCCGTCCGCGCCGTGATTCACACGGCCTACCTGCCCTTACTGGGTGGGAAGCCGTTCCGGCCGCGCCAGCGATCGCCCGGCTGGTCACTGCGGACGACGACCCCGTCCGCGCCGTGATTCACGCCTTCAACGAGCGCGGCCTGCCTGCCTGGACCCCTGACTGGGTGGGAGGCCGTCCCGGCCGCACCAGCGACGATGCACCATCCGGAGCGACGTCGTGCGGCAGCGTGCCGGCTGGTGCGGCGTTGGCGGTCACCGCCGTGGGGGTGCTCCACAAGATCATGAAGTGAGGGTGAGTCCGCTCGCCGTACGGTGCGGCGGGCGGACGCCCCGCCACCTGGTCAACTGAGACTGAACGCGTTGAGGGCGGCCCCGGATGGGACCGCCCTCTACGTGTTGTGCCTGGTCAGGCTGGCGGAGGATGCGAGATTCGAACTCGCGAGGGGTTGCCCCCAACACGCTTTCCAAGCGTGCGCCCTAGGCCACTAGGCGAATCCTCCGCCGCAGAGCCTACCGGGTCTCGGGCACTGATCGGACATCAATAACGGCTGAGAGCGGAATCGGGCCGTAGACGTGGGGGAAAACGGCGCCGTCGACGGGTTCGTGGCGTACCGGAGCGTCCAGCCGGGCGACGTCGATCACCAGCAGGAGGAGCTCCGCTGGGTCCAGGTCGGCGTAGAAGCGGGACAACACGCCGCGCACCTGGTCCATGTCGGAGGAGCAGTGGATGAACCCCTCCTCCTCAAGGGTGCGGCCTCGGGTCGACATGGTGTAGGCCACTCCGCCGGCGCGGGCCGCCTCCCAGTGGCGGCGTTCGGCGATGTGCAGCAGGGGCGGCTGGGAGGCTTGAGGGGGCATGGCGGATGAGACTACGCGGGGACGAGGAGTGGCGAGCGTGCAGCCGTCACTCCGGGAATGCCATAGACTCTGGGCAGACCCCTCGCACGGCGTCATCCTGTGAACCTCCCCAGGGCCGGAAGGCAGCAAGGATAAGCAGGCTCTGGCGGGTGTGCGGGGGGTCCTTTCGCTTCTGACGCTCTGCTTCTCGAGGAGGGCGGACCCCCGATGAGTCTGGCGCTGTACCGCAAGTACCGGCCAGCGACGTTCGCCGAGCTCAAGGGGCAGGAGCACGTCGCCGAGCCCCTCCAGCAGGCGCTGCGCAACGGGCGGATCAACCACGCCTACCTCTTCAGCGGCCCGCGCGGCTGCGGCAAGACGTCCAGTGCACGCATCCTCGCCCGGTCGCTGAACTGCGAGCAGGGCCCGACGCCCGACCCGTGCGGAAAGTGCGACTCGTGCGTCGCGCTCGGCCCGACCGGCACCGGCCACATCGACGTGATCGAAATCGACGCCGCCTCGCACGGTGGCGTGGACGACGCCCGCGACCTGCGGGAACGCGCCTTCTTCGCCCCGGTGTCGGCGCGCTTCAAGGTGTACATCATCGACGAGGCGCACATGGTCACCCGGGAGGGCTTCAACGCCCTGCTCAAGCTGGTCGAGGAGCCCCCGCCGCACCTGAAGTTCGTGTTCGCCACCACCGAGCCCGAGAAGGTCATCGGCACGATCCGGTCGCGGACGCACCACTACCCGTTCCGGCTGATCCCGCCGGGAGTGCTGCAGGAGCTGGTCGAGGAGATCCTCCAGCAGGAGAACGTGCCGTACGAGCCGAACGCGCTCCCGCTGGCGGTGCGGGCGGGCGCGGGCTCGGCCCGGGACACGCTGTCGATCCTGGACCAGCTGCTGGCCGGGTCGGACGAGAAGGGCATCACCTACGCCCGCGCCGTCTCACTGCTCGGCTACACCGACTCGGCGCTGCTGGACGAGGTGGTGGACGCGTTCGCCGCCCGCGACGGCGCTGCGGTGTTCGCCGCCCTGGACCGCGTGATCGAAAGCGGCCAGGACCCGCGCCGTTTCGCCACCGACTTGCTGGAACGCCTCCGCGACCTGGTGATCCTGTCCAACGTGCCGGAGGCCGGGGGCACCGGGCTGCTGACCGCCGCGCCGGACGAGCTTGAGCGCATGCGGCGCCAGGCCGAGGCGCTCGGCCCAGGGGAGCTGACCCGGGCGGCCGACCTGCTGCACACCGGCCTGACCGAGATGCGGGGGGCGACCTCGCCCCGGCTGCTGCTGGAGCTGGTGTGCGCCCGCATCCTGCTGCCCGCCGCGTACGCGGACGAGTCCTCCATGTTCGCCCGCCTGGACCGTCTCGAACGCCAGCTCGCCGCCGGCGTGCCCGTTGCGTCTGCCGCACCTGCGACCGCACCTCCCGTCTCGTCGAGCGGCGCCGCCCCCATGACTCCGGGCGGCGGCGCGGAGACGCCCCCCGCCCAGACCCGCCCCCGGGGCGGCGCCGCCATGTCCAGCGTCCCTTCCGCGCCCAGTGGGACGGAAGCTGAACGACGTTCTGTGGATAACCGTCCGGGGCCGGGCGCCGCACCGGCCCCGCGGCCGGCCGCCGCATCGCCCGCGCCCGCGCCCACGGCAGCGCCTGCCGCGCCCGTCGTGGCCCCGGCAGCGGCCGCCGGGGGGCAGGACGTCTCCGCGGTGCAGCGGATGTGGCCGGACATCGTCGAGGCCGTCAAGCAGCGGAGCAGGGTCGCCTGGATGGCGATCATGTCGGGCGTCCAGCCGATCTCGCTCGACGGCAACCTGCTGACCCTGTCCTTCGAGGCCGAGGGCGCGCGGACGAACTTCACCAACGGCGGCCGCGACGCGGTGCTCCGCGAGGTCCTCAAGCAGCGCCTCGGCGTCGACTGGCGCATCGACACGGTGCTCGCCGGTGCCGCTCCGCCTCGCGGACGCGGCGGCGGTCCCGCGATGGGACGGCCCGGCGGCCTGCAAAGCGGTTCGTCGGGTCCGGCGGCCGGATTCAGCGGCGCGGCGGCGTCCATGCCGTCTCGTGGCCCCGCCGAGCCGACGCCGCCTCCCGCGCCCCCGACTCCGGCTGCGCCCGCCGCATCGGACCCGGGCCCGTGGAGCGTTTCGGCGCCCAAGCCGTCCGCCGCCCCCAGCCCCGTGCCGCCGCCCATGGACGAGCCGCCTCCTCCGGAGCCGCCTCCCCTCGACGAGAGCGACGAGGTGGACCCCGAGGGAGACGCCGACGCCGAAGGCAGCGAGGCGGAGCTGAACGGGATGGCCCTCATCCAGCGCGAACTCGGCGGCCAGATCATCCGCGAGATCGACAACTCCTGACCCGACCCATCGCGGCCGCCACGTCGGCGCCGACACCTCCGCCGCGCCGCCGGTCGACGACACGACCTCTTCGACAGTCACGTCACGGCGCGTCCGACAGCCCGAAGCCACCCCGACCACCGAAGCCAGCGGCCTAAGTGGCCGAGTCTGCCTTCAGCGCACGAGGAGGCGGCACCCCGCTCCCGCACACAGGCATGTCCAACCGCCGATCGGGTTGCGCCCTGACGCAGACCGTCCGCTGACATACGTCCCCTTCCGCTGGGATTCACGCCCGCCCATGCCGTCCCCCTCAATGCCGTGCCCGACGACAGCGGCGAACAGCACGAGAGGCAGCGCAGCGAACGGTGCGGGTGGCAGAGCGGCGAACAGCACGGAGGCAGGCGGCTGACGCGCGGGGGCAGGCTGGCGAGCAGCACGGCGGACCGGGCGGCGAGCGGCGTGGTGGACAGCGCGGTGGGCGGTGTGGTGGACGACCCGGTGGACGGTGTGGCGGGCAGCGTGGTGGATGGCGGGGGGAGGTAGGGCGGCGGGCCAGGCCAGCGAACAGGGCGGCGCGCGCCGGGGCGGACGGCGCGGTGGAGGTGCGGCGGGCAGCGCGGTGGACGACCCGGTGGATGCGTGGCGGGCAGCGCGGTCGACGGGGCGGGTGGACGGTGCGGTGCGGGTCAGCTCCAACACCTGCGGTCCCACCGGCGCTAGCCACACGATCAGTCCGTCCCGCGACTCCACGCGCTCGTTACGATGCCGCCCTGATCGGCCGGTGTCTCGGCCAGCCGCCCCGCCCAGCGGCCCCTCGGCTTGTGGCGGCCACCGACCAGACCGCACCGCCCCGCCCGCCGCGCCACGAACCTCCACCCGAGCCGTCCGCCAGCGGCACCACCGCCTCCACCATCAGCGCCGTGCGCGGATAGCGCTGCGGATTGGGCGGTGAACGGCGCGGTGGGCAGGGCGGCGGAGAACGCGGCGGGCGGGGCGGTGGATGGTGCGGTGGACAGGGTGGCGGGCAGGGTGGCGGACGGCGCCAGGTAGCGGGGTGGACGGTGCGGTGGACCGGGCGGTGGACCGGGCCGGTGGGCGGGGCGGTGAAAAGTACGGCGGTAGGGGGCGGGCACAGCGGGGTGGGTGGTGCGGGGCAGGGCGATGGACGGGGTGGCCTGAGGAGTTGGGGGTGTCCAGGAGTTTGGGGTTTGCCTGGGGGAGGCGAGGTGGAGGCTGGTTGAGGAAGGGGGCGGCCGGCCGGGGGCCACGAGGGTTCTGGTGGGTGGTGGCGAAGGAAGGGCGTCATGGGCGGCAATGGGGGGCGGTGTTGTGGAGGTGGGGTGGTGGCTGAGGTGGGGAGTGAATGGAGCATTCGGGAGGAAGGGGCTTGGTTCCTTGATCCGCGGGGTGGGGGGCGGCCGTATCGTTGGACGGTGCGTCACCGCGTCGCTGTGGGGGCGGCCCAGGTGCGGGACGACGGTGGTACGGGGGGCGATACGGTCGGCGTGGGAAGGGCGTCGGCGTCGGCGGCGTCCCGGCGGAGGCACGTACCGCATTACGTTCGAAACCCGTAGTCTCGGGAAGACAGACGTGCGGTGGTCGTCGGGTCGCCGAGCACGAGGTCCCGTGAGGGGCCAGGAAGGTCCCTTGAGGGGCCGAGAGGAAACGGAGTGACCGTGGAACCCGGTGGTCTGAACATCCAGGAGCTGTTGCAGCAGGCTCAGCGCATGCAGGAGCAGTTGTTCGCCGCGCAGCGCGAACTGGCTGAGGCCGAGGTGCAGGGCAGCGCGGGCGGCGGTCTGGTGACGGCGACGGTCAACGGCCAGGGTGAGGTGACCGCGATCTCCATCGATCCCAAGGCCATCGACGTCGACGACCCGGCCGACACCGCCGAGACCATCGCCGACCTGGTGCTGGCCGCGATCCGCGACGCCGCCCGGGCCGCGGCGCTGCTGCAGGAGCAGAAGATGGGCCCGCTCGCCGAGGGACTCGGCGGAGGCGGCATGCCGGGCATCCCCGGAATGCCGGGTCTGCCGGGCACGGGTGGGGCGCCCGGAGCCTGACTCGCGATCGGATCCGGCCCGCCCGTCGTTCGGGCGGCCCGGCCCCGGCCCCGCCCAGGGCCGACCTCAACCCACCTGTCCCCCCGGCAGAACGAGCATGGAAGGAACGGACCGTTGTACGAAGGGGTCGTCCAGAACCTCATCGACGAACTGGGCCGGCTGCCCGGCGTCGGCCCCAAGAGCGCGCAGCGGATCGCCTTCCACCTGCTGGCCGCCGACCCCGCCGACGTCGACCGGCTGGGCAAGGCCCTCAAGGAGGTCAAGGACAAGGTCCGCTTCTGCCGTACCTGCGGGAACGTGGCCGAGGAGGAGGAGTGCCGGATCTGCCGGGACGCCCGCCGCGACCCGCACGTCATCTGCGTGGTCGAGGAGTCCAAGGACGTCGTGGCGATCGAGAAGACCCGCGAGTTCCGGGGCCGCTACCACGTGCTGGGCGGGGCGATCAGTCCCATCGAGGGCGTCGGCCCCGACGACCTGCGCATCCGCGAGCTGATGCAGCGCCTGGCGGACGGCACCGTCACCGAGCTGATTCTGGCCACCGACCCGAACCTGGAGGGCGAGGCCACGGCGACCTACCTGGCCCGCCTGGTCAAGCCCATGGGCATCACCGTCACCCGCCTGGCAAGCGGCCTGCCGGTGGGGGGCGACCTGGAGTACGCCGACGAGGTGACGCTCGGCCGCGCATTCGAAGGACGGAGGCTCCTGGATGTCTGACACCAACAGCCCGCAGGACTGGAACGCCCTCGCCGAACGGGTGGCGCGCCACGTGGAGAACTACCTCGGCGGACTCGAGGCGGTCTCGCGCGGCGAGGCCGGCCCGCACACGGTGCCGATGCTGCTGCTGGAGGTCTCGCAGGTCATCCTGGCCGGCGCGCAGCTGGGGGCGAGCCAGGACGTGATCCTGCCGGACAACTGGGAGCCGGAGGTCGGCGAGGATCCCGACCTGGACGCGGTGCGGCAGGGCCTGGCCGAGCGGCTGCTGGCGATCGACGAGTACGTCGAGGTCTTCGACCCGTACAAGGACACCGAGCCGACGTCCTACCGGCTTTCGGACGACCTGGTCGACGTAGCGAGCGACCTCGTCCACGGCCTGCGCCACTACCAGCAGGACCGTCCCCTGGAGGCGCTGTGGTGGTGGCAGTACTCCTACTTCAACCACTGGGGCAACCACGCCGGCGCGGCCCTGCGCGCCCTGCACGCCGTCGTCGCCAACGCCCGGCTGAACGTGGCGGAGGAAGTGCCTGCGGTTCGCTAGGCGCTTCCCCTGGAGGGCTGTCCGGCGCGTTTCCGCCCTGGGGAGCTGTCCGGCGCGCTTGCGCCTGGAGGGCGTCCCGGTGCCGCTTCGCCCCGTCCATGTGAGCGCGAGGCGCGGACGAGTGGCCGGGGCCTAGCATCGGCGGATGGCTTCGTCACGAATCTTGTCCTTCGCCGCGGGGGCGCTGGTCGCCAACAGCGCTCCGCATCTCGCCACGGCCGTCACGGGGCGGCGGCACATGACGCCGCTCGCCGGGCGGCGGTCCGGTCCGGCGGTCAACGCGGTCTGGGCGGGCCTCAACCTGGCCGGTGGGGCGGCGCTGCTGCAGGCGTCACGGCGGCGCGGCGGGCGGCGATGGGACGACGACCTGGTCGCCTTCGAGGCCGGCTACCTCGCCTTCGCCCTGTGGATGGCGGCGTCCGAGCGGTTTCTCCCCATGAATCACGACGCACACTGACGGCCGTCCCGTCCCAGATGTTGGGATTTCTGGCCACATGTCGGTAGTTATCTGCTCGTAATCCAGTGGTGCGGCCTCGGTAGACTCGTCGCCGGTACGTCAGACCCCGATCCGAGGAGCGCCACCCGTGGCTCTTGTCGTGCAGAAGTACGGTGGCTCCTCCGTAGCGGACGCCGAGTGCGTCAAGCGGGTCGCCCAGCGCATCGTCGCGACGAAGAAGGCGGGCAACGACGTGGTCGTCGTGGTCTCCGCCATGGGTGACACAACGGATGAGCTGATCGATCTGGCCGAGCAGGTCAGCCCGCTGCCCCCCGGGCGCGAGCTGGACATGCTGCTGACGGCCGGGGAGCGGATCTCGATGGCGCTGTTGGCCATGGCCATCGCCAACCTGGGCCATGAGGCGCGGTCGTTCACCGGCTCCCAGGCCGGTGTGATCACCGACGGCTCCCACGGCAAAGCCAGGATCATCGACGTCACGCCCGGCCGGATCCGCGACGCGCTGGACGCGGGCTCCATCGCCATCGTGGCCGGCTTCCAGGGCGTCTCCCAGGACTCCAAGGACATCACCACGCTGGGCCGCGGCGGCAGCGACACCACCGCCGTGGCGCTGGCCGCGGCGCTGGACGCCGACGTGTGCGAGATCTACACCGACGTGGACGGCGTGTTCACCGCCGACCCCCGGATCGTCCCGCCCGCCCGGCGCATCCCGCGCATCTCCTACGAGGAGATGATGGAGATGGCCGCCAGCGGCGCCAAGATCCTGCACCTGCGCTGTGTGGAGTACGCCCGCCGCTACAACATCCCGATCCATGTGCGCTCCTCGTTCAGCCAGCGGGAGGGCACCTGGGTGGTCGACAGCGACGACATCGAAGGACAGGACATGGAGCAGGCGATCATCTCCGGGGTCGCACACGACCGCAGCGAGGCCAAGATCACCGTGGTCGGGGTCCCGGACAAGGTGGGCGAGGCGGCCACGATCTTCCGGGTGCTGTCCGACGCCGAGATCAACATCGACATGATCGTCCAGAACGTGTCGGCGGCGTCCACCGGCCGCACCGACATCTCGTTCACCCTGCCGGCCAGCGACGGGCAGAGCGCCCTGGCCGCGCTGAACAAGGTCAAGGAGCGGATCGGCTTCGAGTCGCTGCGCTACGACGACCGGATCGGCAAGATCTCGCTGATCGGCGCGGGCATGCGCTCCCACCCGGGCGTGACGGCCAAGTTCTTCTCGGCCATCGCCGACTCCGGGGTCAACATCGAGATGATCTCCACCTCGGAGATCCGGATCTCGGTGGTGGTGGCGCAGGACGACGTCGACACCGCCGTCGCCGCCGCGCACCACGCCTTCGACCTCGACTCCGACCAGGTGGAGGCCGTCGTCTACGGAGGCACCGGACGCTGACCGCCCGCGACCGTGTCCGGCCGTCCCGCCGACCGGGGGTCACGAGTCGTGAACCGGCCGCCGAGCGCCTCCGCGAGACGATCGGCGGCCGTGGGCCTGGTTGTCGCTCTGGGGCGTCGGCCTGGGACATCGGCCGGGTTTCGGCCCGGTTGTCGGCTGGGTCCGGCCGCCCGACGTCGATCACGACGTGCGGGCGGCCGACATCCGGCGCGGCGACCAACCGGTCAGACGTGGCGACTGGGTCGTGGACCGGCGGACCGCAAGCCGACGGGTCGGCCTCGTCGGCAGGCCTCGGCATCCTCGGAGCACCGACGTCACTCGTCCGGCGAGCAGCCACTCACGCGTTGCGACTCCGGGGGGCGGGGCTCAGTCTCGCTCCGAGGCTCTCAGAGCGCCGACGTCTCGCGGGGGCGGCCCGGTCGCGTCTGGGGCCAGGTGCGTCGCGGATGTGCCAAACCGAAACGCTGGACGGGCCGTGGCGGCAAACGCGATGTCCCTCCCTCCG
This sequence comes from Actinomadura miaoliensis, assembly GCF_039536785.1. Classification (NCBI taxonomy): domain Bacteria; kingdom Bacillati; phylum Actinomycetota; class Actinomycetes; order Streptosporangiales; family Thermomonosporaceae; genus Actinomadura; species Actinomadura miaoliensis. The sequence goes on from NZ_BAAAZG010000069.1 coordinate 63,357, forward strand.
CCGGGACGTGCCGGAGGGGAACGGCGACGGGTCGCCGCCCTTCGGCGGCATGGAGGAGCCACCCGCATCCCGCGCGTCCCCACCGAGTGGTGTGGGCCGCATCCCGCCGACCGTGGGGCGAAGTGTTCGACGCCGTGGGATACCGCCCTGCCGCGCCGCCGGACCTGTCCGGCACTCCATCGAGCACCGGCTGTCTGGCGGCGCTCACCTCAGCCTCGCCCTCTGGTCGCTGATCGTTGAGGACAGCCGGGGTGTTGGGTATGCCGGACGGCCGAAGGGCGGCGCGTCGGTGCCAGGTCGCTGGGACGGACGGGCGGAGAGGCGGATACGGCTATGAGAGCGTCCGGCAAAACGCGGTGCAGCAACGGGCGTCCCACAAATGCAGCCCAGCAACAGGCGTCCGGCGATCGCGGCGCGGCAGCGAGTGTCCGGTGAACGCGGTACGGCGGTGGCCGTCCGTGAGAACGACGGCAACAGGCGTCCTGCGAACGTGGCACGGCAGCGGGCGTCCGGCGACTGCGGGGCAGCGGCGGGCGTCTGGTGTATACGGCGTGGGAAGGGGAGTCCCGCGAATGCAGTGCAGCAGTGGGTGTCTGGCGACTGCGGCGCAGCGACGGGCGTTCGGCGGCTGCGGTGCGGCGGCGGGTGTTCGGCGACTGCGGCGTGGCGGTGAGCGTCGGGCGAGTGCGGTGCGGCGGCGGTCGTCCGGCGAGAACGGCGGCAACAGGGGTCCCGCAAATGCAGGGCAGCAACGGGCGTTCGGCGACTGCGGCGTGGCAGCGGGCATCCGGTGGATACGGCGTGGGAGCGGGCGTCCGGTGGATTCGGCGTGGGAGCGGGGCCTCGCGAATGCAGTGTGGCAGTGGGCGGCTGGCGACTGCGGCGCAGCGATGGGCGTTCGGCGGCTGCGGTGCGGTGGCGGGCGTCTGGCGAACGCGGCGTGGCAGCGGACGTCCGGCGGATACGGCGTGGGAGCGGGATCCCGCGAATGCAGTGTGGCAGTGGGCGTCGGGCGAACGCGGTGCGGCGGCGGTCGTCCGCGAGAACCGCGACGACCGGCGTCCCGCGAACGTTGTACGGCAGAGGGCCTGCCGCGAAGGCGGTGCGACAGCGGGGGCCTGGGCGAGGCGGTGCTCGGCGGGCGTCCCGCGAACGTTGTACGCAGCGGGCGTCCCGCGAACGTTGTACGCAGCGGGCGTCCCGCGAACGTTGTACGCAGCGGGCGTCCCGCGAAACGCGGTGCGGCAGCGGGTGCCTGGGCAGTGCGGCGTGGCGGTGGGCGTCTGGCGAATGCGGCGCGGGGACGGGTGTTTGGGGGATGCGGCAGGACGGTGGGTGTTCGGTGAACGCCGCGGCGCGGTGGATCGTTGGACGCACCGGATGGCAGGCAAGGACGACAACGTGAGCGCGACACCATGAACTCGGCCGGTCGCTCCGGAGACCGGGTGCGTCGGGGCCGAGCGGGAGGGAGAGCCCGAACATGAGCTCCAAGCCGACCCTGGCCGTCGTGGGCGCCACCGGCGCCGTCGGCGGCGTGATGCTCGGCATCCTGTCCACCCGTCACGATGTGTACGGGGAGATCCGGCTGGTGGCCTCGCCGCGGTCGGCGGGTCGCAAGCTGACCGTGCGGGGGGAGCAGGTCGAGGTCCTCGCGCTGGCGCCGGAGGTGTTCGACGGCGTCGACATCGCGATGTTCGACGTGCCCGACGAGGTGTCGGCCGAGTGGGCGCCGGTCGCGGCAGCCCGCGGCGCGGTGGTGGTCGACAATTCCGGGGCGTTCCGCCTCGACCCGGACGTGCCGCTCGTCGTGCCTGAGGTGAACGCCGAGCAGACGCGCAACCGGCCGCGGGGCATCATCGCCAACCCCAACTGCACCACCCTGTCGATGATCGTGGCGCTGGGGGCGCTGCACCGGATGTACGGGCTGCGCGAGCTGGTCGTCGCCTCGTACCAGGCCGCGTCCGGCGCCGGCCAGGCGGGCATCGACACGCTGTACGACCAGCTGGAGCGGGTCGGCGGCCAGCGGGAGCTGGGCAACCGCGCCGGGGACGTGCGGGCCGCGGTGGGCGAGTTCGGCCCCTTCCCGGCACCGCTGGCGTTGAACGTGGTGCCGTGGGCGGGGTCGCTCAAGGACGGCGGCTGGTCGTCGGAGGAGCTGAAGGTCCGCGACGAGTCCCGCAAGATCCTCGGCCTGCCGGACCTGAAGGTGTCGGCGACGTGCGTGCGCGTCCCGGTGGTGACCACGCATTCGCTGGCGGTGCACGCGGTCTTCGACGGCCGGGTCGACCAGCGGGAGGCGCAGGCGGTGCTGGCGGGCTCGCCGGGCGTGGTGCTGCTGGACGATCCCGAAGCGCACGAGTACCCGACGCCCGCCGACGTCGTCGGCACCGACCCGACGTGGGTGGGGCGGGTGCGCCGTTCCCTGGACGACCCGAAGGCCTTGGACATGTTCCTGTGCGGGGACAATCTTCGTAAGGGTGCGGCCCTCAACACCGCGCAGATCGCCGAACTGGTCGCCGCCGAGTTCACCGGACGGTAAGTGCTGACCGGGCGGACGCGTCGTCCCTCGCCCGGCCCGGACGGACGTGGCCGGTCCCGGGTGGCGGCGCGGCGGGAGATTTAGGGTGGCGAACGTGACCGAGACCAAGCCGGTGAAGTCGGAGCAGACCCGGGCGCTGATCGTCGAGACGGCGCTGCGGCTGTTCCGCGAGCGCGGGTACGAGGCGACGACGATGCGGGCCATCGCCAAGGAGGCCGGGGTCTCGGTCGGCAACGCCTACTACTACTTCGGCTCCAAGGAGGAGCTGATCCAGGCGTACTACGACGAGCTGCAGGAGGAGCACGTCAAGGCGTGCCGGGCGGTGCTGGCCCGCGAGCGCGACTTCGCGCCCCGGCTGCTGGGCGTGCTGAAGGCCCGGGTCGACACGATGGTGCCGTACCACCAGTTCGCCGGGAAGTTCTTCAAGTTCGCCGCCGAGCCGACCAGCCCGCTCAACCCGTTCAGCGCCGAGTCCGGCCCGGCGCGTTCCGCCGCGGTGGCGATCTACCGCGAGGTGGTGGACGGCTCCACCCTGAAGATCGACCCGGAGTTCCGCCAGGAGCTGCCCGAACTGCTGTGGCTGTACTCGATGGGCATCGTCCTGTACTGGGTGCACGACAGCTCGCCGGGCTGCCGCAAGACGTACCTGCTGATCGAACGCACCGTGCCGCTGGTGAACCGCATGGTGACGATGTCCCGGCTGCCGGGCTTCAAGTCGGTCACCCGCGAACTGGTCAGCGTCATCCGCGACGTCCGCGCCTGACCGCCCCGATCGCCCACCACCCGGCACCGCCGAAGAATGCGGCGCACCGACCGCGCCACGCGAAGTACGCCGACCGCACCGCGGACCGGAGCGCACCGAGCCCGCCGAGACGCCAAGGACGCCGAGCCCGCCGAGACGCCGGTCACGCCGAGGGCGCGGAGGACGCCGACGTGCCAGGCGCGGCCGAGACGCCGAGGGTGCCGGGCGCGCCGGAGGCAGGGGGGCGCAGGGAGGCGGCGAGGGTTGTGAGGCGCGCCGGGCCCCTGAGGCGCCGAGGGGGGCCGGGGCCCGGCGGGGGGTGCGTTATGCCATGCCGAGGTGCTTGCGGGCGAAGGCGATCTCGGTGGCCATCTGCTTGATGCGTTCCTCCACCACCAGGGAGCCGTGGCCGGCGTCGTACCGGTAGACCTCGTGCGGACGGCCCAGCTCGGCCAGCCGCGCCAGGTAGTTGTCGATCTGCCGGATGGGGCAGCGCGGGTCGTTCTCACCGGCCAGGATCAGCACCGGCGTCTTGACCTGTTCCACGTAGGTGATCGGGGACGACGCGTGGTACCGCTCCGGCACCTCCTCGGGGGAGCCGCCGAACAGGCTGCGGTCGAACGCCTGCAGTCCCTCCATCTCGTCCTCGTACGCCGCGACGTAGTCGGCGACCGGCACCGCCGCCACCGCCACCGACCAGTCGTCGGGTCGGGTGCCGATGCCGAGCAGGGTGAGGAAGCCGCCCCAGGAACCGCCGGTCAGCACCAGCCGGGCCGGGTCGGCCAGCCCGGACTCGACGGCCCAGTCGCGGACGGCGGTGATGTCCTCCAGCTCGGTCAGGCCGACGCGGCCCTCGATCGCGTCCCGCCACTGCGACCCGTACCCGATGGACCCCCGGTAGTTGACGTGCACCACCGCGAACCCGTGATCGACCCAGGCGGCCGTCGACGGGACGAACGAGTCGACGTCCTGCGCGGTCGGGCCGCCATGCACCTCGAACACCGTCGGGTACGGGCCCGCGACGCCCTGGGGCTTTCTGACCAGCGCGTGGATGCGTCCGCCCGGGCCGTCCACCCACACGTCCTCGACGGGCACGGACGGCGGCGCGGGCGGGCCGGGCGGCGTCAGCACCACCGTGCCGGACGTGGACCGGATCACCGGCGGCTCGGCGGCCGACGACCAGGAGAACTCCACGGTGCCATCCGGCCGAGCGGTGGCGCCGCCGATCACGCCGCGCGGGGTGTCGATGCGCTCAAGCTCGTCCGCGGCCGGGTCGTAGCGGTACAGCTCGACACGCGCCTGGTGCGAGTGGGAGATCAGCAGCGCCGCACCGTCCGGGTACCAGTCGGCGACGATCTCACCGGGCAGGTCCAGGACGATCTCCTGCTCGGTGCCCGCGACCGGGTCCCAGATCAGCATCTCGTCCCGGCCGCGCCGCTCGTGGTGGACCAGCAGCCGCGAATCACCGGGGGCCGGGGCGAAACCGGCGCCGTACACGCCCTTGCCCGGGCCGTCCCACAGGTCGGCGACGGTCGTGCCGTCCGGCCGCACCACGCGCAGCGCCATGTGCCTGCTGTCGCCGTGCTCGCTGTGCCCGATGGCGATCAGCGTCTCGTCCCGGGACAGCGCCGCCACGTGGGCGTCCTCGGCGTGCTCGTACAGCACTCGCGGCTCGGCGCCGGGTGCGCACAGGTGGACGAAGTTGCCCGCTTCGGTGGTGCGGCCGACGAGCGCCAGGCCGCTGCCGCCCAGGGCCAGCCCGGCCGGGTAGGACGGCTCCAGCCCGGGCACGGCCGGGACGCTGTCGCCGCCCTCGAACGGGGCCCGCATCCACACACCGAACTCGTCGCCGTCGGTGTCGGCGAACCACCAGATCCACTCGCCGGTGGGGTCGACGCCGCCCAGCCACGTGCCGTTGGGCCGCTCGGTGACCTGCCGCTTGTCACCGGTCGTCCGGTCCCAGGCGTAGATCTCCCAGGTCCCGGTGACGTTGGACCGGTAGAAACAACGGTGCGGTGCGGCGTGCGCCCAGCCCGGCAGGCTCACTCGCGCGGCCCGGAACCGGGCCTTCCAGCGCTCTTCGTCGACCATGCCCCTCAGTATCGCGGACACCCCACCATGCGACGCCCGCCATCGGCCCGCCATGCAGTGCCGCGCCGGGCCCGGCATGTGAGGGTGCACCGCGCCCAGCCCGGCATACGGGGTGCGTCAGGCCCTGCAAGCGCCGCGCGCTGCGCTCGAACTGCATACGCCGCCCGAACCGCCTGCCGGCGTCACGCGGCGCGCGCCCCACCCGGCCCGCCATGCGGATGCGCCCCACCCGGTCTGGGAGGTGTGTTGCGCCCGGCTCGGCGTGCGGCGTGCGCTGGGTCCGGTGTGCGACGGGCGCGCTGCCCGGTCTGCCATGCACCGCCTGCCTGGCCCGGCCCGCCAGGCGGTGTACGCGGCGCCCGGTCTGCCGCTCACAGACTCGCGCCTCGCTCGGCAAGGTGGAACCCGGCGTGAGCGCGCCACCCTTGATCGGAGCACGCAACTCGTCGGCAATGCGCTCGTACTTCGGACGCGCGTCTTCCGACGTCATCCCTCGCACGAACCGGCCCACGCCAGTCACCGGGACAACCAGCCCCTCACTTTCGAGGATGCCCAGCGCGCGCCGCGCCGTGTACCGCGTGACACCGAACTCCCGGCTCAGCGCATGTTCACCCGGCAACCGCACCCCCGCCGGATACGTGCCGTCCTCCACACGCCTACGCAGCACATCCGCGATGCTGCGGTAGACGCCCCACTCCGCATGCCGTCGTGTCATCGCACGCCTCACCACGCACGCGCGGGGCCCAGAGCGGTTGCTCTGGGCCCTGCGTCAGTTCTTCCGGGGGTCACCCGAGGTCCACGAACGCATCGAGGATGTGCCGTGCCAGCGTTCGCCGATGCCTACCGCCCCACCCATGGACGACGAACGGCTCTGTGGGGAAAGGCGTGGCGGGGCGGCTCGGCTCGCCGTCGAGGGAAGGGGCGTAGTCCCACCACCCCGCCACGCCAGTCTGTGAGTGGTAACGAGGGGCCGACGACTGAGCGTGTGTCTGCCGACGCGTCCGCCGATGCCGACCAACCCGGCGGCCCATCAGGACTGCCTCTCAGCCACGTCTCGCGGCGTGAGCCTGCCCTTCACCCACACAACCGCGTCCTCAAGGCGGTCGGCTTCGGCGATCGGCCCCCACGCCGAGTCGAACAACCAGAGGCGTCCGCCATCCTCGGAACGCCGACGACACCTGATCATGTCGGACAGCACGGGGTTGTCGGCACCCCGGCGTGTTCGGGTTCCGCACCCGCAATCCTCGTTGGTCAGCTTGACGGCGAAGCGGTGCGCGTCCAGGTGAGCGGCCAACGCGGCCAACCGCGACTCTGTCGGGCTCAAACCGGGGACGGGGTCGGGGCGGGCGTCGGACTCACGACTAGGTTGCTAGCATGCTAGCATCGCGGTCATGGGTGATGCGGAAGTCAAGCAGTTCAACGTCTACCTGCCGGTTGAGCTGATCAGGCAGGTCAAGCATCACGCGATCGAGACCGAGTCGTCCTTGTCGGCGTTGGTCGCCGAGGCGTTGCGCGCCTACCTCGACAACGCCGACAGGCAGCGACGGCACTCTTCCGAGAAGGAGTCATGACATGGCGACCGAAGGAATCGAAGCGGTGTTCCTGGAGACCAGGAACTGGGGGAAGGCCGCGAAGTTCTTTCAGGCACTGGGGTTCGAGCTGGAGACTTCGAGCGGCGACGGCTCCGGCGTGTTCCGCAATGGTGAAGGGACCTACCTGGTCGTCGTGGAGGTTCCCCAGGACCGGGAGCCGGCGATGCAGGTCGCGCTGAAGGTGCCTGATGCGGAACGCTTCCGCGCCGACCCTGCCGTCGAGGTGGTCACCCCGTTCGAGGACACCCACTACGGGACCCGGGAGATGACCGTCCGCGATCCCGACGGGCGGCTGTGGAGCTTGCAGGCCCCCGGCAAGCGTTGACACCTGGTTCTCGACCGGGTGGATGGCCGAGCGCGCCTGTTCCGCGCTTGCGGCCTTGACGACTCCGGCCTGCTGGGCAAGGGCTCGCTGCACCCGCTGAAGACCCCTGACGCATGCCCGACGCGACCGGCGATCAGGGGCGAAGGGCATTCCTGGAGCGGTCGGCGCGAGCCGCCGGGATCCTCCGGCGCTCGGATTTCAGCCTGCGCGTGGGGCGAGTCGCACGTCAGCGGGTGCGGTGCAGCTGTACGCAGGCGCCTGCTGATGACACGGGACCTGTTGTGCCCCAGTCGGTGACGGTCGCAAGCGCCGCCATCGACTGGGGTATGCGACGGAACGGACGGTGGGACACCGATGAGTAGGTGGCGCGGCAATCCCTGGGCGGTGCTGTTGACGATCAGCCTGGGTTTCTTCTTGACGCTGCTGGATCTGACGGCCGTCAACGTCGCCATCCCCAGCGTGATCGATGACCTGCACGCGTCGCTGGACGAGGTGCTGTGGGTGATCAACATCTACGTCCTCGTGCTCGCCGCACTGCTGATCACCTTCGGCCGGCTGGGTGATGTGCGCGGGCCGCGGGCCATGTTCATCGTGGGCGTCGCGCTGTTCACGGTGGCGTCCGTACTGTGCGCCCTGGCGCAGGACCCGGCGCAGCTCATCGCCGCCCGGGCCGGGCAGGGCCTGGGCGCGGCGGCGTTGGTGCCCCAGACAATGACGATCATTATTGGCACGTTCCCGGCCGAGCGCCGCGGCACGGCGCTGGGCGTCTGGGGCGCGGTCGCGGGCGTGGCCACGATCGCCGGACCCACGCTCGGCGGACTTCTGGCCAGCGCGGCCGGCTGGCGCTGGATCTTCCTCGTCAACGTCCCGATCGGCGCGATCGTGCTCGCGATGGCCGTCGTGCTCGTGCCCGACATCCGGCACGGCGTTCCTCACAAGCTGGACATCCTCGGCGTCGTCCTCGCCACGGCGACGCTGGTGTGCCTGACTTTCGGGCTCACCGAGGGCCAGCGATACGACTGGAACGCCGGGATCTGGGCGCTGCTGGGCGGGGCCGCGCTGCTGCTGGTGGTGTTCCTGATCCACCAGGGCACACGGCAGCACGGCGAACCGCTGCTGCCCTTCGTGCTGTTCCGCGACCGCGACTACGCGGTCATGAGCCTGGTGGCCGCGACCGTCCAGGTCGGGATGATCGGCCTGTTCCTGCCGGTGATGATCTACCTGCAGTCCGTGCTGGGTTTCAGCGCGCTGAAGGCCGGGCTGGTGATGGCGCCGGCCATGATGGTGTCGGCGGTGCTGTCCCCGCTCGCGGGCCGGATGGCGGACCGGATCGGCGGCAAGTACGTCCTGATGGCCGGGCTCGGCCTGTTCGCGGCCGGCATGGCGTGGCTCACCTGGATCATCGATGTCGGCCGCGCGTGGTGGGAGTTCCAGCCCGCCCTGGTCGTGGTCGGGGTCGGCATCGGCTGCGTGTTCGGCCCGATGGTCGCGGTCGCGATGTACAACGTGGAACCGAAGATGGCCGGGGCCGCTTCTGGTGTGCTGAACACGATCCGGCAGACCGGCACGGTCATCGGCAGTGCCGCGGTCGGCGCAGTGCTGCAGAACCGCTTGGCCGCCTCGCTTCAGGACGAAGCGGCCAAGCAGGCCGCCGACCTCCCGGCCGGCATCCGCGGCCAGTTCACGGCCGGCTTCGACCATGCCGCCGAGAGCGGTCTCGACATCGGCGCTGGGCAGACCGGCACGGCATTCCAACCGCCGCCGGGAACGCCGACGAGCCTCGTCCATTACGTCCAGCAGGCGGCGTCGTCGGTGTTCGAGCACGGGTTCGTTCACGCCATGCGGCCGACTCTGACGCTTCCCATCGTCGTGATCGCAGTCGGCGCCGTCTCCTGCCTCTTGGTACGCCCCCGACAGGACGCCGCCCCGCGCAACGCCCCAGATTCAGTCAGCGCCGGCACTTCGGCTTAGCGACTGCGGCCCCGGCCTGTCTGGGGCCGCAGTCACGCTCACGCAAGTGTTTCCCGGCCGAGGAGGTAAGGCTTGAGGCTCATCCCGGTCGGAGACGACTGACTCCCAACAGTGCGCCCCTGATTTCGGTAGGGAAAGAGCAGGGATGCCAGGCCGGGTGGGTGCGGTCGATGGGGGGCAGCGGCCGTCATGGTGCATGTCGGCCGGGGCCGGGGCGAGTCTCGTCGCCTTGGGGCGCCTACGTGATCACGCAAAACTCATGACGCTGCCTGAGGGCAACAGCCACCGGGGGATGGAGGATCGGGTTGTGGATGTTCGCGGGCTTCTTCGTGAGGCGACTTGTTTCGTTCCTGCGGCGGTTGCCGTCGACGGCGGCGTGACGGCAACTGATGCTTGTGAGTATCTGGAGCATGACGAGTGGGAGGTTGCGCTCCACATCCTCGTCGAGCTTGGCGACGCGTATCCTGCGAGCACCTCGTTCTGGGATGTTCTGGCTCAGGCCGCACGTCAGATGAGGCTTGAGCGGACCGAGGCATGGTGCCACTGGCGGTGCTGGGAAGTCGTCCACGGTGTCATTCGCGCCGACCTTCAACTGGTGCCCTCTGCCGATCCGGGTGGACGGCGCACGCCCGTCCCTGGCGCTGGAGTTCTTCGCCCTCTGTGGCACATCGGGGACGTCACTGCAGCGGGCGATCCTGACATGTACGTGGCGCGGATCTGGGTCGAGGACGCGTCCGAGCTGGCACCAGGCGCGCGCGGCTCTGTTCGTTTGGCTCCCCTCAGTTCCGAGCGGTGGCGCCGTTTGGCACCGGGCGACGTGATCACCATGCATGAGCGGAGGCCAGTCGCCGGCACAGCGACAATCACCCAGGTCACATTCCCCGGCGGCGTCAGCTAAGTACGTCGACGGCCGGGGATGGAGTGGCTGTCACTTAGCACTCGGATCCTGAGCTGCATTTTGGCGCAGGTTAGGAGGTCGGGCAGGTCAGGGTTCTGGGGCTGCGGCTCGGGGAGAGGGTGAGGTTCTGGCTAGGTGGTGTCACCATGCGCCGGGGCGTGGGTGGCGCGGTCTCGTCGTCTTCCGAGGCTGGTGCCTCTCGTTCGACTTGGTCGCGGCGAGGGTGAGTGGCGCTACCTTTCCGCGACGTTAGGCATTGAAACCGTGCGTGGGTGATGCGGAGGAAGGGCTCCGTTGTGGTGGTTTGAGGGTTGCCTGGGCCGGTCTTTGGGATGCGGTTGAGGGTTCTGCGCACGGGGTGGTTGTCATTGGGGTTGGAGCGGCGGTCGGTACGGCGAGAGTGAAGGTCGCTTGGCGGTGCTTGTAGTGAGGGCGGGTGCGCGCAGTGGTGGGTGTTGTGGGGGGCGGATTGTTGCTATGTGTTAGGGGATCGTGGCTTTTTGGCGGGACGGTCTAGGGGTGCTCGGTGGCGGCTGGGGATTCTGCGGGGGCACGGGGGCGGCGGGCGCGTGAGCAGGCTCTGGAGCTGGCGCGGCGGTCGCGGGAGGCTTGGGAGCTGGCCGGGCGCTGGGAGGCGGCGGCCGAGGCGGAGCGGCAGGTCGCGGCGACGCTGTTGACGTTGACCGGGACGGGATGGCGGCTGCTCGTCGATCGGCGGTGGCCGGGGACGCGGACGGCGAACGTCGACATGATCCTTGTCGGGCCAGGCGGGGTGTTCGTCATCGACGTCAAACGGTGGCGGGACCGGCCGGGAGTCGAGAACGGCCACCTGGTCGCCGGGGGTGAGCGGCGGGACGCGGAGGTCGCCCGAGTGCTGGCGATGGCCCGTACGGCCGACGAGAAGGTCGCCGAGTTCGGGATGTCGCCGGTCGCAGTTCGGCCGGTGATCGTGTTCGCCGGGCATCGGCTGGACGAGCGCATCGGGCGGGTGCGGCTCGTCGGGCATCCCGACGTCGTCCATGCCCTGGTCGCCGAGCCCAGGCGGCTGACGGCCCGCATGGTCAAGGTGGTGAGCGAGTACCTGGAGGAGGCGTTTCCGGCCTACGAGGTCACCGTGCTGAAGGGCGGCTCCGTAGACGAGCGGCCCGAGGCCACGGCGTTGTTCGACGTCGCGGAGGTCGAGAAGGCCGCGCTGGACTCGGTGCTGCACGCGCCGATCGAGCGGTGGATGACGTTTCTGCACCCCGATCAGGTGGCGGTGGTGCGGCGCGACTGGGGCGGTCCCGCGCGGATCAGCGGACCGGCGGGGACGGGCAAGACGGTGGTGGCGCTGCATCGGGCGGCGCATCTGGCCGCGCGGGGCTCCGGGCGGGTCCTGTACGTGACGTTCGCCAACAACCTGCCGCGGGTGCAGGGGCAGTTGTTCCGGCGGCTGGCGGGGCACTTCGCCGATCGTGTGGAGTTCCGCAGCCTGCACGGCTGGGCGCAGGCGTTCCTGACCGAGCGCGGGGTTCCGGTCAACCTGAACAGCCGGCGGGCGAAGGACGCCTTCTCGCATGCCTGGATGCGCGTCGGGCGCGACAGCGTCCTGGTCGATGTGGAGCCCACGCCCGGCTACTGGCAGGAGGAGATCGACTACGTCATCAAGGGGCGCGGGATCACCTCGCTGGAGGAGTACCGCGAGGTGGCACGGCACGGCCGCCGTACCGCGCTGCAGACGGCGCACCGGGAGGCCGCCTGGCTGCTGTACGAGGAGTACGAGCTGCTGCGCAAGCAGCGGGGCGTCGCCGACTTCAACGACGTGCTGCTGGCGGCGCTGGACGAGTTGCGCGAGCGTCCCGCCGACCCGCCCTACGCGGCGGTGATCGTGGACGAGGTTCAGGACCTCACCCTGGTCGGGGTGCGGCTGCTGCACGCGTTGGCCGGTGACGGTCCCAATGGCCTGCTGCTGATCGGGGACGGGCAGCAGGCGGTGTATCCCGGCGGGTTCCGGCTGGCCGACGCCGGTATCGCGCTCAAGGGACGGGGCACGGTGCTGCGCACCAACTACCGCAACGCCGCGGCGATCCTGGACGAGGCGATGGAGGTCGTCTCGGAGGATCCGTTCGATGACCTGGAAGGGCCGAGCCCCAACGGGCGCCGTACCGTCGACACCGCCTACGACGGCGGCCAGGTGATCCGGGCCGTCGCGGCCGACGCCGCCGAACACGACCGGATCCTGGTGGCGGCGCTGCGGCAGTTGCGGGAGGACGGTGACGGGGGCGACGGCGAGGGCGGCGCGCTGGCCGGAGCCGCGGTGCTGTGCCGGTCGATCCGCGAGATCGAGCACTACCACCGGGTCCTCACGCGGGCCGGGCTGCCGGTGCTTCGGCTGGAGAACTATGACGGACGTCCCGTCGAGGCCATCAAGATCGGCACCTACCACCGCGCCAAGGGCCTGGAGTTCAAGCACGTCTACCTGCCGCGCCATGACGCGGAGATCCGTCCGTCGGCGGACGGCGATCCGGCCCGGGAGCGTGCCGAGTTGGCCCGCCGCCAGCTGTTCGTCGCCATGACCCGCGCCCGCGATCTGCTGTGGCTGGGCTCGGTCAGACGCTGAGGAGCAGGTACGGGCCGGTCGCGTACGGGCGGGACCGCCGGCCCGAAGGGACGCCCGGGGCGGTTGGTCACCTCGGGCGGGGTAGGTGTAGGGGTGGATTCAACCCGAATGGGGGTTTTCCCGGATGGCGATGAGCAGGAGTCCTCGTCAGAGTCGTAACTAGCGGCAGAGGGTCGAAATCCCCCTGAAGGGAAGGAGGCACACGATGAGCCTCACCTCGCTGAGCGCCGCCGACCTGGCGCAGATCCTGTTCACCTCGCGGCTGCAGGAGTCCGACCGCCCGTCCGCCGAGCAGGTGCGGGCCGCCATTGACGAGCGGCTGTGCGCATGCGGCGGTGACCGTGCGGTCTGCACCGCCTACGTCGCCCAGGAGGCGGGCGACCACCCCGACACGTACGTGACCCGTATGCGCTGGGCCCTGACATCGGTGTCGCGCGCCTACACGATCGCGCCTGCGCGCCGCCGCGCCACCGTCTGATCCCTTCGGACGGCGACATGAACATCCCCCGGACCGAATGCACCGGCCCGCCCTAGCACCAGCTCAGACCAGCAAGGAGAAGCCCGATGCGCCGCTCACGGTTCGCCGAACAGCCCGACGTGATCGTTCCTCGTTCCCTCAAGCAGCTTCTCGCCGAGGACGTCCCCGAGGACACCCGACGCCGGCGCCGACGTCGGCACCGACCGGGCAAAACGACCTTGCTACGCCGCACCACCTGACGTCCGTCGGGACGGCGGGGCGGCCGGTCGGGACGGCGGGCTGCCGGGAGGACGGTGGGACGGCCGTCAGGACGGCGGGGTTGCTGTGCACCGGCACGGGCCAAGCCGCACGGCGGGGTGGGCAGAGGGGGTTTGGCTGACGGCCGGCGGCGCGCGGCGGCCGTCAGCACGCCGGTCAGGTGAGGCGTGGTGTGAGCGGCTGGACGGGCCGGCCGCTTGGTCTGGGAAGGGTCAGTGTTTGGACTTCTTCTTTTTGGACTTCTTCTTGGCGGAGTCGTCGGACTCCCACTCATAGCCAGGGGTGTTCTTTTCGCAGTAGCTGTCGCTGACCCTGGTGTCGGTCGCGTCGTGTTCGCACCAGCGGCTGCTGCTGGAGCAGGCGCTCGCGCTGAGCGCGACGACGAGCACGCTCACGGCGAGAATGGCCTTCATCTGTCTCTCTCGGGGAAGATTCGCAGACGCTCACCGAGAGCGTAGCGCAGGCAGCCGAACACCCAGCGCTGCGCGACGATTTCGTCCACAGGTTGTGGACAAGCAGGGCGGCACGCCGTGGGGTGGGCGGTGCTTGCCAGCCCCGGGGCCATGATCACTACCGTGGCGCCATGTCACCAGGTGCGCGAAGGACCAGGTCAGCGCTTGTGTTGACCGGTGCCGTGCTCGCTTTCCACGGCGGTACGGCGGGGGGTGCGGCGGCGGTCGTCGCGCCTGCGGGACCCGGCGCGGCGGCGACCGGCGCGGGCGCCCGGCACGACACGACGGCGGGCGACGCGTCCGCCTGGCGCGGCGCGCCGGGGAG
>NZ_BAAAZG010000070.1:0-46449 GCF_039536785.1 Actinomadura miaoliensis
GGGCGGACCCGGCGCCGCGCGCCCGCACATCGCGGCCGCGGCCGCGCCGGCCCGCGCGCCCGGCCGCCGGCGCGTTTCGCGGACGGCCGCGTTCTCGATGGGCCACGTCCAACGAGTCCCCCTGACCTCGAAACTAGGATCTCTCCGCGGTCCGCTGCAGCCTGCGCAGGACCGTCGCGGGATCGGCGGCGGCGACCGCCGTGCCGATGTACTGCTTGGCGGCGCCGTCGACCGCCTGCCAGGCGGGGGCGCCGGTCGGCGCGAACCTGGCGCTCGGCAGCGCCTTCACGAACTCGCGCAGGTAGGGGTCGGCGCTCAGCTCCCGGCCCGCCGACCGCGTGACGGGCAGGAATCCGCCCGTCCGCAGGAACCGGACGGCGTTGTCCTTCCGGTAGACGAACTCGAGGAACCGCGACACCGCCTCGCGGTTCCGGCCGCCGTCCCTCCTGAAGGCCATGAGGAAGTCGACGACGCCGAGCGTGTTGTGCGTCGTGCCGTGCCTGCTGGGCAGCGGCGCGACGCCGTACCGCAGGTTCCTGTTGACCGGGTCGATGAAGCCCTTGGGCAGGAACACGGCGCCGTTGAGCATGCCGATCTGGCCCTGGGCGAACCGGTTGAACACGTCCTTGCGGTTGGTGGTCTCGGGGTTCGGCTGGGTGAGGCCCGCCTTCGTCAGCCCCCGGAGGAAGGTCAGGGTGTCGACGTTGGCGGGCTGGTCGATGGCCCAGCGGCCGGAGGGGCCGGTCCAGCCGCCCCCGTTGTTCATCGTCCACATGAAGAACTCCGCCTCGGCCTCCTCGGGGCCGAGCGGCAGGCCGAGCGGGATCACACCGGTCCTCCGGATCTTCTCGGCGTCGGCCCTGACGTCGTCCCACGTGGCGGGGGGCCGGGAGAGGCCCGCCTTGGCGAAGACGTCCTTGTTGTAGAAGAACAGCCGGGCGCTGGAGATGAACGGGATCCCGTACATCGCGTCCCGGTAGCGGCTCTGCCGCCGGAAGACCGGCAGGAAGTCGGCCCGGGTCCGGGGGGAGAGCACCTCGTCGGCCCGGTAGAGCAGCCCGTCGCGGGCGAAGTCGGAGAACTTGTTGAGGTTGAGCACGTCCGGCTGCTGCCGCGTCTGCACCTCGCGCTTGGTCTTGGCGTCGATCTGCTCCCAGTCGACGACCTCCAGCCGGACCTTGTAGCCGGGGTTGCGCGCCTCGAAGTCCCTGATCACACTCTGCCAGTACGGGCGGGTGCCGTCGTCGTACCTGGCCGCGACGAACCGGATGCCCTTGCCCTCGGCCGCGTTCGGCAGGCCGCCCTTGGCGCATCCGCCGGCGGCGGGCGCCGCCGCGACGGCCAGTGCGGCCAGGACGGCGGCCGGGCCGATGAGCCGGGGCCGTCCCGCCCCCCGGTGAGCGCTGCGCCGACGCTTCACGTGATGCCCGACCTCTCGTCGTGTCGTCCCGTCCACGAGCGGGCGTGCCCCCGTCACCCGCGCATGCGGTGGCCGCGTGATTGTTTTTGCGCGGAACTTGCACTTCTCGAACTTCTAATGACTTCCGCGCCCGGAAGTGAAGCCCCCGCGTGCCACACGTCTGGGACGGACGGGTCAGGCTTGGATCACGCGCAGTCCCGCCTCGGCGAACTCGGTCACGCGCGCGTCGTCGGCGCCGCCGTCGGTGAGCAGGACGTCGATCTCGCCGAGCGCGCAGATCCGCGCGAACGCGCGGCGGCCGAGCTTGGAGCCGTCGGCGACCACGACGACCCGGCGGGCCCGCCCGGCCATCAGGTGGTTGATGCTGGCCTCGCCCTCGTGGTGCGCGCTGGCGCCCTGTTCGACGTCGATCGCGTCCACCCCGATGATCGCCATGTCCAGCGAGACCTCCCGCAGCACGCCGGTCGCCAGCGGCCCGATCAGCTCGTAGGACTGCGGCCGGGCCACCCCGCCGGTCACCACGGTCTTGACGTGCGGCCGCACGACCAGCTCGTTGGCGATGTTCAGCGCGTTGGTCACGATCGTCACCGCCGGTCCGGCGCCCGCCGAGCGCAGGTCGCCCCGGGCGCCGATGGCGCGGGCGGCCTCGGTCGTGGTGGTCCCGCCGTTCAGCCCGACGATCATGCCGGGTTCGACCAGCCGGGCCGCGGCCGCGCCGATCCGCTGCTTCTCCGGGGCGTGCCGGGCGGTCTTGTAGCGCAGCGGCAGGTCGTAGGAGACGCCGTGCGCCACCGCGCCGCCCCGGGTGCGGGTCAGCATCTGCTGCCGGGCGAGCTCGTCCAGGTCGCGGCGGATGGTCGCGGGGGACACCCCGAGTGCCCGCGCCGCCTGCTCCACTTCCAGGCGCCCCTCGCCCGCCAGCAGTTCGAGCAGGGCGTTCCACCGCTCGTACCGGGCCACGAACGTCCCCCATTCCGTGAGCGGATCATTGCCGACGAAGGGTTGCACATCCCCCCACCTCATGACACCCGGCGAGCGGGGCATGTGCACTGTGACCAGGGGGCCGCTGGACTTTTCTGCAAGTTCATGCGCAGTATCGCGCAAGAACGCGCAGCAGGCGCCCGCGCCGGGAAGGGGGCGACGCATGAGCCGGGAGGCGGGCATGAGCCACACCGAGTCCGAGATCGCGAGCCAGCCCGACCGCTGGCGGCGCGCCATCGAGCTCGCCCGGCGGGCGGACGGCGCGGCCCGCGCGTGGCTGCCGCGGCCCGGCGAGCGCGTCGCCGTCGCCGGGTGCGGCACGTCGTGGTTCATGGCGCAGGCGTACGCGGCGCTGCGCGAGCGCGCGGGCCACGGCGAGACCGACGCGTTCCCCGCCTCGGAGGCGCGCACCGGCCGCCGCTACGACCGGGTGCTGGTGCTGTCGCGGTCCGGCACCACCACCGAGGTGCTGGACCTGCTCGGCGCCCTGCGCGGCCGGACGGTCACCGTCGCGGTCACCGCCGATCCCGCCGCGCCCGTCGTGGCCGCCGCGGACGGCGCCGTCGTGCTGGACTTCGCCGACGAGCGGTCGGTCGTCCAGACCCGGTTCGCCACCACCGAGCTGGTGCTGCTGCGCGCCCACCTCGGGGAGCCGCTCGACCACCTGGCGGCCGACGCCGAGTCCGCGCTCGCCGCGCCGCTGCCCGCCGAGCTGACCGCCGCCGAGCAGTTCACCTTCCTCGGGCGGGGCTGGACGTACGGGCTCGCGCAGGAGGCCGCGCTCAAGCTGCGCGAGGCCGCCGGGGCGTGGACCGAGGCGTACCCGGCGATGGAGTACCGGCACGGCCCGGTCAGCGTCACCGGCCCGAACCGCGTGGTCTGGGCGTTCGGCGAGCCGGGCCGCGGACTGGCCGAGCAGGTCGCCCGCACCGGCGGCCGGTTCGTCGCGCCCGCCCGCGATCCGCTGGCCGACCTGGTCGTCGCGCAGCGGCTGGCGGTGGCCGTGGCGGCGGCGCGCGGCCTGGACCCCGACCGGCCCCGTCACCTCACCCGCTCGGTGATCCTCACATGACCGCGCCGCCCGGCCGGGTGCTCGCGCTGGACGTGGGCGGCGGCACGATCAAGGCCGCGTTCGTCGGCCGCGACGGCGCCCTGGCCGGCCGCGCCCGCCGCGCCACCGGACGCGACCGCGGCGCGGACGCGGTGGTCGCCACGGTCCTCGACGTCGCCGCCGAGCTCACCGCGGGCGCCCCCGCCCCGCCGCCCGCCGTCGGCGTGGCCGCGCCCGGCATCGTCGCCGACACCGCGGGCGTGGCGGAGCTGTCGGCCACGATCGGCTGGCGGGACGTGCCGCTGCGCCGGCTGCTGGAGGAACGGCTGGGGCTGCCGGTCGTGCTCGGCCACGACGTGCGGGCCGGGGCGGTCGCCGAGGCTCGCGCCGGAGCGGGCCGCGCGGCGGGCGACTTCGTGTTCGTGGCGATCGGCACCAGCATCGGCGCCGCCGTGGTGATCGACGGCCGTCCCTATCCGGGCGCGCACTGGCGGGGCGGCGAGCTCGGCCATCTGGTGGTGCGGCCCGGCGGCGGCCCCTGCGGCTGCGGCCAGCGCGGATGCCTGGACACGCTGGCCTCGGGCGCCGCCCTCGCCGACCGCTACCGCACCGCCTCGGGCGGCGCCCTCGGCGGCACGGCCGGTGCCCTGGAGGTGGTGCGGCGCGCCCGCGACGGCGAACCGGCGGCCCTGGCGGTCTGGCACGAGGCGATCGAGGCGCTGGCCGACGCGCTGCTGATGTGCTCGGCCCTGCTCGACCCGGCCGCCGTGGTGCTGGGCGGCGGCCTGGCCTGCTGCGGGGAGACCCTGCTGACCCCGCTGCGCCGCGCGCTCGGCCACCGCGCCACCTTCCACGCGCCGCCGGCGATCGTCGGCGCCGGCCTGGGGGACGAGGCGGGCTGCGTCGGCGCGGGCCTGCTGGCCTGGGACCTGCTCGACGCCCGGGAGCCCCGGTGATCGTCACCGTCACGCCCAACCTGGCGCTCGACGTCACCTACCACGTCGACGCGCTGCGGCCGGCGCGCATGCACCGGGTGCGGTCGGTCGGGCGGCGCGCGGGCGGCAAGGGCGTCAACGTGGCGCGGGTGCTGCGCCGGCTGGGCGCCGACGTGCTGGTGGTCGGGCCGTGCGGGGGGCCGTCCGGGGAGGCGGCGCGCGCGGACCTGGCCGCCTGCGGGCTCGCCGAGCGGCTCGTCCCGGTCCGCGGCGACACCCGCCGCACGCTCGCCGTGGTCGACGCGGCCGCCGGGGACGCCACCCTGTTCAACGAGCCCGGCCCCGCCGTGTCGCCGGGGGAGTGGCAGCGGCTGCGCGCCGTCTACGAGGAGTCGCTGCCCGGCGCCGCCGCCGTCCTGGCCGGGTCGCTGCCGGTGGGCGCGCCCGAGGACGCCTACGCGGTGCTGGCCGCGTCGGCGGCGCGGCACGGCGTGCCCGCCGTCGTCGACGCGGACGGCCCGCCGCTGCTGGCCGGGCTGGCGGGACGGCCCGCCCTGGTCAAGCCCAACGCCGACGAACTCGCCCGGGTCAGCGGGCGGGCCGACCCGCTGGCGGCGGCCGGATGGCTGCGGGCCCGGGGCGCGCAGGCGGTGGTGTGCTCGCTCGGCGCGGACGGCCTGCTCGCGGTGACCGCCGAGGGCTGCTGGCGGGCCGTGCCGCCGCGCCGGCTGGCGGGCAACCCGGTCGGCGCGGGCGACGCCGCCGTCGCCGCGCTGACGTACGGGATGGTCCGCGGGCAGCCGTGGCCGGACCGGCTGCGCGCCGCCGCCGCGCTGTCGGCCGCGGCGGTGGTGGCCGCCGTGGCGGGCGAGTTCGACGCCGTGGCCTACGAGCGGTTCCTGCCCGAGGTCGCGGTGCGGGAGGTCCGGCGCCGCCCGGGACGCGGCGCCGGTCGGGCCGAGTCGAAGGGGGGACGGCCATGACGCTCGTCGGAGCGGGGGAGATCGTCGGGCGGGCCCGGCGTGCCGGTCGCGGGGCGGCCGCGTTCAACGTCGTGCAGATCGAGCACGCGCAGGCCGTCGTGGCGGGCGCCGAACGCGCGGACGCGCCGGTCATCCTGCAGATCAGCGAGAACGCGGCGCGCTACCACGGCGCGCTGCGGCCCATCGGCGCGGCCGTCCTGGAGGTGGCCGCGGCCGCCCGCGTGCCGGCGGCCGTCCATCTGGACCACGCGACCGGCGCCGAGCTGGTGGACACGGCGATCGAGCTGGGCTTCGGCTCGGTCATGTACGACGCGTCGGCGCTGGAGCACGGCCGCAACGTCGCGGTCACCGCCGAGATCGCCGCCCGCTGCCACGCGCGCGGCGTCTGGGTGGAGGCCGAGCTCGGCGAGATCGGCGGCAAGGACGGCGTGCACGACCCCACGGCGCGCACGGACCCGGACGAGGCCGCCGCGTACGTCGCCGCCACCGGCGTGGACGCGCTGGCCGTCGCGGTCGGCACGTCCCACGCGATGCTCACCCGGACCACGACGCTCGACCTCGGCCGGATCGCCGCGCTGCGCGCCGCCGTGCCCGTGCCGCTGGTGCTGCACGGCTCCTCGGGCGTGCCCGACGAGGGGCTGGTGGAGGCGGTCGCCGCCGGCATCACCAAGGTCAACATCGCCACCCGGCTCAACCAGGTCTACACGCGGGCGATCCGGGAGCACCTGGCGGCCGATCCGGAGGTGGTCGATCCGCGGCGTTACGTCGCCTCCGCCCGCGACGCCGTGGCCGGGGAGGTGACGCATCTGCTCGGCGTGCTGCGCGGCCCCGGGGCGATGCGCCCGGCCGAACGAAGCTGACGCCGCCGCTGAGGCCGGACGGCCCCGGCGGATCGTTCAAGGAGGACACCATGGCAGGGAAGCTGTCGCTGCTGGCGTCGTTCGCCGCCGGGACCCTCGCGGCCGGCGCGGGCGCGGGCATCGCCACCACCGCCGGATCGTCCGACCCGGACTCCGCGTCCACCAGCGGGTCCGCCGGCGGGTCCACCACGGCGTGGCTGACCGCCAAGGTGGCCGACGCCATGGGCACCAGGGGCGTCGTCACCTGGGTGCCCACCGGGTCCTTCGCGACCTCGGCGGAGGTGCGCGTCCCCCGGTACCCGTTCACGATCGACGGCAAGGACACCCGGAAGCTGAGCCTGTCGGCGGTGCGGGGCGAACAGGTCTCCGCCCAGATCGCCATCGCCGCCGGGCGGCGGCTCGACGGGGTGAGCGCCGACGTCGGCGACCTGACCGGGCCCGGTGGCGCGCGCCTGCCGGCGCCGCAGGTCCGGTTCGTCCGGTACGTACCGGTCATGCGTTCCAAGAGCGAGACCGACTGGTCGGCCACCGTCGACCAGGTCGCCTCCGCCCGCGAGGTGTCCGGCGACCGCAACCCCGACGTGGTCGGCGACCCGCTGGAGGAAGGGCCGTCGGTCGACGTGCCCGCCTACGCCGCGCAGCCGCTGTGGTTCACCTTCCACGTCCCCGCGGACGCCGGGCCCGGCTCCTACACCGGCACGATCGAGGTCGCCGCGAACGGCCGGGCACAGGCCACGTACCCGCTGACCGTCGAGGTCGCCGACGCGGCCGTCCCCGACGCGTCCGCCTTCCGGTTCTTCCTGGACGTGTGGCTGCAGCCGGAGACGATCGCGCGGGCGCACGGCGTGCGGCCCTGGTCGCGCCGCCACTGGGAGCTCATCGAGGTCTACCAGCGCGACCTGCTCTCGCGCGGGCAGAAGGTCATCAACACCACGATCGTGCACGACCCCTGGCGGCACCAGTGGGCGCTCGGACGGCGCCGCTCGCAGACCTACCTGCCGTACGGCAGCATGATCGGCTGGACGTGGGACGGCACCCGGTTCGGGTTCGACTTCGCGCGCTTCGACCGGTACGTCGGCACCGCCCGCCGCGCGGGTCTCGGCCCCACGATCGGCGCGTACTCGATGCTGGCGTTCCACGACGCCGAGCACCTGACCTACGTCGACACCCGCTCGGGCCGGACCGTCCGCGAGAACGTCAAGCTCGGCGGCGACCGCTGGAAGGACGCCTGGCGGGCCTTCCTCACCGCCTTCCAGGCGCACCTGGAGGACAGGGGCTGGCTGAAGCACACCTGGCTGTCGTTCGACGAGCGGCCGGTGGAGTCCATGAAGGTCGTCCGCGACCTCGTGCACGAGGCGGCGCCCGCGTTCGACGACCGCATCGCCGTCGCGGGGTCGGTCAACACCGAGCCGATCGCGTCGAACCTGTCGGTCGACTGGGGCGGCGTCGACGCCCTGACCCCGGCGAAGGCCGACGAGCGCCGCCGCGCCGGGAAGATCACCACGTTCTACGTCTACGGCCGCCCGCCGCACCCCAACGTCCTGTCCTACTCACCGGCGATCGAGGGCCGGATGCTGCCGTGGATCGCGGCGTCGCGGCGCCTGGACGGCTTCCTGCGCTGGTCGTACAACAGCTGGCCGCGCGACGTGTTCCGCGAGCCCGTGTTCGTCTTCACCCAGGGCGACGAGTACCTCGTCTACCCCGGCCAGGACGGCCCGATGTCGAGCATCCGGTGGGAGCAGCTCCGCGAGGGCGTCGAGGACTACGAGCTGATCGCCCAGGCGCGGCGGCGGCGCGGCGGTGACACCGACGCCCTGCGGCAGGCGTTCACCCTGGCCACCCGCGACCTGGACGGCCGCACCAAGAACCCCGCCGACATGGCCGAGGCGCGCCGCCTGCTGCTGCGGGAGCTGACCGGCTGAACCGGTCTCACCCGGCGTGCGCCTCGCACCACGCCTTCAGCGACCGCGCCTCGGTGTCGACGTAGTCGCGGATCGTCCGGCCGGCCAGCAGCGTCGCCAGCGGTGCCAGCGGGCCCGACACCTCGAAGGTCAGCACGACGGTGACCTCGCCGCCCGCGCCGTCGCGCAGCTCGTGCCCGGCGGTGAAGCGCAGCCCGCGGCCGCCCGTGGTCCAGGTGAACGACCCCCCGTCGCGGATCTCGGTGACGACCCACACCCGGGCCGGCTGGCGCGGCTGCGTCAGCTCGGTGCGGGCGCCCGTGCGCAGCGGCCCGTCGTCCAGTCGCCGGGCCCGCGTCACCGTCGGCGTCCAGTCCGGCCAGCGCTCCACCGTGCTGATCGTCTCCCAGACCCGCCCGGCCGGTGCCCGCACCGCCGTCACGACCTCATGGCGCATCGCGACCCCTCAGGAAAACCATCCGTCGGCCAGGACTGTACCATTTGGTTCATGAGCGACGCCAAGGCCGCGCTTCTGGATCGGGTGATCGAGCATCTGGCCGCCGAGGGAGTGGGGGACCGCAGCCTGCGGAACATCGCGGCGGGCGCGGGCACCAGCCACCGCATGCTCATCTACCACTTCGGCTCCCGCGACGGCCTCCTCGTCGAGGTCGTCAGGGAGATGGAGCGGCGCCAGCGGGAGGTGCTGTCGCGCCTGCGCGAGACCCACGCCGGCCTGGGGCCGCGCGACCTGGCCCACGCGTTCTGGCGTCACCTCAGCGACCCGGCGCTGGCACCCTACGAGCGGCTGTTCTTCGAGCTCTACGGCTCCGCCCTCGCCGGGCACCCCGGCGCCGCGCCGCTGCTGGACGGCATCATCGACTCCTGGCTCGAACCCCTGGTCGGCCTGGAGGACGTCCCAGGCCTGACCGCCGCCGGTCGCCGCACCCGCGCCCGCCTGGTCCTCGCCTTCACCCGCGGCGCCCTGCTCGACCTGCTGGCCACCGGCGATCGCGAGGAGGTCGACCGGATGGTCGACGACTTCATCACGCTGACCCTTCCCGCCTAGCCGCGCCCGCGCGGGCCGCCGCCGGAAAAGGGATGGACGCGGGGCGATGTGTCGGTTATGTTGTTCTCATCCTGAGATGAACTCAGACTGAGAATGACTTGGAGGGCGGCGTGATGGCCGGGTGGGGCGAGCAGGACGAGCGGGAGTTCCTGGAGAGCTATGACCCGCGGGCCTACGACCCGGTCTCCGTGACGGTCGACGTGGTCGCGCTCACCATCCGCGACGGCGCCCTGCACGTGCTGCTGGTGCGGCGCGGCGAGGCTCCGTACGCGGGGATGTGGGCGCTGCCCGGCGGTTTCGTGCGCGGCGTCCGGGACGCCGAGGACCTGCCCGAGGCGGCGGTGCGGGAACTGGCCGAGGAGACGGGGCTGACCGCCGAGGACGGCCCGCTGGAGCGCGTCCACCTGGAGCAGCTCGGCACCTACGGCACCCCGGGCCGCGACCCGCGGATGCGCGTCATCTCGGTCGCCTACCTGGCGTTCGCGCCCGAGCTGCCCGACCCCCACGCGGGCGGTGACGCGGCCGACGCGGCGTGGACGCCGGTGGACGCGCTCGGCCTGACCGAGGCGGGGGACCAGCGGCCGGGCACCACGCGCAGGCTCGCCTTCGACCACGCGCGGATCCTGTCCGACGGGCTGGAGCGGGCGCGGTCGAAGCTGGAGTACACCCCCCTGGCCACGGCGTTCTGCGCCCCCGAGTTCACCATTCCCGAGCTGCGCGCGGTGTACGAGGCGGTGTGGGGCGAGGAGCTGCACGCGGGCAACTTCCACCGCAAGGTCCTGTCGGTCCCCGGCTTCGTGGAGAGCACGGGCGGCACCTCCGACAAGGCCGGACGGCGCGGCGGCCCGCGTCCCAAGCTCTACCGGGCGGGCGACGCGCGCCTGCTGCACCCCGCACTGCTGCGGCCCAGCCGCGAGGAGGAGGTCCGATGACGATCCCCGACCTCGACGAGGCCCTGGCACTGCTGGACCGCGTCCGCACCCCCGCCGAGGTGTTCGGCGACGACACCGCCGAGGCGCCCCGCGTCTACCGCCGCCTGGCCCGCGTGCTGCACCCGGACGCCAACGGCGGCCGCACCCAGGAAGCGTTCGCCCGGCTCAACGCGCTGTGGCGCGGCTACCGGCGGGCCGACCCCCACACGATCACGACGCCGCGGCACAGCTACCCGCTGCTCGGCCGTGTGGCGTGCGGCGACCTCGCCGACCTCTACCGCTCCCACTACGGGGCGGCCGGGCCCCGGGACGGCGAGGTGCTCGTCAAGATGCCGCGCGACCCGCGCGACAGCGACCTGATGGAACGCGAGGCGGTGGCGTTGCGCCGGCTGCGGGAGGACGGGGACGCCAGGTTCCGGCCGTACGTGCCGAACCTGGTCGCGACGTTCCGGCACCAGGACGCGGCCACGGGCGCGCGCCGCCGCGTCAACGTGGTGGACCGGCTCATGGGCTTCCACAGCCTGGCCGAGGTGCGGGCGGCCCATCCCGGCGGGGTGGACCCGCGCGACGCGGCCTGGATGTGGCGGCGGCTGCTGGTCGCGCTGGGGTTCGCGCACCGCGCGGGCGTGCTGCACGGCGCGGTGCTCCCCGAGCACGTGCTGATCCATCCCGAGCGGCACGGCCTGGTCCTCGTCGACTGGTGCTACTCGGTGTCCGGCGGTCACGCCGCCACCGACACCGGCGGCCGCGTGCCCGCGATGGTGGACCGCTACGCCGACTGGTACCCGCCGGAGGTCCCGGCCCGCCGGACGGCGAGCCCCGCCACCGACATCCACATGGCGACCCGGTGCATCACCCACCTGATGGGCGACCGGGCGCCCAAGGCGATGCGGCTGTTCGCCAGGGGCTGCCGGCTGCCCGCCCAGGAGCGCCGTCCCGGTGACGCCTGGCGGCTGCTGGCCGAACTGGACGAGCTGCTGGAGCGCCTGTACGGCCCGCGCAGATTCCGCCCGTTCACGATGCCCGCCACCCGATAAGACCCCGTACGAGGAGGAGTTCCCATGGGAAGCGGACGCTGGTCCACCGACGTCTACGCCGCCGCGGCCGACTACCGCAGGTCCACGGGCGCCAGCGCCTTCGCCTACAGCGACGGCGGCGCCTCCACCGTCCACCCCGACCTCGACCCGTCCGGCGTGATCCTCCGGGAGAGCCGCGACTCCGACGAGCACCCCGAGTCCCTGGCGATCGCGGTGCTGTTCGACGTCACCGGCTCGATGGGCACGGTGCCCAGGACCCTGCAGACGCGGCTGCCCGACCTGCTGGGCCTGCTGCTGCGCAAGGGCTACGTCGAGCACCCGCAGATCATGTTCGGCGCGGTCGGCGACGCCACCTGCGACCGGGCCCCGCTGCAGATCGGCCAGTTCGAGTCCGACAACCGGATGGACGACGACCTCGGCAAGATCCTGCTGGAGGGCGGGGGCGGCGGCCAGATGACCGAGTCCTACGAGCTGGCCATGTACTTCATGGCCCGGCACACCGCCATGGACTGCCTGGACAAGCGCGGCAGGCGCGGCTACCTGTTCATGATCGGCGACGAGCTGGCGTATCCGGAGGTCAAGCGCGCCGAGGTCGCCAGGGTGATCGGGCGGGCACCGCAGGAGGACATCCCCGTCGAGGAGATCGTCCGGGAGCTGCGGCGCAGGTTCGAGGTGTTCTTCATCATCCCCGAGGGCGGCTACCACTCCGGTGACCGCAGGTTGCGCGAGTTCTGGCAGGGGCTGCTCGGCCAGAACGTCCTGTACCTGGACGACCTGGACGCCGTCTGCGAGACGATCGCGCTGACGATCGGGCTCGCCGAGGACGCCATCGACCTGCGGGAGGGCCTGGAGCACCTGGACGAGTTCGGCTCGGCCGCCGGACCCTCGGTGTCGCGCGCCCTGGCCCGTCTCGACGCCTCCCGGGCCCCGGCCGCGGTGTCGTCCGCGCCCGCCGACCTGGGCTCCGGCCCGGCCCGCCACACCCGCCTGTGACGCCGGAGGGGCGGCGGCCGGCGCGGCACGTGATCGTGGTCGACCTCGGATTCGGCGACGCGGGCAAGGGCACCGTCGTGGACTGGCTCTGCGCACGGGGGCCAGAGCCGGTCCACGCGGTGGTGCGGTTCAACGGGGGCGCGCAGGCGGCGCACAACGTCGTCGCCCCGGACGGGCGGCACCACACCTTCGCCCAGTTCGGCTCGGGGACCTTCACGCCGGGAGTGCGGACGCACCTGTCGCGGTTCATGCTCGTGGACCCCCTGGCGCTGGCCGCCGAGGCGGCGCACCTGCGCGCGCTGGGGGTCCCGGACGCGCTCGACCGGCTGACCGTCGACCGCGACGCGCTGCTGACCACCCCCTACCACCGGGCCGCCAACCGGGCGCGGGAGACCGCCCGGGGGGCGACCCGGCACGGCTCCTGCGGCATGGGCATCGGCGAGACCGCCGCGTACGCCCTGTCCCACGCCGACGCCCCCCGCGCGGGGGACTGCCTGTCGCCCGCACGGCTGCGCCGGCGCCTGGCCGCGGTGCGCGACTGGTACCGCGCCCGGTTCCCCGGCGGTGAGCCGGTCCCCGACGTCGCGGACTGCGTGGACGCCTTCACCGCGTTCGGCGAACGCGTCCGCGTCGTCGGAGGCGAGCACCTGCACCGGCTGCTGCGCACCGGGAACGTCGTGTTCGAGGGCGCCCAAGGGGTGCTGCTGGACGAGTGGCACGGCTTCCACCCGTACACCACCTGGTCGACGACGACGTTCGCCAACGCCGAGACGCTGCTCGCCGAGGCCGGCGGCCAGGACGCCGTCCGCCTCGGAGTGCTGCGGGCCTACGCGACGCGGCACGGCCCCGGCCCGTTCGTCACCGAGGATCCCGTGCTGACGGCCGAACTGCCCGACCCGCACAACGGCACGGGCCGCTGGCAGGGCGCCTTCCGCGTCGGACACCTGGACGCGGTGGCCCTCCGGTACGCCCGCGACGTGGCGGGCGGAGTCGACGCGCTCGCCGTCACCCACCTGGACGTCGCCCGCACCCGCCCCGACCTGCTGTACTGCCGCGCGTACGACATCGGGCGGCGACGCGTGGACCGGCTGCCGGCGCGCCCGGCGGGCGACCTCCACCGCCAAGCCGCGCTCACCGGACGCCTGCTGACCGCGCGTCCCGTCTACGCGTCCCTCACCGACCCCGTGGCGACCATCGAGGAGACCCTGTCGGCACCCGTGGTGCTGCGTTCCTACGGCCCCACCGCCGCCGACAAGGAGACGACCCTCCCGGCGCCCACCGCCGTCCCGGGCTGACCGCGACTCGCCACGGCCGGGCACCGCGGCGTGATCGTCCCGGATGGACCCTGGCATAACCGCTCTCGTACGTCGACTCGAAAATCTTCGAAAAGAGGTGAAATGCGTTATTGAACGGCGCGTAGTCGTCCTGGCCGGGGCGACAGTTGATCGGGTTTCGCCGGTATCGGCGAGGGTAGGCGGGCCGTGTGGAGACGTGGGAAGCGATCACGTCGCGCCGCAACGTCCGGGCTTACGAAGACCGGGAGTTGCCGCGCGGACATCTCGATCGGATCCTTGAGGCGGGCCGCCGCAGTCCGTCGTCCCGCAATTGGCAGCCGTGGGACTTCGTGCTGGTCACCGGACGCGAGCGGCTCCAGGAACTGGCCAGGGTGTGGCGGGGAGCGGGCCATGTCGCCGACTCGGCGGCCACCGTCGCCGTCGTGGCGCGGACCCCGCGGGACTCCGCCGAGAGCGAGCGCCTCCACTTCGACCTGGGGCAGGCCGTGATGGCGATGATGCTGGCCGCCGCGGACCTCGGCATCGGCAGCGGACACGCCGCGGTGGCCGACCAGGACCTGGCACGTGAACTGATGGGGCTTCCCGACGACCGGTTCTGCGCCCACCTGGTCGGCCTCGGCTACCCAGCGGACCGCCCGCTCAAGCCCATCAGCCGCCCCGACCGCAGACCGTTCGACGACGTCGTCCACGTCGACCGCTGGTAGCCCGGCCGCCCATCGCGGTTCCGTCGCCGCCTCGGGAATTCGGGGGACCCGGCGTGATCTTCCATATCGACTCTGTGAACTCCGCGAATGGTCGTTGACGGAGTCGCGCCCTTTGTGCGGGACTGACTGTCATGGGAGAGCTACACGTCAGCGATGAGTTCGACGCCCTGATGGCGCGGCTGGACGCCATCTCGGATGTGCTGCAGGACAACGCCGACAAGAGCGAGGAACTCGGCCGCCTCACCGACGAGTCGGCCGAGGCCCTGCGCGAGACCGGTGCGTTCCGCGTCGGCATCCCGCGGGAACTGGGCGGCTACGAGTTCTCGCCCCGCCAGGTGATCGAGACCATCGCGAGGATCTCCTACGCCGAGGCCTCGGCCGGATGGGCGTTCATGGCTCTGCAGATGGTCACCGGGACCACCGCGGCCTATCTCGGCCCGGAGGCGGCCGGCGAGCTCTTCCCGGACGTGCGCGACGGGCGGCACGCGCTCATCGCCGGGCAGGGCACCAAGCTGGGCAGGGCGGTCAGGGCCGACGGCGGGTACCGGATCAGCGGGCACTGGCACTTCGCCTCCGGCATCTCCATGGCCAGCCACATCCACACCGCCGCGCTGGCCGAGGAGACCGGCGAGGCGCTGGTCTTCACGTTCCCCGTCGAGCAGGCGACCCTGGTGGACAACTGGGACGTGATGGGACTGCGCGCCACCTGCAGCATCGACTACGTGTGCGAGGACGTCTTCGTGCCGGACGCCTACGTCTACCCGATCGCCACGATGGACCCGCGCAACGGCGGCGCCGTCTACCGGATGGGCCTGGCCAACATGTCGGGCATCTGCCACACCGGGTGGGCGCTTGGCGTCGGCAGGCGGATGCTGGACGAGATGCGGGCGCTGGCGGCCAGGAAGTCCGGCGCGCCGGGAGCGTCGGTGGACACCCAGCAGTTCTACGCGGAGTACGCCGAGGCCGAGGCGAAACTGCGGGCCGCCCACGCGTTCGCCATGCAGGTATGGGCGGACAACGAGGCGACCCTCGACCGCGGCGGGCACCTGACGACCGAGCAGGAGACGCTGACCCGGCTGATGCTCAACCACACCACCTGGTCGGTGCACGCGGTGGGGCAGACGGTGTACAAGTGGGCGGCGACCGCCGCGCTGCGCCGTGGCGCCCTGCAGCGCTTCTTCCGTGACCTGCACGCGGGCACCCAGCACGTCACCTCGGGCCCGGTGGTCCTGCAGAACTGCGGCAAGTGGCTCGCCGGCCTCGCCCCCGGCGCCCGGTGGGTCTTCCTCGACCTGCAGGACCCGCGGTGACCACCCGATGACGCGCGCCAGCGGCCGGAGACACTCAATGTGATCTTATTGTGACCGAAAGTGGTCATAGTGGCGCCCGCGGCCTCCGCGATGCTTCCCGGCAATGGTCACGTCAGGTAGGTTAATGATCACGCAAAGTGATCAGGGGGTGTGTTCATGCCTGACGAGTCCGCCAAGGTCGCTCCCGCCGTGCTGGAACGGCTGCGGCTCCGGTTCCGGATCCTCGACACCGACGGCAACGGCTACCTGGAGGAGAAGGACTTCGACCGGCTCGCGGCCGAGGTGCTCGGCGCGATGGGCGAGCCGGAGGGGTCGGCGAAGGGACAGGCGGTGCTGGCCGGGCACCGCCGCTTCTGGTCGGGCCTGCGGGCCGCGCTGGACGCCGACCGGGACGGCCGGGTCAGCCTCGACGAGTACATCGCCGGGCTGGGCGACCCCGGCGACGCCGAACGGACCGCCGCCGACTACGCCGCGTCGCTCGCCGCGCTGGCCGACCGCGACGACGACGGGTACATCGAACGGGACGACTTCCTCGCCTGCATGACCGCGCTCGGGTTCGCGCGGTCCAACAGCGCGACGCTGTTCGAGACGCTGGACGAGGCGGGCGACGGCCGCGTCCCGGTCGGCCGGTGGACCTCGACGATCATGGACTACTACCGGTCGGAGCGCACCGACGTCCCCGTCCACGTCCTGACCCGACCGGCGTCCGATGCCTGATCCGGCCCGATCGGTGCCGGCGGGGCCGACCGGTCTCGGCACCCCCGTCCCGGCTCGCGCGCGCCGCCCCGTTCCGGCGGAGCGGCCCGCGCCCGGGACGGGGGTGCGGCCGCCCCGGCGGGCGATCAGGTCGCTGCGGCCGTCGTTCCTGTTCGAGTCCCGCCCCGAGGACGAGGGCCTGGTGAACCTCAGGGACAACGAGAACCCCTTCGCCGGTCCGCACCGGCACTACCCCGACAACACCCACCGCACGCTGGTCGAGCTGTACGCCGCCGCCCTGGACGTCCTGGAGGGCGCCGGCCCGCGGGCCGCCGCCGAGCGGCCGGAGCGGACCCGCTGGCGCTGGGGCCCCGAGACGATCCTGCCGACCCGCGGCGCGGGCGACGCCCTGGACCTGCTGTTCCGCACCTTCTTCGAACCGCGCGCCGACACCGTGGCGGTCACCCCGCCGTCCTTCGCGCTGTTCGACGAGCTGGCGGCCGTGCACGAGATCGGGTGCCTGGCCGTACCGCTCACCGGCACCGCGCACGACCGGCTCGACGTCGCGGCGCTGGCCTCGTCCGGCGCGGCCGGGATCTTCCTCTGCGACCCCGGCAACCCGGTGGGGACGTCGTTACGCCCCGGCGAGCTCGAGCGGCTGCTGGACGCCTACGACGGCCTGGTGGTCGTGGACGAGGCCTACGTGGAGTACGCCGGTCGTCCCTCGCACCGCCATCTCGTCCCCGGCCGCCCGAACCTGGTCGTCGTCCGGTCGATGTCCAAGGCGCTCGGCCTGGCGGCACTGCGGCTGGGCGCGGTGCTGGCGCACCCGGCGATCGTGACGGCGCTGCGGCGGGCCCGCCTGCCGTTCACGCTCCCCGCCCCGGTCGTCGCCGAGGCCGAGGCGGCCCTCGCCGACCCGGTCGGCCTCCGCCGCGCCATCGACCTGTTCGTCGCCGAACGCGACCGGCTGGCCGCGGGGCTGCGGCGCTGCCCCGGGCTGGGCCGCGTCGGCTCCGCGGCCGGGTTCGTCACCGTCCGCACCGAACGCCCCGCCTCCGAGGTCGCCGCCCGGCTGCGCGCCGCGGGCCTGGCCACCCTGCCCGACCCCATGGGATGGCGCGGCCACCTGCGCGTCTCGGTCGGCTCCCCGGCCGTCAACGACCGGCTGCTCGCCGTCCTCACCGAGGCCGGACGACGCACCACCGAAAGACGAGGACTCCCATGACCACACCGGCGACGGCGGCGCCCGGCGCCCTGACGGCCGTCACCACCGTGCACCGCGCCGACATCCGGGCGATCACCTCCGTCACGGTCGGCGGCCGGACGCACGAACTCGGGCAGCAGCGCGACTTCCGCCGCCACCCCGCCCTGTCGGCGTTCCTGCCCGACGCCGGGCGCCCGTCCTTCGCCTGGGTGCGGCTGCGCGACGGCGAGGAGCTGGCGGTGCACAGCCACCCGACGAGTTCGATGATCCTGGTCTGCCGGGGCACCGTCCGCCTCCTCGGCGACGGCGAACGGCCGCTCACCGAAGGCGACGTGGTGTGCGTGCCGCCGGGCCGCCTCCACGGGTTCCGCACCGGTCCGGGGGAGGAGTTCCACGGCCTCTCCGTCCAGTTCGAGGGCTCGGGCCTGTACGAGGACGAAGGCGCCCCCCCGCGTCTCCTTCGACCCGGCCGCCGCCGGGGCGGCCGACGGCGCCGCGCTCGCCCAGGGCGGCCCCCTCGCCGACCTCGAACGCCTCAACGACGAACTGGCCGGACGGCACACCCGCAACTCCCTGTTCACCCTGCTGCGCAGTGGCCGGCTGCGCGACGACCCGCAGGCGCGCGCACGCTTCGTCGCCGCGCTGTACGTGTGGTCGTCCCACTTCCAGCGCATGCTGTACGCCCGCCAGGCCGTATGCGTGGACCCGCTCCTCGAGCGCGACTACGAGGAGCACCTGGGCGAGGAGTACGGCCACGACCGGATGCTGCGCGACGCCCACGGTGTCACCGCCGAGGTCGACGACCCGGTTCTGGAAGCCGCCTGCACCTGGTTCGTGGCGCAGATGTTCCAGCTGGACGAGGCGCAGAAGGTCGTCCTGGTGCACATGGTCGTCGAGACCAGCGGCCGGATCTTCGGAGAGGCCGCCGCCGGCATCCACGCCCCGAACGCGGCGGACGACTTCTTCACCCTGCACGCCGCGGCGGACGACGACCACAGCAGGATCGGCCGGCACCGGCTGGCGGCGCTGCCCCCGTCGGAGTTCCCCCGCCTGCGGGCGACCTGCCGCCGGGCCTGGAGTCAGATGGACCTGATCCACGAACGCATCGCGGCGTGGATCCGCGAAGGCCGCTGACCACACGCCGGCGCCGGCCACGGTGGCGGCCGGTGCTCATGCCCGCACACAGAACGGGAGGTGGTCCGGAGGTGGGGCGTGATCCGGTCGCGGCGCTGGCCGAAGAGATCGTCGACCTGTTCGCGGCCGAGGGGTACCGGTTCGC
The DNA here is from genome assembly GCF_039536785.1 of Actinomadura miaoliensis. Classification (NCBI taxonomy): domain Bacteria; kingdom Bacillati; phylum Actinomycetota; class Actinomycetes; order Streptosporangiales; family Thermomonosporaceae; genus Actinomadura; species Actinomadura miaoliensis. The sequence continues at coordinate 18,651 of NZ_BAAAZG010000070.1, forward strand.
CGACGGGCCCGAACTGGAGGCGGAATGGTTCGTCTACGACGCGCTGAACATGGGCGCCGACCACCCCAGCCGTGCCGCCAACAAGGCCTTCCACATCGCGCGCCCCGGTGGCGGCTCGGGGCTGGTGCTCCGGGGGCACACCTCGCCGGTGCAGGTTCGGGAGATGCTCCGCCGCCCCGTCCCCCTGCGCATGGTCACCGCCGGGCGTGTCTTCCGCCCCGATCCGCTGGACGCCACGCACAGCCCCGTCTTCCACCAGGCCGAGGGGCTGGCCGTGGCCGAGAACCTGACCATGGGCGACCTGCGCGCCACACTCGCGCGGTTCGCCGTGGCCATGTTCGGCGAGCGCACACCCGTTCGGTTACGTCCGCACTCGTTCGCCTACACCGACCCGTCGGCCGAGGTGGACGTGTGCTGCCCGGCGTGCCGGGGCGGCGGGTGCGGGCTGTGCGACGACGGCTGGGTCGAGTGGGGCGGCTGCGGCATGGTCCATCCCCGCGTGCTGGCCACGTGCGGGGTCGACCCGCTCCGCCACGCGGGCTTCGCCTTCGGCGTCGGCATCGAACGCACCCTCATGCTCCGTCACGGCTTGAGCGACATCCGAGACGTCATCGGACACGACCGGCCCCACCCGGGCCTGCGCGTCCCCAACGTGCCACGCCGTGCCGCCGAGGCGGTTTCGCCGTTCACCAGGCGGCAGGCCACAGCCCACGCGCTGACGGCCGCCGGCTGGACGGAGCTGCACACCGGCCCCTTCCTGGATCAGGCCGTATGGGACGCACTCGGGCTGGGCGGAGACGACCCGCGGCGGGCCGCGCTCCATGTCGCCAACCCGCTCGACGGACAGCCGTCCGCGCTGCGCACCGCGCTGCTTCCCGGACTGCTCGCCGCCGTGCGAACCCGGGCGCGGCACGCCTCCGGCGAGCTCAGGGTGTTCGAACAGGGGAGGGTCTTCTCGCTGCCGTCCGGTGGGCTCCAGCCGCTCACGCCGCCGCCCACAGGTACCCGGCCTCGCCCCGAGCAGGTCGAGGCCGTGTGCTCGGCCATCCCTCCCCAGCCGTACCAGCTCGCGGCTGCCGTGACGGAGGCGCGGGACTGGCAGGCCATGGTCCCGGTCATCCGCGACGTGGCCCGGCAGTGGGCCGTCCCCCTCCGGCCGCAGCCCGGTCGTTCCCGTGGTTCCTGGCCGTGGCGCGGCGACCGCCCCTGGGTCCGCGTCGTCGCCGGCCGGACACCGGTGGGCGAGGCGGGCGAACTCGAACCCACGGTCCTGCGCCGCCTCGGCCTGCCCGCGACGGCGGTGGCTCTCACACTCGACCTCGACGCGCTGGAACGCAGGGAAAGGACGACCAGGAAATGACCCCGATCGAGCTCGCCGGCACCTACCGGGACGCGTTGACGCGCGCCGACCTGCAAGGAGTCCTGGCGTTGTTCAGCCCCGGCGCGACGGTGCATTCTCCGCTGTACGGTCCCATTCCGGCCACCGAGTTCTATCCCGAGCTCTTCGCCGACACCAGCCGTGCCAAGTTCCATCTGCTGGGCGTGGCCGAGGGCGCCAAACCGGACGGCGGGCGGATCGTCACCGTCTGGTTCCAGTTCGACTGGCGGCTGCCCTCGGGGCAGCCGGCCGACTTCGAATGCGTCGACGTCCTCGAACTGGCCGACGACGGCAAGATCACAACGCTTCACATCATCTACGACACCGTCACCGCCCGCCCCGCCTTCGAGGCCGAGAAGGGCGAGGGCAGTTCGTGGCGTCCCGCCTCGTCCACCGGCCGGGCGCGATGACCGGGGCCGGCCGGTGCGCACCGTGCCGGCCCGGCGCCGGCCGCGCGGCGAACAGGCCACCGTCGTGACGATCGGGGCCGCGTCGGCTCCGTTGCGGAGCACGGCGGCCCCGCTCTTCAGCGGCGTCGTCTCCGGCCGCCGCGGATGGCGGAGACCATGACCGCGATCACGGTGACGGCCAGGACGGTGATGCCGATGGCCGCGGCCCACCGGCCGTAGTGGGGCAGACGCAGCGCGCCGGCGCAGGCGACCAGGAGAACCCCGGCCGCCGTGTCACCGGCGCGAAGGTTCGGCATCGTGCCGCCGGACGCGGAGGGGCATCTGGCCGTGATGCCCCTCCGGTGGCTCCCGTCCGGGGGGCGGGCGGCAGCGCGGTCACTTCTGGATCGCGATCCGCTTGGCCTCGTGCTCGGCGGCCTTGGGCAGCGGCACGCGGACGGTGAGGATGCCCTGGTCGTAGGACGCCTTGATGGCCTCGGTGTCGGTGTCCGCCGGCAGGGTGAAGGAGCGCGTGAAGGTTCCGTAGCGGAACTCCGACCGGTGCGCCTCCTTCTTCTCCTCGTGACGTTCGGCGTGGACGCGCAGCATGCCGCTCTCGGCCGTGATCTCCACGTCCCTGTCGGGGTCGATGCCGGGCAGCTCGCACCGGATGACGTAGTCGTCGCCGTCGATGTAGTCCTCGACCCGCATGGTCTGCCCCATGCCCGCACGCAACATCGCGAACGGCGACTCCATCCAGTCGAACAGCTCGGGGAACAGGCTGCGCGGTTCCCTGTGCTCGAGTGCACCCATGACGCCTCCTTCGGCAGAGGTTTTCCGCGATCGCCCCCGGCGGCGGCCGGTCCGCGGGGCGGCCGCTCCTGGTACCGGAGGGGGTGCCCTCCGCGCCGGTCGTCAGTCATCGAGGAGGCCGTCACTCCGGCCGGGGCGGCCGTCAGATCGCTCGCCGTGGGGGCGCGTACGCCTGCGCACATCAGAAGACCTGTGAGGCGCTCTCCCTGCGCCGGCATTGTCCGGTTCAGGTTCAAGGGGTCGCCGCACCACTTGACGTGGTTACGGCCTCTCAGCCTTTCCATTGACTCTCCGTTGGATTTCTCCTTCAGAGAACCTCTGGTCCAGCTCCCTCGCTCGTCTCACAGGCCTGTATCCAATATCGCGCGGCCGGTGATCCGGCACCAGGGGGCGGCGGGCGTTTTTACGGGAAGTGGAGGCACTCTTTGCCGAATTTCGCGTATGCGGTACTTCGCCACCTGCACCGAAAAAAGGGATGACGCTGAGATAGCGGCCCTGGACGGGGGGTAAAGCGTCAGCGACCCGGGGCCGGCGAGGTGGCAGGGGGAGGAGAGCGGTGGTGGACGGCAGCGAGACGCGTGGTCTGCTCCACCCCTTCCTGCTGCTGCTGATCTGCGAGCAGCCGGGGCACGGCTACGAGCTCATCGACCGGCTCGGCTGCCTGGGCGTGTCCGGGGTGGAGCCCGGTCACGCCTACCGGGTGCTGCGCAACCTGGAGCGTGAACGGCTGGTGGTGTCCACCTGGGTCACCTCCGACGCGGGGCCCGCCCGTCGCCGCTACGAGCTGACCCGTGAGGGGCACGCCGACCTGGAGGCGTGGATGGCCCGTCTGGCGCGGCTGCGCGAGGTGCTCGACTCCTGCCTGCTCCGGTGGAGCAGGGCGGACCGGGCGCCGTCCGGGTCGCCTAACGGGCGGCGCGGGTCGTACACGGTCTCGTGAGCGGGAAGGGAGCATGCGAATGGCCGAGGGACGGCCGGTGGCGTCCGCGGTCCGGGCCCCGTTCGAGCGCCGGGCCGAACCCGGCCGGGCGCTGGCCGAGCAGGCCGACAACGTGGCGCGCGCGTGCCGGGACATGGCAGGACGCTTCCGCGACGGCGGCAAGCTGATCGTGTTCGGGAGCGGCGGCGCGTCGACCGACGCCCAGCACATCGCCGTGGAGTTCGTCCATCCGGTCATCGTGGGCAAACGGGCGCTGCCCGCGGTGTCGCTGACCGACGACGCCGCCGCCCTGACGGGGATCGCGGCGGCCGAGGGGCTGGGCGCGGTGTTCGCCGCGCAGGTGCGGCTGCTGGGCGGCCCGCGGGACATCGCGCTCGGCCTGTCGGGGGACGGCCGGTGTCCCGAGGTGTTGCGCGGGCTGCGGGCCGCCCGCGACCTCGGCATGCTGACGGTCGCGCTGGCCGGCGCCGGCGGGGGAGACGTCGCGGCGGCGGCCGACCATCCGCTGGTGACCCCCTGCGACGACCCCTGTGTGGTGAAGGAGATGCACGTCACCATGTACCACCTGCTCTGGGAACTGGTGCACGTCTTCCTGGAGCATCCGGCGGCGCTGGAGCGCGGCGATGAGCGGTGACGCCGACGGGCCGCGGTGCCACGACGAGGTCTGCGTGACCTGTTCCGACAGCGCCGTCCCCGTCAGGATCCGCGAGCTGCTGGGCGACGGCCTCGCCGTCGTCGACACCGACGCCGGGCCGGAGGAGATCAGCGTGGCGCTGGTCGACGCCGGGCCGGGGGACGTCGTTCTCGTCCACGCCAAGGAGGCCATCGCCGTCGTGGAGGACGCGCCATGACCGTGCCGGACGACACCGGGATGGAGACGCTCTACCCCTTCCTGTACTCGGGCGGCGCCCGCGCCGGCGCCCTCCTGGCGGAGGCGGGCCGCTCGGCCAGGGAGAAGGCCGCCGAGATCGCCGAGCTGCGCGGCTCCCTGGCCGAGCGGCACGGCGCGGCGCTGCTGCGTTGCGCGCGCCGGCTGGCGGAGGCGTTCGAGGCGGGCGGCAGGCTGCTGACGTTCGGCAACGGCGGCAGCAGCACCGACGCACAGGCGGTCGCGCGGCTGTTCGTGTGCCCGCCGGCGCCCGCGCGGCCGCTGCCCGCGATCTCGCTGCCCCACGACGTGGCGACGCTGACGGCGCTGTCGAACGACGTCGGGTTCGAGGTCGTCTTCGCGCGCCGGCTCGCCGCCCTGGGACGGCGCGGCGACATCGCCCTGGGCCTGTCGACCAGCGGCGGCTCGCGCAACCTGCTGCGCGCCTTCGACGAGGCCGCCGGGCACGGCATGGTGACGGTCGGTTTCGCCGGGTACGACGGGGGCGCGATGGCCGAGGCCGGGACCGTCGAGCACCTGTTCGTCGTGCCGTCGTCGTCGGTGCACCGCATCCAGGAGGCCCAGACCACCCTCTACCAGGTCCTCTGGGAGCTGACCCGGCGGGCGCTGGACGGTGACCTGTGACCTCGGCCGCCGGGCCGGTGCCGCGCACGCGGATCCGGATCCGCGTCGAGGGGATCGTGCAGGGGGTCGGGTTCCGGCCGTTCGTGCACGAACTGGCCGGCGAGCACGGCATCGCGGGTTTCGTCGGCAACGACGCGGCCGGCGTGTTCGCCGAGGCCGAGGGAGCGCCCTCGGCGCTGGCGCGGTTCGTGGCCGACCTGGAGCGGCGGGCGCCGCCCCTGGCACGGGTCGAACGGGTCGTCACCGAGCCGCGCGAACCGCGCGGGGAGCGCGGGTTCCGCATCGTGGCCAGCGTCGACGGCGCCGCCCGGCAGGCGCTGGTGCCGCCCGACGCGGCGACGTGCGGCGCATGCGTCCGCGAGATCTTCGACCCGTCCGCGCGGCGCCACCGCTACGCGTTCACCAACTGCACGAACTGCGGGCCGAGGTTCACGATCGTCACGGACGTGCCGTACGACCGGGGCAACACCACCATGGCCGCGTTCCCCATGTGCGGCGACTGCGCGGAGGAGTACGGCGACCCGCGCGACCGCCGGTTCCACGCCCAGCCGGTGTGCTGCCCGGCGTGCGGCCCCGCGCTCCGGCTCCTCGGGCCGGACGGCCGGACGGCGACGCGGGCGGACCCCGTCGAGACCGCCGCGCGCTGGCTGCTGCGCGGCCGGATCCTGGCGGTGAAGGGGCTCGGCGGATACCACCTGGCCGCGCTCGCCGGCCACGAGGAGGCGGTGGCGGCCCTGCGCGCCCGCAAACACCGCGAGGACAAGCCGTTCGCGGTGATGGCGCCCGACGTGGCCGCCGCCCGCGCCCTCGTCCACCTGGAACCCGAGGCCGAACGGCTGCTGACCGGCGCCCGCGCCCCGATCGTGCTGGCGCCCCGCCGAGCCGGTGCCGGGGTCGCCGCCGCGGTGGCGCCGGGCAGCCGCCGGCTCGGGGTCATGCTGCCGTACACGCCGCTGCACCATCTGCTGGTGCGGCGGGTCGCCCGCCCCGTCGTGCTGACGAGCGGCAACCGGTCCGACGAGCCGATCGCCCACCGGGACGACGACGCCGTGGCGAGGCTGGCGGGGATCGCCGACGGGTTCCTGCTGCACGACCGGCCGATCCACGTGTGCACCGACGACTCGGTGGTGCGGGTGTTCCGCGGGCGGCCGCTTCCGGTGCGCCGTTCCCGCGGCTACGCGCCGTCGCCGGTGACCGTGCGCGGCCGGTTCCCGCGGCCGGTGCTGGCCTGCGGCGCCGAGCTGAAGAACACCTTCTGCGTGGCCAAGGGCGACCGGGCGTACCTGTCCCACCACATCGGCGACCTGGAGAACTACGAGACGCTGCGCTCCTACGTCGAGGGCATCGCGCATTTCCGCCGGGTGTTCGACGTGCGGCCGGAGGTGGTGGCGCACGACCGGCATCCGGAGTACCTGTCCACCAAGTACGCGCTGGAGCAGGCCGGCGCGGAGCCGGTCGCGGTGCAGCACCACCACGCGCACGTCGCCTCCTGCCTGGCCGACAACGGGGCGTGCGGCCCGGTGATCGGCGTGGCGTTCGACGGGCTCGGCTACGGCGACGACGGCGTGCTGTGGGGCGGTGAACTGCTCGTCGCCGACCTGGCGGAGTACGAGCGGGCCGGGCACCTGGCGGCCGTGCCCCTGCCCGGCGGGGCCGCGGCGGTCCGCGAACCGTGGCGCATGGCCGCCGCCTACCTGGACGCCCTCTACGGCGACGACCTGCCCGACCTGGACGTGGTCCGGCGGCACCGCGACCGCTGGGCGGCGGTCACCGGCATGGCGCGCACGGGGACCAACGCCCCGCTCACCACGAGCGCCGGCCGGCTGTTCGACGCGGTGTCGGCCCTCGCGGGCGTGCGCGACGCGGTCACCTACGAGGGGCAGGCCGCCGTCGAACTGGAGCAGCGGGTGTACCTCGGGGAGCACGGCGCCTACCGGGCCGGGCTGGCCGAGCGGCCGGAGCTGGTGATCTCCGGCCACGACCTGGTGCGGGCCGTGGTCGACGACCTGGCGGCGGGGACCGACGCCGGGCGCGTCGCCGCCCGCTTCCACAACGGCCTGGCGCGCGCCGTCGTCGACGCGGCCGACGTGCTGCGGCAGCGGACCGGTCTCGGCACGGTCGCCCTGTCCGGCGGGGTCTTCCAGAACCTGGTGCTGCTCGACCGGGTGGTGTCCGGCCTGGAGAAGGCGGGGTTCGCGGTGCTCGTCCACTCCCGCGTGCCGCCCAACGACGGCGGGATCTCCCTAGGCCAGGCGGTCGTGGCCGCCGCCCGCGACCGCCGCGCGCCACCGTGACCGCCCTGATCAGCGGGCAGGCCGCTAGCAGATGCGCGGCAGCGGGTCGCCGACGAGCATGTCGACGATCCGGGTCCCGCCGATGGACGTCTCGAGCAGCACCAGACCGGCCGGCTCGTCCTCGACGCGCCCCACCAGCGCCGCGCCCGCGCCGAGGGGATGCGCCCGCAGCGCGTCCAGGGCGGTGTCGGCGCGGTCGCCGTCGACCACGGCGACGAACCGGCCCTCGCACGCCACGTACAGCGGGTCGATGCCCAGCAGCTCGCACGCGCCGTTCACCACCGGCCGCACCGGCAGCGCCGGCTCCCGCATGACGATCGCCGCGCCGGCCGCCCGCGCCACCTCGTTGAGGACCGTGGCGACCCCGCCCCGGGTGGCGTCGCGCAGCATCCGGACCCCGCCGGGCACCGCGTCCAGCAGCGCCGCGACCGCGCCGTGCAGCGCGGCCGTGTCGGACGCCAGCTCCGCCTCGATCTCCAGCTCCCCCCGCGCGACCATGATCGTGACACCGTGCTCGCCGATCGGGCCGGACACCAGCACGGCGTCGCCGGGCCGCACCGCCGAGGCGCCCAGCGCCACGTCCCGGTCGAGCACGCCGACGCCCGCGGTGGTCACGTAGCAGCCGTCCGCCTTGCCGCGTTCGACCACCTTGGTGTCGCCGGTGACGACGGCGACGCCCGCGCGTTCGGCCGCCGCCGCCATCGACGCGACGATCCGCCGCAGGTCGTCGACGGCGAACCCCTCCTCCAGGATGAAGCCCGCCGACAGGTACAGCGGCCGCGCCCCGCACATCGCCAGGTCGTTGACGGTCCCGTTCACCGCCAGGTCGCCGATGTCGCCGCCGGGGAAGAACAGCGGCGACACCACGAACGAGTCGGTGGTGAAGGCGAGCCGCCCGCCGTCGACGGCCAGCACGGCGCCGTCGCCCAGCGCCTCCAGCGCCGGGTTGCGGAAGTGCTCCAGGAACAGCGCCTCCACCAGCGTCTGCGTCGCCTTGCCGCCCGCGCCGTGGGCCAGCGTGATGTTCTTCTCCCGCACCCGGGGGCGGTGCCGCCGCGCACGCTCGATGCGTTCGAGCACCTGCTGCTCCCGCGACAGGTGGCTCGTGCCCGGCTCGCTCATGGGGAGGACACCTCCCGCGCGCGCCGCCGCGTGAACCGCCCGAAGTTGTAGTACGCGGCGCAGGCCCCCTCCGACGACACCATGCAGGTGCCGATCGGCGTCTCGGGCGTGCACGCGGTGCCGAACACCTTGCACTCCCACGGTTTGAGCACGCCCTTGAGCACCTCGCCGCACTGGCACGCCTTCGGATCGGCCACCCGCACGCCCGGCACCTCGAAGATCCGCTCGGCGTCGTGCGCGGCGTAGGCGTCGCGGACGCGCAGCGCGGACTGGGAGATGAAGCCCAGGCCGCGCCACTCGAAGTACGGCCGCGGCTCCATCACCTCGCCGATCGCGCGCAGCGCGCGGGGATTGCCGTTCCACGGGACGACCCGGCCGTACTGGTTCTCCACCTCGGCCCGTCCCTCGGCGAGCTGCTCCAGCAGCATGGCGACCGACTGCAGCACGTCCAGCGGCTCGAAGCCCGCGCACACCAGCGGCTTGCCGTGCTCGCGGGCGATGAACTCGTACGGTCGGCAGCCGATGACCGTGGAGACGTGCCCGGGGCCGATGAAGCCGTCCAGCCGCAGGTCCGGGGAGTCCAGGATCGCCTTGATCGCCGGGATGATCGTCACGTGGTTGCAGAAGACCGAGAAGTTGGTCACGCCCTCGCGGGCCGCGCGCAGCACGGTCATCGCCGTGGACGGCGCCGTGGTCTCGAACCCGACGGCCAGGAACACCACGCGCCGGTCGGGATGGCGCCGGGCGAGGGACAGCGCGTCCAGCGGCGAGTACACCATGCGGATGTCGGCGCCCTCGGCCTTGGCGTCCAGGAACGAGCCCCGCCCGCCCGGCACCCGCATCATGTCGCCGAACGACGTCATGATCACGTCGGGGTGCCGGGCGATGGCGATGGCGTCGTCCACCCGGCCCATGGGGATCACGCAGACCGGGCATCCCGGGCCGTGCACCAGCGTGACGTTCTCCGGAAGGTGGTCCTCCAGGCCGTGCCGGTAGATGGTGTGCGTGTGGCCGCCGCACACCTCCATGAACTTGTACCGCCGTCCCGGCTCGCACAGCGCGGCGATCCGCGCGGCCACCGCCCGTGCCTTGCCCGCGTCGCGGTACTCGTCGACGAACCGCATGTCGTCAGCCGCCTTGTCGTCGGAGTCGCAACCCTCGGCGCCCTCGGATGGCCTCGGCCGCCCGCGGGCGCCGTCGGGTTCTCAGGTGTCAGGTGATGTCGGACTCGGTGAGCGCCGCCACCTCGTCGGCGTAGGCCTGGCCGAGCCCGTCGAGCAGGGCCAGCGTCGCCGCCGCCTCGGCCTCGTCGATCTTCGACATGGCGAAGCCGACGTGCACGAGCACCCAGTCGCCGGGGCGCACCTCGCCCTCGCCCAGCAGCCCGATGTTGATGGCGCGGCGGACGCCCGCCACCTCGACCCGGGCCAGGTCGGTCCGGTCCGGCAGGATCTCGACGATCTCACCGGGGATGCCGAGACACATCCGCCGCCCCTCCGCTCACATCCGCTCGATCTTGTAGTAGCGCCGCATCGCCGGGAACTCCTTCCACAGCAGCGCGAGCAGCCCGATGCCGCCCAGGGCGGCCAGCCACGTCCACCGCCGCCCCGTCTCCCTTCCGCCCCGTCGCCGTCGTTCGTGGCGTCGCCGCATGGCCCTGCTCCCTCCTCGTCCGCGGGCGCCCGCGCGCCCGCCTCGCCCCCGCATTCCGCCTCACCCCGGCGGCAGGTTCGGCATGATCGGCAGGATCGGCTGGTGCTTCTTGGGGTTCACCCCGGTCGAGCGCCGCGCGTCGGCGGTGCCGTCCAGGTAGTGCCCCATCTGCCTCTTCAGGGCGCCCTTCTTGTTGCCCTGGTGCACCCCCTTGGTGTGCGAGGGGGTGTCGGGCTTGACGTCCGGTTTGCCTACCCGGATCTCTGCCATCGTCGTCGCCTCCTCTCAGCTCGCCGCGGCCTGATGGCGGTGTGCGCCGCGGGCTCCGCCGCGCTCGCCGAGCCCGGCGAAGAACCGGTCGATCTCCGGCCAGACCTCCCGTCCTCCCGACAGTCCCTTCCAGGAGCCGCGGACGACGGCCACCAGCCGGTAGCAGTCGTCGATGGGGACGAGCCACTGCTCGTCGGCGCCCCGCACGGTGTTGACCAGCAGCGCCTCCACGGCGGGTCGCATCGACCGCAACGGCTCGCACGCCTCGACGACCCGTTCCCACCTGGCGGGGTCCACCTCGCATCGGGTGGCGCCCGCCGGGCTCGGGTAGTGCGCGAGGACGACGCCGTCCGGCCCGCGGACGAAGAACGCCAGCCCCACCGGGACGCCCAGCTCGGCCGCCGGCACTCCGCTCAGCCGGACCCGCCGGTCGGGCACCAGCCGGTAGTGGCCGCGGCCCGCCGCCTCGCGCTCGAACAGCAGCCCGCACGCCCGGCACGCGCACAGCAGGTTCCCCTGCCGTTCGTCGAGCAGATGGGCGTGCGCGTCGGGGATGTCGACGCCGCACAGGTCGCAGCGCTCGCCGGGCTCCCGGCCGAGGCCGTCCGCCCGCCTGATGACCCGCTGGAGCGCACCGGCCGTCATGTCGCCCCCTCGCCGGGAGCGCGGCGGGTGCGCAGCAGCGCCTCGACGGGCACGAACGCCGCCGGCGCCCCGGCCCGCCCGCCGCCGGCGGAGCCGTTCGGGGCTGAGTCGTCCGGGCCGGAAGGGACCTGCTCGACCGCGGACAGCTCCGGAACCGCCGCCAGCACGACGTCCTTGACGGCCGTCTCCAGCGTCCGCGCGGACGAGGCGCACGACCCGCAGCCGCCCGTCAGGCGCACCCGGGCCACATCGCCGTCGATACCGCTCAGCTCGACGTCCCCGCCGTGCGACCGCAGGTAGGGCCGCACCTCCTCCAGCGCCCCCCGCACCCGCTCCTCGACGGTCGCCGGATGCAGGCCGTGCAGGGCGAGCAGGTGGCCGACCAGCTCGTCGGCCGTGAGCGCGGCGGCCGGTTCGGGTCCCGTGCGGTCCATGACGCGGGCGAGCGCCTCGCCGTACACCTCGGTGAGCACGGCGACGGCGTCGAGCGCCGTCTCGGCGGTCGGCCCCGGCGTCTGCTCCAGGCGGGCCAGGAGCCGCTCCAGCAGCGTCAGGCGCTCGGCGACCGCCGTGTCGCCGAGCCGCCGCGGACCGCCGCCCGCGGGAGCCGCGGCCGGCGGACGCGGCTCCCGTTCGGCGGCGTGCGGCTCAACCATGGGCGGCACCGAACATCGGCGAGTGCAGTTTGCGCACCTCGCGGCCCTTGCCGAGGTACATGTGCACGCCGCAGGGCAGGCACGGGTCGAAGCTGCGCACCGTCCGCATGATGTCGACGCCCTTGAACTCCTCCGGCCCGTTCTCCTCGAAGATCGGCGTGCCCTGGACGGCGTCCTCGTACGGGCCGGGCGTGCCGAAGCTGTCGCGCGGGCTGGCGTTCCACGGTGTCGGCGGGTACGGGTGGTAGTTGGCGATCTTGCCGTTGCGGATCACCATGTGGTGGGACAGCACGCCCCGCACCGCCTCGTGGAAGCCGCAGCCGATCGCCTCGTCGGGCACGTCGAAGTCCTGGAAGACCCTGGTGTCGCCCGAGCGGACCAGCTGCAGCCCCTGCTCGATGAAGTGCATCGCCATCGCCGCCGCGTACGCCACGAAGTAGACCCGGGCCCGGTCGCGCTCCAGCGTGTTGGACCACTGCGGGATGCGCCACTCCAGCGTCTGCTCCGGCAGCTTGTCGCCCTTGGGCAGCATGATCTGCACGCTGGAGCCGGTCGCCTTGACGTAGGGAGTGTCGACGAGATTGGACAGCGCTGTCACGTACAGCCGGGCGAAGGGACCGCCGCCGGTGTCGAGCGCGAGGTGCCGCCCGCTGCCCGGGTCCAGCCAGCGCGGGCTCATCACCCAGCTGTACTTGTCCTCGAAGTTCCGCTTCTGCGGCACGGGAAGCGTGGTCTGGTTCCACGGGTGCCGCATGTCGACCGGGTTGCCGAGCGGGTCGTGGGTGACGAACGGCTCCTCGTTCACCCAGTCGTCGTAGTAGGAGCTGCCCAGCAGGATGCGCATGCCGAGGTTGATGTCCACCAGGTCGTTGGTCAGCAGCGCGCCGTCCACCACGATGCCCGGGGTGACGAACATCGCCTTGCCCCAGCGGTTCATCGTCTCGTAGCGGTAGTCGGTGACGTTGGGATTCTGGAAGGCGCCCCAGCACCCCAGCAGGATCCGGCGGCGGCCGACCTCCTCGTAGCCCGGCAGGGCCTCGTAGAAGAAGTCGAAGACGTCGTCGTTCATCGTGACGGACCGCTTGACGAAGTCGACGACGCGGATGAGGCGGCTGAGGTAGTCGGTGAACAGCGTCGGCTCCGGCATCGTGCCCACGCCGCCGGGATAGACCGTCGAGGGGTGCACGTGCCGCCCCTCCATGAGGCAGAACATCTCGCGGGTGACGCGGCTGACCCGCAGCGCCTCCTGGTAGAACTCGCCCTCGAACGGATTGAACGCCTCCATGATGTCGGCGATCGTCCGGTAGCCGTGCAGCTCCGCGTGCGGCGCCTCGGTGCTGCGCGCCCTGGCCAGCAGGCCCGGGTTGGTCTCCTTGACCATGGCCTCGCAGAAGTCGACGAAGACCATGTTGTCCTGGAACAGGGTGTGGTCGAACATGTACTCGGCGGCCTCGCCGAGGTTGATGATCCACTCGGCCAGCGGCGGGTTCTGGATGCCGTAGGCCATGTTCTGCGCGTACACCGAGCAGGTGGTGTGGTTGTCCCCGCAGATGCCGCAGATCCGGCTGGTGATGAACCCGGCGTCGCGCGGGTCCTTGCCCTTCATGAACACCGAGTAGCCGCGGAACAGCGACGAGGTGCTGTGGCACTCCACGACCTGCCGGTTCGCGAAGTCGATCTTGGTGTAGATGCCGAGGTTGCCGATGATCCGGGTGATCGGGTCCCACGCCATCTCGACGAGCTGGCCGGGTTCGGCGGGTGCGGGTCTGCGCTCCGTCGTGGTCATCCGCCCGATTCCTTTCGTCCCGTTCCGCTGGTGCCGTCCGCCGGTGCCGTCCGCGCCGCCGGCTAGGGCCGGTAGCGCGGGTCGTAGCCGCTGGTGAGCACGTCACGGTTGTGGTGCCACTTGGGTTCCCTGTTCGCCGTGCGGTTGGTGAGCGCGCGCAGGCGGCGGATGGCCGCCCCGTACGGCTTGATCATCATCGTGGAGAGGCTGCCGCCCGGCGGCTGGTCCATGAACGGCATGAACTTGTCCGGGAAGCCGGGCATGGTGCAGGCGATGCAGATGCCGCCCACGTTCGGGCAGCCGCCCAGGCCGCCCATCCAGCCCCGCTTGGGCACGTTGCAGTTGACGACCGGCCCCCAGCAGCCCACCTTCACCTGGCACTTGGGGGAGTTGTAGTCCTTGGCGAAGTCGGCCTGCTCGTAGTACGCGCCGCGGTCGCAGCCCTCGTGCACCGTCTTGCCGAACAGCCACTGCGGCCGCAGCATCGAGTCCAGCGGCGGCGGGGGCGCGGAGCCGGCCGCGTGGTACAGCACCCACGTCAGCGTCTCCATGAAGTTCTCCGGCTGGATGGGGCAGCCGGGGACGTTGACGATCGGCAGCGCCCCGGCCGACCGGAAGTCCCACCCGAGGTAGTCGGCCAGCCCCATGCAGCCGGTCGGGTTGCCCGCCATGGCGTGGATGCCGCCGTAGGTGGCGCAGGTGCCCGCGGCCACCACCGCCCACGCCCGCGGCGCGAGCATGTCGATCCACTGGTTGAGGGTCATCGGCTCGCCCGTCTCGGGGTCGTTGCCGAACGAGGTCCAGTAGCCGTCGCCGTTGATGTTCTCGTTCGGTATGGACCCCTCGATGACGAGGATGAACGGGTCCAGCTCGCCGCGCGCGGCCGCGCGGAACGGAGCGAGGAACTGCTCGCCGCCGACGGCGGGCGACAGCACCTTGTTGTGCAGGTTCACCTTGGGCAGCCCCGGGATGCGGCCGTTCACCACGTCCTCGATCGCGGGCTGGGCCGAGGCGGTCATCGAGACGGTGTCCCCGTCGCAGCTCATCCCCTCGGAGATCCACAGAATCGTGATCTCGTCGAACCCCTCACGGGTGGGGGCGGTCGCCTCCTGTGCCTGGGTCATGTGCGTGGCCTCCCCTGGATCCGGTCGCGGACACGGTCGTAGACGGCGGCCACCGGGGCCGCCAGCGCCAGCGCGGGCGGCCGGTCGGGGGCGGCCGGGTGCGGACGCGTGGGCGCGCGCTCCTTGGCACGCCGGATGTCCTCGCCGAGCGTGCGCAGGGCCTCCGCGCCGGCCCGGGCGCGGACCCTGGGCATGAGGTCGCCCTCCTCCTCGCGGATGTGCTCGGCGAGCTCCCTGCGCAGGCCCGCCACCAGCCGGCCGGTGCGCTCGTCGCCCTCGGGCAGCCGGTCCAGTTCGGCCAGCAGGCGTTTGACGGTCATGTGCTCCTGGAGGTGGCGGTCGATCTCCTCGTCCGCGTCCAGCAGCCGGCCGGCGAACGGGTAGAACAGCAGCTCCTCGACCGCGGCGTGCTTGGACAGCTCGCGCACCAGGATCTGCACCACGGCCCGCCGCTGCCGCTCCGAGGCGGCGGCGTGGTAGTCGCGGAACAGCTGCTCGACCATCCGGTGGTCGTGGGTGAGCAGGTCGATGGCGTCCATCAGGCACCCTCCCGGACGGGACCGTCCATGGTGATCGACTCCAGCACGACGTCGTCGTGCCCGGCGATCTCGACGTCGACCCCGCCGCAGCGGGGGCAGGCGACCAGGCAGGCCGCGTCGGCGACCGGCGACTCGGCGCCGCAGCCGCCGCAGCGCGCCGTCAGCGGCACCACCACCAGGTCCAGGGCGGCGTCCTGCGCGACCGTCCCCGCCGCCGCCATCCGGAAGCCCTGCTCCACGACGCCCGGGTCGACGGCGTGCCCGCCGACGCGCACGCGCACGCCGCGCACCCGCCGCCCGCCGGCCCGGCGCACCGCCGCCTCGACGATCGCCTCGCACATGCCCATCTCATGCATCCGCCCGCACCCCTTCCCCGGTCGTGTCCGTCCGCGCCGCCTCCGCGCGGGCCGCCTCCTCGCGGGCCACCGCCGTGACCAGGCGGACCGCCTCCGGCACGGCGTCGGCGACGGGCTGCGACAGCCCCATGCGCTCGTCGACGGTCTCGGGCCGGCACCCCACGACCAGCGCGCGGTCCACGGCGCCGCCGAGGTGGCGCAGCAGGCGCAGCACGGTCAGCGGGTCCATGCCGTGCCCGTCGACGACCGGTGCGCCGAGGCCGTCGGCGTCCGCCGCGGCGTCGCCGACATCGAGGACGGCCAGCGTGCCGGGCGGGCCGTCCAGGGGCACCGCGTCGACCATGATCAGCGTGTCGTGGCGGCCGTCGAGCAGCTCGTAGGCCAGATGCACGCCGCGGATGCCGTAGTCGGCGACGTCCACGGTGGCGGGCAGCTCCGCGGCGT
Source organism: Actinomadura miaoliensis (assembly GCF_039536785.1). Classification (NCBI taxonomy): domain Bacteria; kingdom Bacillati; phylum Actinomycetota; class Actinomycetes; order Streptosporangiales; family Thermomonosporaceae; genus Actinomadura; species Actinomadura miaoliensis. Next base: position 34,573 of record NZ_BAAAZG010000070.1, read on the forward strand.
CGACGCGGCGGACCACCTCGACGCCGAAGCCGTCGTCGCCGAGGAACACGTTGCCGATGCCCGCGACGAGAACGCGCCGCGGCCGGTCGGGGCTCATGCGTCCCTCCCCCCGCCGGCCAGCGGCTCGACCTCGTCGGGGCGGAAGTAGCGGAACCGGCCGTACCAGCGGTGCAGGTCCGCGCCGGGATCGTCCTCGACCGTCACGGCCAGGTGGCGGGCGCCGTCCACGTCCAGCAGGACCGCCTCGACCACGGCGGTCCGGCCCTCCAGGAACGCGTCCTGCGGGTCCGTGCCCTGGCCGCGCGGCCGCAGCCGCACCCGGGAGCCCCGGGACACCGGCACGCCGGACACCATGACGCGGTCGGTCTCCGGGGAGACCGAGTCGTCCGCGCCCGGATCCCACCACGGCGTCGACGGGCGCCCCGCCGCCATGTCGCCGGACGGGGCGTGGGCGTGCGGGACGGGCCGCCGCGACCGGATCGTGCCGTGCAGCCGCGACTGGACCGCCGGGGGCATCTCCTCGACCTGGTCCAGGATCCGCGCGGCCCGGGGATCGGTCGCCCGCGCCTCCCGTTTCTCGGCGTCGGTGAGGGTGCGCGTGCGCAGCGAGAGGATCTCGTCGATCTCGGTCGCGTCGTGCAGGTCGCCGGGGCTCTCCGGCGCCACGCGCGGGTGGTCGTACAGCAGGATCGGCGACGACAGCACCACGTCACGCCTGCCGGGCTCGCCCGCCAGGACCGGGAAGGTGTGCTGGTTGGTGCACGTGCGGACCGCGTCCGCCGCCCACGCCGGAGGCTCCAGAAGCGAGACGAACGCGCCGTCCCGCACGGCGAGCAGGACGTGCGAGGCGATCGGCGACACGCGCAGCGCCTCGTCCCGTGCCGCCTCCACCTGGAAGGTGTCGTTGACGTTCTCCACGCGCACCCGGAGGCGGAACAGCGGGGTCCGCGTGCGGCAGGGGACGGCCGACACCGCCAGCAGCGCGGTCACCGGCCACCGCCTGCGCACCACGCGTCCCACCGGGCGGCCCGCGTCGTCGGTCAGCGGCTCGACGTCCTCGCCCTCCTCGGCGTGCAGCGTGAGGTGGTGCTCCTCGGCGAGCAGCTCGCCGACGGAGAAGGCGGCGTCGAACTCCCTGGGGACCGCCTCGTCGAAGCTCAGTTCCGGCCGCGAACCCGCGTCCATGGCGTCGGCGGGCCGGTAGGACCCGTCCGGCAGCAGCCGTTCCACCGACCGGTGCTGAACCTGCAGGAACCGGATCCGGCAGTCGACGACGGCGTCGCCCGCGGCCTCCACCAGGCAGTCGGTCTGCTGCCACCAGGTCTCCGCGGACCCCGCCACGCCCGCGTCGGCCGGGCCGCGCGCCAGCGTCCACGTCCGCGGCGTGAGGACGCCGAACTGCCAGCGCACCCGGTTCTTGATGGACGAACGGCGGTACGGATACAGCAGATAACCCTCGTACAGGATCGCGTCGGCCACCGCCCGCGCGGCCTCGAATCCCGCGGTGGCGGCGCCGGCCTTCCCCATACGATCGTCCTCCGTTGCGCTGTAATTCGCCCGCGGACGGCAGGCGGGGACTTTTCCGGTATAGCAACGACGCTCCAAGGCGGGTAAGTGGCGCCGGACGATAGGTGACGAGCGCACCTAGCGGAATATGGGGGAATGCACGGCGGGACGGCGGGCAGACCCCAGCCGAGCCGAATTCCCGTCAGGAGGTCGCAGAGTGCGCAGAGAGGAAACGCGTCCGACGCTGGCCCGCTCCGCGGCCCGCGGGCTGGTCGCCGCGATGGCGATGACCGGCATCCGCACCGTCACCGCGGCCGTCGGCAGCTACGAGAAGAGCCCGCCCGAGGCCATCTTCGAGAAGCACGCCCCCGGTCGGATCCGGCGGCTGCCGCGCCGCCAGCGGGAGGCCGTCACCGAACTCGCCCACTGGGCGTACGGGACCGGCGGCGGTGTGATGTTCGGCCTGCTGCCCCGCCGCGTGAGGCTGCACCGCGCCGCCGGCCCCGTCTACGGCCTGTCGATCTGGCTGGCGTTCGAACTGGGAATCGCGCCGCTTCTCGGCGTCCGCCACACCCGCAGTCGCCCCGCCCTCTGGCGCGCCGTGGTGGCCGTCGACCACATTCTCTACGGAATCGTGGTGGCGGGCTGGCTCGCCCCCGAACCGTCGCTTCCGCCGGAGCCGTCGAACGAGAAGGAAAGCGCCGAGGATTCCTCCGGGCAGGAAATGACCTCCGGCACGGAAGCCCGGCGCAATTAGGCGGAGTGCCCACCGCGTCATCGGTACTCCTCCGACGTCCCGCACCTGCTGACCGCGTCGCGCGAAGACCACTTCCACGCCCTGCCCCTCCGCTGCCCCGCATGTGGTAAATCGCCAGGTCAGTGGGGGTGTGGCCGGTGAGAAGCGGCGCGGGAGGGGTACGACGCCCCCCATGATTCCGGCGGGGGGCCGATGAGCACCGCGCTCGCACTGGCGGCGGCCTGCTTCATCGGCGCGGGATTCGTCGCCCAGCAGCACGTCGCCTACCGCGAGCCGCTGGACGAGATGATGCACCTGCGGCTGCTCACCCACCTGATCCGCAAGCGGGTGTGGCTGCTCGGCATCGCCGCCATGGTCTGCGGCCAGGTGCTGGGCGCGCTGGCGCTGACCGGGGCCGACCTCGGCAGCGTCGAGCCGCTGCTGGCCACGAACCTGATCTTCGCCTTCCTGATCGCGCACGCGGTCTACCAGGAATGGCTGAGCCACGCGGCCTGGTGGGGGGCGGTGCTGGTCACCGGCGGGGTGACCAGCTTCCTGGTGTTCGGGCGGCCGCAGGGCGGGCAGGCGGCGGGCCCCACGTCGCCGCGCTGGCTGGCCGCCGGGGTGGTGCTGGCGCTGGCCGCCGGGCTGGCCCTGCTCGCCGCGCCGTGCTCGCTGCGGACCAAGGCCATGCTGTTCTCCGCCGCGGCGGGCATGATGTTCGGCGTCCAGGACGCGCTGACCCACGGCACGCTGCAGGCCCTGGGCGGCGGCGGCCTGGCCGCCGGCCTGTGGAACTGGCAGCCGTACGCCCTGGTCGCCATCGCCGTGGTGTCGCTGCTGCTGGCGCAGAGCGCGTTCGACGCCGCCCCGCTGGCGATCTCGCTGCCCGCCATCACCGCCGCCGAACCGATCGTCGGGATCGTCCTCGGCGTCTTCGTCTTCGCCGAACGCCTGCAGATGACCGCGGGCGCGCTCGCGGCCGAGGTCGCCGGGCTGAGCATGGTCGTGCTCGGCATCGTCGTGCTGGGCCGGGCCCGCTATCCCGGCAAGCCGGTGACCACGGGGGACGGTCCGTCATGATCATCGCGATCGTCCTCGCCCTGTTCGCCGCGGCGAGCAACGCCCTGTCGTCGGTGCTGCAACGGCGCGCGGCGCGCTCGGTCGCGCCGGGCGACTCCTTCCAGATGTCGGTGATGCTGAGCCTGGTGCGCGACACCGGCTGGCTCCTCGGCATCCTCGCGCTGATCGCGGGGTTCCTCTTCCAGGCCGGGGCGCTCACCGTCGGCCAGCTCGCCCTGGTCCAGCCGATCCTGGTGACCGAGCTGCCCTTCACCATGGCCTTCATCTGGCTGGTGCTCGGACGCAGGCTCGACCGCGAGTCCTGGATCGCCGTCGGCGCCATGACCGTCGGGCTGGCCGTCCTGCTCGCCGCGGCCAGCCCGGCCCACGGCACGCGGACGCCCCACCGCGTCGAGTGGGCGATCGCCATCCTGGTCACGGTCGGGGTGATGGCGTTCCTGGTGGCGTCGTCGCGGGGGGTCCGCGGCGCGCGCCGCGCGGTCCTGCTGGCGGTGGCGAGCGGGCTGGGGTTCTCCTTCACGGCCGCGCTCATGAAGGACGCCACCCGCGCCATCCCCGGCGGCGCGTCCTCGGTGCTGACGTCGTGGGCCCTGTACGCCATGGTGGCGGCGGGGCTGGCGAGCCTGGTGCTGCTGCAGGACGCCCTGCGCAGCGGCTCGCTGGTGGCCGTGCAGCCGGGACTCAACGTGACCGACCCGGTCGCCAGCATCGCCTACGGCGTCGGCCTGTTCGGCGAGTCGATCCGCCTGGGCGGCTGGGTGGTCCTGGAACTGCTGGGCATCGGCCTGATCCTCTACGGCAGCATCCACCTCGCCCAGACGCGGCCGCTGCGCGACCACGCCGGGGGCGGGGACGTCTGCGACTGAGGTCCGCCCGGCGCCGGCGCGGAAGCGCCGCCGAGCAGGAGCGCCTCGGCGGACGGCTCCGCGAAGAGGGCGGCGCCGGCGGCGACCAGGCGGGCGCGCTCCCCGGGGCCGGCCAGCCGGTCGAGCGCGGCGAGCAGGTCCCGCGGGCCGTCGGCGTGGACGCTGAGCCCGTCGCGCGCCATGGCCAGCGCGCCGTCGCGGCCGTGGCCGGGAATCGGCCGGTAGGAGATCACCGGCAGCCCGGCCGCGAACGCCTCCCGGCAGGTCAGCCCGGCGGCGTTGTCGACCAGCGCGTACGCGTCCGCCATCAGCGCGGGCAGGTCGTCGCGCCAGCCGAGGGCCAGGCCGGGCCGGACGGCGGCCAGGCGGCGTCGCAGCCGCTCGTTGCGGCCGCACAGGACGACGGGCAGGTACCGTCCCGAACCCGCCAGGACGCGGGCGGTCTCGGCGACCTCGCCGACCCCCCACGATCCGGCCGAGACCAGCACCAGCCGGTCGTCCGGCCGTACGCCGAGCCGCTCCCGGGCCCGCGGCACCGCCGCCGGACGGCCGGGCGGGCGGTGGAACGCCGGGCCGGTGAGCGGGGCGCAGCACGCCGCCGGACGGCCGGTCAGCGCGGTCACGCGCCGCGCGGTCGACGGGGACGGGCACAGGTAGCGGTCGTTGCCCGGATGCAGCCACATCCGGTGCACGGCGAAGTCGGTCAGCAGCACGGTGCTCGGCACGGCGAGCCGGCCGCGGCCCCGCAGCCGCCCGGCCGCCTGCGCGGCCACGTGGAACGTGGTGACGACCTCGCCCGGACGGCGGCATCCCACCAGCCGCCGCAGGCGCGCGGCGGCCAGCACCGTCAACGGCGAGTCCCATGCGAGGGCCCGCCGCTCCCGCCGGGCGCGGGGCGCGGGGCCGCCGCCGTCCGGTTCCCGGAGCGGCGGGGGAACGAAGAACACCCGGTAGATCAGCGCGTACACCCACGGCGCCGACCGCATCATCCAGCCGTACCACCGGCGCAGCCCGCCGCCCAGCCCGAGCGGCAGCAGGTCCAGCAGGTCCACCACCTCGGCGGCGCCGCCGGCCGCCGTGAGCCGCCGGGCCAGCTCGGCGGCGACGCCGTCGTGCCCGGCGCCCATGCTCGCGCTGACGATCAGCACGCTGTGTCGTGCTGGCGTCACCGTCCGGCTTCCCGCAGACTGGAGGGAATGGCCCGCGCCGCGCTCACACTCGGATTCACCGGCCTGGCCCTGCTGCACGCCGGGCCCGCCGCGTCCTGGCTGCCCGTCGTGCGCCGCCGCCTGCCGGGGCTGGCGGGCGTCGGCCACGCCGGGCACGTCGCCCTGACCTTCGACGACGGGCCCGACCCCCGGTCGACCCCGCTGTTCCTGGACGAGCTGCGGCGGCTCGGGTGCCGGGCCACCTTCTTCCTGCTGGGCGACATGCTGCGCCGCCACCCCGAGCTGGGCCGCCGGATCGCCGCCGAGGGCCACGAGGTCGCCGTGCACGGCTGGGGGCACCGCAACTCGCTGGTGACCCGCCCCGGCCGGGTGACCGCCGAGGTCGCCCGCGCCGCCGACCTCGTCGCCGCCGTCACCGGCACCGAACCGGTCTGGTACCGGCCCCCCTACGGGGTGCTGAGCGCCGAGGCGCTGGCGGCGGCCCGCCGTCGCGGGCTGCGGCCGGTGCTGTGGACGGCGTGGGGCAAGGACTGGACGCGCACGGCGACGCCGGCGTCGGTCCTGGCCACGCTCGCCCCCGGCATCCGGGGCGGGGCCACCGTCCTGCTCCACGACTCCGACTGCACCTCCGCTCCGGGTTCCTGGCGGGCGGCGCTCGGCGCCCTGCCCGACGTGGTGGCCCGCTGCGCCGACCTCGGCCTGCGGGTGGGGCCGTTGCGGGAGCACGGCGTCCGCTGAGAGGGCCGCCCGCCCACCGGACACGGCACGCGCCGGTCCGGTGGCGGTGCGTCACCACACGTTCCACCCGTCTGCCCGATGGACCGCCGGCCAAACCGCCGTCCGGCGGGCGCCCTAAAGTTCCGTGCCGCTCGACCGTCGTAGCAGGCATGAGGATTCCCCTGGTGTCGCGGCCGGGCTGGCCGGAGGGCGCCTTCGCCCTCGGGGCCCACCTGGCGTCCTGGAAGGCCGGGGTCGCCGCCCTGGCCCTGCTCGTGGCCGTTTTCGGCTATCGCCTCCTCGCGGAGCGGGCACGGCGCGAGACTCTTCGGGTGACCTATCGCGAGGCGCCGGGAGGGACCGTGGTCGTGCAGGAGGAGGGGCCCGGGGGCCCCGCGATGTGGGTCCGGATCGGTGACGGGCAGCGCCCGGAGCCGCCCGGCGGCGCGCGCCGTGCCGCCCTGCCGCCGCGTCGCCCGTAGCCGCGATGAGCGAGCGCGACCGCGCGGAGCTCAACGCGCTGTACGAGGCCGAGGCGCCGGGCCTGTACGCCTGGCTGCGCCGCCGGACGCGCGACGGCCCGCGCGCCGAGGACCTGGTGCAGGCGACGTTCGAGAAGGCCGTCGAGAACTGGGGCGATCTCCGGGAGGCCGGCCCCGAACGCAGACGCCGCTGGCTGTACACGACGGCGTACCGGCGGATGCTCGACGAGCTGGACCGCGCCGACCATGCCAGGGTGGTGCTGACCTCCGACTACGCGGGCGTCGAGCCGCGGGACGACACCGTCGAGCGGGAGGTGGTGGGCGGCCTGGTGCTGGCCGAGTTCCGCCGGGCGATCGACGGGCTGTCGCCGCGCCGGCGGCAGGCCGCCGAGCTGCGCTGGCTGCACGACCGGTCGAACCGGGAGATCGCCGGCGCGCTGGGCGTGAGCGAGGGGCGGGTCAGCCAGTTGCTGAAGGAGGCGCGCGTGGCGTTGCGCGAAGCGGCGGCGCGGGCGATGTACGCGGGCGAGAGGCCGGTCCTCCAGCGGGAAGGAGAGCGCGGTGAGTGACGTGACGGGCGCTCACGACGGCGACGGGCGCGAGGACGAGACCTTCGCGGCGCTGTTCCGGGAGGCCGAGGCGGCGCGCGAGCTGGAGGCGCGGTTCGACGTGCGGGCCGGGCTGGAGCGGTTCAACCGGTGGCTGGACGGCCGGGAGGCCGGGCCGCGGGAGCGGGAACGGCTGGGCGCCCACCTGGCGGCCGCCGTCGAGGCGCTGGAAGGGGACTGGGACGCGCCCGGCGGCGCCATCGGCCGCAGCGGCCCGCTCACGGTGACGGTGACGGCGCGCGGCGCCGAGATCCGGGTGAGGGCGGAGCCCGGCGCGGTGCGGGGGCTGCCGCTGGCGCTGGTCGAGCGGGGCGTCACGCATCTGGGCAGGCTCGACGCGTCGGGCGAGGCGTCGTTCACGGTGCGGCGGGCGGAGGGGGCGCGGCTGGCGGTGCCGGGCGCTGTCACGGTCCGCTCCGGCCGCGCCGAGGCCGAGGCGCTGCGGGTTCCGGCGGCGGCGCGTTTCGTGGCCGCCGACCACGGCGACGCGGGCGGCACGGCGGCGCGGCTGCCCGGCGGCCAGACCGTCACGGTGACCGAGAAGCGCAACCGCGCCACCGGGCGGATGTCCACCGCGCTCGTCGCGCGGTCGGACGCCGAGGCCGACGCGGACGCGGTGCTGGTGGTCAGCCTCGCCGGGCAGCCGCTGGCCGTGCCGCTGGTGTGGCGCGCGGCCACCGGCAGGGCGAGCGGCGAGCTCAGGCTGGGGCCGCCGTCCGGGCCGCTCGCGCTGGCCGTGGTGCCCGAACCGGTCCGCGACCCCGCCCGGCTCGACGCCGGCCTGCTGGCCCGGTCCCTGGAACGGGCGGCGGATCCGGCCACCCGCGAGGCCCTGCGCAGGCTCCTGGACCGGGGATGAGGGCCCGGCGGCTCGCCGCGGCGGCCTGGCGGGACGGCCGGGCCTGGGTGCCGCGCCCGCGCCGGCTCCCGCGCCGCCGCGTGACGATCCCGGTCACGGTGGCGCCGGACGCGGCCGGTGAGCAGGCCCAGGTCTGGGACCTGGTCCTGCGGTACCGGGGCCCCGCCACCCGGCGGCACAGGCGGCCGGGCCCGCCGGCGCCGCTGCTGCCCGCCGCCGGCCAGGCGGATCCGGGCGACGAGGACTTCCGGCGCGCGGCCGCCGACGCCTGGAAGTGGGCGTCCGCCCAGCCGCGATACCCGGGCGGCGGGACGGTCACCTGGCGTCTGCGCGTCCCCGCGGACGGTCCCGGCGCGCCGCCCGAGGTCGGCGGCGGATCGGCGGGGGCGGCGTTCGCCGTGGGCCTGGCGTACCTGTTCGGGCTGACCCGGGCCACCCGCGGCCGGCTCGACCGGCGCGCGGTCGTCAGCGCCCTGGTCGACCCGTCCGGGCTGCTCGGCCCGGTCGGGCGGCTGGAGTCCAAGGCCGCCGCCGTCCGGGCGGCCGGGGGCCGCCTGGTGGTCGCCGCGGCGGCGGCCGAGGAGGCCCGCGCCGCCGGGGTCGGCGGGCGCCCGCCGGTGGTCCCGGTCGCGACGGTCCCCGAGGCGGTGCGCGAAAGCCGCGTCCCGCGACGCCCCTGGCCCCCACTGGCGCTGCTGGCCACGGTCGCGCTGCTGGCGACGTCGGGCTGCCTGGGCCAGCTGTACCGGCAGCGGGAGGAGGCGCGGCAGGACGGGACGGTGCGGCGGCTCGTCAACCAGTCCTTCGCCGAGGCGACGGGCGAGACCGAACGGGCGGCGACCGCGGCGCTGCGGGCCCGCCGCCTGGACCCCGGCTCCACCGACACCTGGCGGGCGCTGGTACGGATCGCCGCCGCCGACCCGCGCCTGACCCGCGTCATCCCGACCGGGCGGCCGGTCGGCCACCTCGCCTACAGCCCCGACGGCGCCCTGCTCGTCAGCGCGTCCGACGGGGTGGTCACCGCACGCGACGCCGACACCGGGAAGGTCACCGCCACCAGCGGGCCGCTCGGCGGGCCCGTCACGGCGCTGGGCTTCCTGCCGGGCGGCCACGACGTCCTGCTCGGCACCGGCACCGGCGCGCTGCTGGCCTGGCGTCCCGGCGGGGCGGCGCGGCGGATCGGGACGGCGCCCGGCGGCGCGATCACGGCGGTCGCCGCCGCCCCGGACGGCACGCGCGTCGCCTACGGGGTGCGCGGGCAGGGCGTGTGGGTGCGGCCGGTCGCGCCGGACCGCCCGGCGACCCGGATCACCACCACCGCGCCGACCGCCGTGGCCTTCCCCGGTTCCCGCAGCGTCGTCGTCGCGAGCGCCGGAGCCCGGCCCGGCGACCCCGTCCTGCGGGCGTTCCCCAGCGACGGCACCGGACGGGCGCGCGTGCTGATCAAGAAGAGGTTCGCGTTGTTCCGGGGCGGCGTCACGGCACTGGCGGTGAGCCCGGACCGCAGGCTGCTGGTCAGCGCCGACATCCAGGGCGGCGTGCGCGCCTACGACACCGCGACCCTGGCCGAGCGGTACCGTCCGGTCGACCTGAAGGGCGGCGTGTACGCGGTCGCGGTCGGCTCCGACGGCCGGACGGTCGTGACGGCGGGCCACTCGTTCCCCCTGTCGGGCGGCTCCGCCACGACCGACGAGAACGCCGACGTGTCGGTGACGGACCTGCGCACCGGCCGCCCGGTGGGATACGCGCTGCAGGGCCGGCGCCAGCTCACCTCGCTGACCAGCGTCCTCGCGGTGCGCCCCGGCACCGGCCAGATCGCCGTCGCCACCGGCTCGGGCGCGATCACCCTCTGGCGGCCGCCGCGCGCCCCCGACCCGGCGGGCCCCGTCTGGACCGCCCTGCCCGACCCGGCCGACAGGACGGCCGTCCTGCTGTTCCACCAGGACGGCCGGGTGGTGAGGGAACGGCCCGGCTCCGGGCGCGGGGCGGTCGCGGCGCGCCTGGGCGGGCACGACGGGGTGCTGACCGCCCGGTTCTCCCCGGCCGGCGACCTGCTGGCGGTGGGGCACTGGGACGGCACCGTGACGCTCTGGCGCTACCCGGGGATGTCTCCGGCGGGGACGCTGCCCGCCCCGGCCGGCGACCCGTACCGGGTCTACCGGCTGGCGTTCTCGCCCGACGGGCGCGTGCTGGCCGCGGGCGGGCCGTCGGGCGTCGTCCACCTGTGGCGGCCGGGCGCCCGGAAACCGTGGCTGCGGCTCGATCCGCCGCGCCCGTCCCCGCTGGCCGCGCTGGCCTTCCTGCCCCGCTCCGGCGACCTGGTGGTGACCCGCCGTGACGGTCTGGTCCAGGCGTTCCGGCCGGGCGCCACCAGGCCCGTCCGGCAGACCGCGATGCCCAACGACGCCGGGGTGGTGCTGCCCGCCCCGGACGACGGGATGATCATGGGGTTCGGCGTCGGCTCCTACGCCCGCTACGGCGCGGACCTGGCCGTCCGCACGCGGTTCACGGCCCGTCACGACGCCAACGTGCTGGACGCGGCGCTGTCGCCGGACCGGGCGCTGGTGGCGAGCGCCGGGATGGACGGCCAGGCGCTGCTGATCGACGGCGCGAGCGGCGCGGCCGTCGCGGCGATGCCCGGCGTCGAGGCCGACGCGGACAAGGAAGAGGACGCCTCCGCGGGCTCCTACGTGTCCGCCGCCTTCACCGGCGACGGCCGGTACGCCGTGTTCGGCACCTACCGAGGGCACGCCGAGGCCGTCGCGCTGTCCGAAGCCGACGTCACGCGCCGCGTCTGCGGCCTCGCCGGGAGACCCGCGCCCGCGCCGGACGCGCCCGAGGGGGAGTGCGGATGACCGGGGAGCCCGCGGCGGAACGGCCGCTCGACGACCTGACGGCCCGTCTCACGCGCCTGACCGACCTCCACGAGGACCCCGCCGCCGAAGACGAACGCGACCGCCTGATCACCGCGCTGCTGGGCGGCCTGTGGGTGGCGGCGTGCCGGGACGCGGCCGAACGCGACCACCCGTTCCTGGACGACTCCGAGGACGAGGACGCCCCTGCGCACGCCCCGCGCGAACTCGCCTTCGCGCTGTTCGCCGAGGAGGGCGAGGAGGTCGCCGCCCGCGCCCGCGCGATCCTCACGGCGGCCCGCGCCGCCCGCGCCCACCTGCACCACGGCGCAACCGGCGCCGACCGCCGGCTCGCCGAGGCGCGCCGATGGTGGGCGCTGTCCGACCCGGAGAGCGACGCCGCGGGAACGCCGGCCGACGACCTGGTGGACTGGCTGCGCGGCGCCCCCGCCGTCCCGCTCCGCTCCATCCGCGTCCCAGTGCTGCTGCACGAGGGCGACCCGGACGAACTCGGCGTCGGCGCCCTGATCCTCGACGAGGTGGCAGACGACCTCAGCCGCGTCCTGCCCGACCCCGCGACCATGGCGTTCGCCTCCGCACGACGCGTCCTGGACGCCGGGCTCGGCACCGCGTTCGCCTGGGCGCGCGGGCGTGAGGACGCCCCGGCCGGGACGGGGGTGCGCTGGCGGCTGCTGACCGAGGCCGGAACCCCGGCGCTGGACGCCCCGGGCCTCGAAGCCGGGGCGGCGGCCGCGGCCGGATTGGCGTGGCTGTGGCGGCGCTCCCCGATCCCGAAGCGGTGGCGGCGCACCGGCTGGCCGCACGCCGGCTCGCTGGTGCACGCGCGCCTGGACGCGAGCGGACGGCTGCTGCCCGTCCCCGGCCTGGAAGACGTCGCGGCCGGGGTGGTCGGGCGCGGGGTCGGCCTGGTCGTGGCGGACCAGGAGGCCGGCCGGGTCCGCGCGGCGGCCGGGCCGCCCCGCCGCCGGGTGGCCGCCG
>NZ_BAAAZG010000071.1:0-10450 GCF_039536785.1 Actinomadura miaoliensis
CGCGGCTACCCCGCGACCGGCCTGGACCCCTCGGGGCGGCCGGCGCCGCCGTCGGGGGAGTTCTGGCTCGGCGCCGACGCCCTCGGCCGTGACGTGCTGGTCCGCGCCGCCTACGGCGCCCGCGTGTCGCTGCTGGTGGGGGTGGGCGCGACGGCGCTGGCGACGCTGCTGGGCGTGGCGGCGGGCACGGCCGCGGGCCTGCTGGGCGGCGCCGCCGACACGCTGCTGGGACGCCTCGCCGACATCGTCCTGTCCTTCCCGTACCTGCTGGTCGCGATCGTCGTGGCGACCACGTTCGGCGGGGGGCTGGTGACGACGGTGTGCGTGATCGCGGTGTTCTCCTCGGCGGCGATGGCGCGGGTGGTGCGCGGGGAGGTGCTGGCGATCCGTGAGCAGGAGTACGTGCAGGCGGCGCGGGCGCTCGGCGCCGGCCCCCTGTGGATCATGGCGGTGGAGGTGACGCCGAACCTGGCGGCGCCGGTGACGGCGCTGGCGTCGCTGCAGGTGCCGCAGGCGATCGTGCTGGAGTCCACGCTGACGTTCCTGGGCGCGGGCGCCGACCCGTCCACGCCCAGCTGGGGCGGGATGCTGGCCGAGGCGCAGGACTACTACCAGACGGCGTGGTGGTTCCTGCTGGTGCCGGCCGGGCTGCTGCTGGCCACCACGATCGCGTTCAACGTGCTCGGCGACGCCGTCCACGCCGCCGTCAACCCGCGCCGCGCGTGACCGCGCCCGCATGAGAACGGGCGTCCCGCGCGGCCGCAGCCGCACGGGACGCCCGCCCCCGGGACGCCGGGTCACTCGGTGGAGATGGCCTTCAGCACGTCCATGCGCCCGGCGCGCCACGCCGGCCACACCGCCGCCACCACCCCGATCACGGCGGCCACCACCACGTACACCGCCAGGGTGCCGACGGGGACGCTCAGCTCGGTCAGCCCCTGGCCTTCGAGGGCCTGTTGCAGCGCCGCGCCGAACACCACGCCGATGGTGATGCCGAGCACCGCCCCGAACACCGCGATGACGATCGACTCCAGCCGGATCATGCGGTGCAGCTGCCGCCGGTTGATGCCGATGGCCCGCAGCAGCCCGATCTCCCGGGTGCGTTCGATCACCGACAGCGCCAGCGTGTTGACCACCCCGACCGCCGCGATGATCACCGACATGACCAGCAGGATGGTCAGGAACGTCACGAACCCGTCGACCTGCTCGGCGGCCTCCTCCTTCAGCCCGCTGCGGTCCTGCACCTTCACGTTCGGGTAGTCGGCCAGGGCGCGTTCCACCGCCTGCCTGGTGGCCGCGTCGGAGTTCGCCGCGTCGATGATGACGCCCTGCACCCTGGGCCGGGCGGTGTGCGCCAGGTACGTCTGCTGCGCCACCACCCGCGAGCCGAGCGACTCGTTCTTGGCGTACACGCCCGCGACCCGCAGCCGCTCGGTCTTCCCGTCGGGGAACTGCACCGGCACGACGCTGCCGACCGTCCACTTGTTGCCGTCGGCGACATCCTCGTCGACCAGCATCCCGTCGCGGCCCAGCGCCGTCCCGCCGGACACCATCTTCAGGTTGGCGCCCCGCGACAGCGCCGCGGCGTCACCCGCCACGTAGTACTCCCGCTCGCCGCCGAACTTGGCCTGCCCGAGGTAGTACGCCGTGGCGGACGTCACCCCCGGCGCCGCGGCGACCTTCCCGGCGACCTCGGTGCCCAAACCGCCCGCACCGGTCGGCGACACGATGTAGTCGGCGCTGAACTGCTTGTCGATCTGCGCGTCGACGGACGCGCGCATCGACGACCCCAGCACGTTCACCGCCGTGATCAACGCCAGGCCGATCATGAGGGCCGCGGCGGTGGCGGCGGTGCGCCGCGGGTTGCGCAGCGCGTTCTGCCGCGCCAGCCGGCCCGGCGCGCCCATCAGCCGCGCGAACGGCGCACCCAGCACCCGCACCACCGGCACGCTGATCACCGGGGCGAGCATGGCGACGCCGAGGAACACCAGCAGCGCCCCGACCCCCACCGGGACCGCCGGGTTGCCGCCGCCCCCGGCCAGGCCCAGCCCGATCAGCGCCGCGCCCGCCGCGGTCAGCAGCGACCCCAGCGCCACCCGGATCCGCAGCGACCGCTGCGGCAACGCCACGTCGTCGCGCATCGCCGCCACCGGCGGGATCTTGGCGGCACGGCGCGCCGGGAAGTACGCCGACACCACGGTCACCACGATCCCCACCGTGTACGACCAGAGCACCGGGGTGGCGGTGAACACCAGGCCGCCGCCGTCCTCACCCATGAACTGGGCGTTGAGCAGCGCCGCCAGCCCGGCGCCCGCCGCCAGGCCCAGCGTCGACCCGACCACGCCGACCGCGACGGCCTCACCGACCACCGCGCGGGTGATCTGCGGGCGGGCCGCGCCGATCGCGCGCAGCAGCGCCAGCTCCCGGGTGCGCTGGGCGACCAGCATGGAGAAGGTGTTGAAGATGATGAACGCCCCGACGAAGATCGAGATCAGTGCGAACACCAGCAGGAACGTGCGGAAGAAATCCATGAACCCGGCGACGTCGCTCTTGGCGTCCTCACGCAGCTGGGTGCCGGTGACCGCCTCGACCCCGGCGGGCAGCACCCGCGCGACCCGGTCGCGCAGCTCGGCCTCGCCGGGCCCCGACGAGCCCATCTGGATGTCGGTGAAGTAGCCGGGGCGGCCCAGCAGCCGTTGCGCGGTGGGGGTGTCGAACGCGGTGATGGTGGCGCCCATCATGCCGCCGGCGTCGAACATCCCGACCAGCCGCATCCGCTGCGGCGGCCCCTGCGTGGCGATCTTGACGGTGTCGCCGAGGCGCAGCCCGGCCTTGTCGGCGGTACCGGAGTCCAGCACGACCTCACCGGGGCCGCGGGGCGCGCGCCCGGAGGTCAGGTCGTAGTCGCCGCCGGGCACCCAGTTCACGCCCAGCTGCGGCGGCCCCTGGCTCTCCGCGCCGACGATCTTGCCGTCGCGGCCGACGACGGCGGCGTACCCGGTGACGTTGCCGGTGACGTCCTTGACGCCGTCCACCTTGCGCAGCGTCTCCACCAGCGACGCGGGCACCGGCGGGGACCCCGACCCGTCGTCCATGGGGTCGTCGACGGCCTTCTTGGCCCGCACGTCCACGGCCACGTTCTTGCCGATGCCGTTGAACAGGTCGTCGAACTGCTTGTTCATCGTGTCGGTGAAGATCAGCGTGCCGGACACGAACGCCACGCCGAGGATCACCGCGACGGCGGTGAGCACCAGGCGGATCTTGTGCGCCGCCAGATTGCGGAGGGTGACCCGTGCCATCATCGGGCGGCCACTCCCGGCAGCTCGAAGCCCTTCATCCGCTCCAGCACCCGCTCGGCGGTGGGCTCGGTCATGGTGTCGACGATCCGCCCGTCCTGCAGGAACAGCACCTGGTCGGCGTAGGCGGCGGCGGACGGGTCGTGGGTGACCATCACGATCGTCTGGCCCATCGAGGTCACCGACTCGCGCAGGAACGACAGCACCTCCGCCCCGGACCGCGAGTCCAGGTTCCCGGTCGGCTCGTCCGCGAAGATGATCTCCGGCCGGGACGCCAGCGCGCGGGCGCACGCCACCCGCTGCTGCTGCCCGCCCGACAGCTGGTTGGGACGGTGCTTCAGCCGCGGCCGCAGCCCCACGGTGTCGATCACCTTGTCCAGCCACTCGCGGTCGGGCCGGCGCCCGGCGATGTCCATCGGCAGGGTGATGTTCTCCAGCGCGGTCAGCGTCGGCACCAGGTTGAACGCCTGGAAGATGAACCCGACCTTGTCGCGGCGCAGCCGGGTCAGCTGCTTGTCGCGCAGCCGGGTCAGCTCCACGTCGCCGATGTAGACCTGCCCGGAGTCCACCGAGTCCAGGCCCGCCATGCAGTGCATCAGGGTGGACTTGCCGGACCCCGACGGACCCATGATCGCGGTGAACCGGCCGCGGGGGATGCCGACGGTCACCGCGTCCAGGGCGATGACCTCGGCGTCGCCGGAGCCGTAGACCTTGGCGATCTGCTGTGCCCGTGCGGCGAAGTCGCCCGCCCCGGGCGCGTCGAACGCGTCGGCGGTCGGTGGGGCGGTGTTCGTCACGTGAACTCCCCTGTCTGAAAAGTGGAACGCGGAATCGGAAGGAACGGAAGGGCGGACACCGAGCCGGACCGGCTCGGCGGCGGCGTCGAACTCCCCCGTCGATCGCCGTCACAAGAACAGTAGATGCCGCGAGTGACCGAAAAATGAGTCTCAGGCAGGGAATCGGTGCTCCGCCCCCGGCAGGAGGACTCCACCCCCGATCGTCCTACCGGAGTAGGGGACCCCCGGCCACAGGACAGGGACCGCTCAGGGCGCACCTCAGGGCGCACCTCAGGGTGACCGCCGGGGACGACCGGGCCGACCTGCGGCGACACCCCCGCACGACCCGCCCCACAAGGGCGGACGACCCCGCCCGAACCACCGCCGGAGGCCCGCCCGAACCCCCGGCACGAACCGCCCCGCGGCCCCACCGCCGCCGGGGCGCGCTCAGTTCTGCCCGGGACGGCTCAACCCCGTCTCATAGGCGTACACCACCGCCTGCACCCGGTCCCGCAGCCCCAGCTTCGCCAGCACGTTCCCCACATGCGTCTTCACCGTGGTCTCACTGACCACCAGCTCCGCGGCGATCTCGGCGTTCGACAACCCACGCGCCACGTGCGTCAGCACCTCACGCTCCCGCTCGGTCAGCGTGTCCAGCCCCGGCGGCGGCGCCGCGTCGTGCACCGCCGGCAGCCGCGTCGCGAACTTGTCCAGCAGCCGCCGCGTCACGCTCGGCGCCACGATCGCGTCACCCGCCGCCACGATCCGGATCGCCTGCACCAGATCCTCCGGCGGCGAGTCCTTCAGCAGGAACCCGCTGGCCCCCGCCCGCACCGCCTCGATCACATACTCGTCCAGGTCGAACGTCGTCAGGATCAGCACCTTCGGATCGTGCGAGGCCGCGCCGTCGCGCACGATCCGCCGGGTCGCCTCGATCCCGTTCGTCCCCGGCATGCGGATGTCCATCAGCACCACGTCCGGCAGCAGCGACCGGGTCAGCTCCACCGCCGCGGCACCGTCACCCGCCTCACCCACCACCGCGATGTCGGCCTCCGCCTCCAGGATGAGCCGGAACCCCGTCCGCAGCAGCGGCTGGTCGTCCACCAGCAGCACCCGCACCGCGCTCATGACCTCGCCCCGACCCTGCGTCCCGCGTGCCGGCTCCGGCTCATCCACCCGCTCCTCGCCTCGCCGCCCGGCGCGCTCAGCGCCGGGCCCCTGCACCGTCCCCCGGCCACGACCACGCGGCCGCCCGAGGCCGTCCGATGGGTGACATGGGGGGACGCCGTCCCCGCCACGCCGCCGACCAATCTACGCCTTCAGTGGAAACCGGGCCCGCACCCCGAAACCGCCCCCGACCCGCGGCCCGATCCGCAGCTCACCGCCGTACAACGCGACCCGCTCGTACATCCCGACCAGACCGTGCCCCGGTTCGTCCCGGTTGTCGGCCATGATCGTAGCGGTGCCGCGCCCGTCGTCCTCGATCTCCACGGTCAGGTCCTCATCGGTGTAGTACAGCCGCACCCACGCGCGCGCCTGCGCCCCGGCATGCTTGAGGGTATTGGTCAGCGCCTCCTGGATCAGCCGGAACGCCGCCACGTCCACCCCCGGCGACAGCGTCCGCGCCTCACCCTCGATCCACAGCTGCACCGACAGGCCCGTCTCCCGCACGTTGTCCAGCAGCTCACCCAGATCGCCCAGACCCGGCTGCGGCACCAGCTCCCGGCCCTCCTGCTCACCGTCCCGCTCGGTCCGCAACACCCCCACGATCCGGCGCATCTCGCTCAACGCGGTGCGCCCCACCTCCTCGATCGTGGTCATCGCCTCCCGCGCGCTGCCCGGATCACGATCCAGAATCCGCCGCGCCGCACCCGCCTGCACCGTCATCACGCTGACATGGTGCGCCACCACGTCGTGCAGCTCCCGCGCGATCCGCGACCGCTCCTCCACCCGCGCCGCCCGCGCGTCGTTGCCGCGCACCCGCTCCAGCCGCGCCGCCCGGTCCTCCAGCTCGGCGTAGTACGCCCGCCGCACCCGCAGATTGCGGCCCAGCACCCACACCCCGACCAGCAGCCCGTTGTCCGACAGGTACGTCAGCAACCCCAGATCGACCGGATAGCTGATCAGCAACCCGTTGAACACCACCAGCGCCAGCAACCCGCCCAGGCAGCTGCGGGCCAAAGCCCGATGCGCCGCCACGCTGTACACGCCGATCAGGAACGCCACCACGTCCGGCACGCTCGGCCGGTAGTGCCCCAGCCCCAGCCACACCTGCACCGCCGACATGAAGCACAGCGTCGTCAGCGGATGCGTCCGCCGGAACGTCAACGCCATCGCCGCCGCCGCGACCAGGACCAGCTGCAACGCGTCCGGCCCGGCGAACGCGTCGCTAAGCTCCGGCGGCAGCCGCTCGACGTACAACTGCGGCAACCCCGCCGCCAGCAGAACGACCGCCAGCAGCGCGTCGGCCGCCTGCGGACGCGCCTGCAGCCAGGCACGACAGCTGCGAAGTCCACGGATGCGGGGTGACACGACTCTCACCCTAGGAGCCCGCGCCCGCCGCCGAGCCATCCTGCACGCGGATTCGCCGTCCTCCCCAAGGATGAACCGCCCACCTCACCCACCGCATACGGCAGGCACACCACCACTGCCGCCGACCCCGACACGCGGCGCCCGCCGCACCCACCCGGCCGGCAGGCCCCCCGCGTCACAGATCGCCGTGCTCGCGCAGCGACGACTCCAGGTCGGCGGGGGAGGGACGGCCCACCGGCGCCGTCGGCAGCGGCGGGGGAGTACCACCGAACTCCGGGCAGCGCACCTTGTGGTCGCACCAGTCGCACAGACGGCTCGGCCGGTGCCGCCACTCACCGGTGTCCATCGCCCGCCGGATCGCCTGCCACAACGCCTCGACCTTGCGCTGGGTCGCCCGCAGATCCGCCTCGTCCGGCGCGTACCGCAGGATCTCACCGTTGCCCAGATACATCAGCTGCAGCAACCGCGGCACCCGGCCCTGCAGCCGCCACAGCACCAGCGCGTAGAACTTCATCTGGAACAGCGCCCGCGCCTCGAAGTCGGCACGCGGCGCCGTGCCGGTCTTGTAGTCGACGATGCGGACGTCACCCGACGGCGCCACGTCCACCCGGTCGATGAACCCGCGCAGCCGCAGCCCCGACTCCAGCACCGTCTCCACGAACACCTCGCGTTCGGCCGGCTCCAGCCGCCGCGGATCCTCCAGCGTGAAGTACCGCTCGACCATGCGGCGCGCCTGCTCCAACCAGACCGCCTCGCTCTCACCCCCCGCCCCACCGGACGCCCCACCGGACGCATCGCCGGACGGGGCAGCGGACGCATCACCGGACGGGCCACCGGACGGGTCAGCGGGCGCGTCGCCGTCGCCGGCCGACGCCGCGGCACGGAACAACTCCGCCAGCTCCGGCTCCTCGGCCACCAGCCGCTCCCACTGCGGCACCAGCATGTCCACCGCGGCCTGCACCGTACGGGCCTCGGTGGGCAGGTCGAACAGCTTCTCCAGCACCGCGTGCACCAGCGTCCCCCGCACCTGCGCCGGACTCGGCCGCTCCGGAATCCGGTCGATCACCCGGAACCGGTACAGCAGCGGACACGTCATGAAGTCACCCGCCCGCGACGGCGACAGCGAACCCACCACCGCCACGTCCCCGCCCGCCTCCCGGTCGGGCGCGCGCCGCGGCGCCGGCGGAACCCCGGAAGTCTGCGAGCTGGCTGGGCGATCGGCCTCGGCGGTCGTCATAGCCCAGAGCGTAGGGGACGCCCCCGACGAAATCCCGCACCCCCGGCGGCCTCACCCACCGCCGCGCCCGCGCCACCCGGCCACACCCGCCCACCGCCCCCGCAGGTCACGCACCCGCCCCCACCGGACCCTCCCGGCACCCGCACCCCCGGCCGCCTGGCACGCAATCGGCGCCGCGAGGGCCGTAGCATCGAGAACGTGGCAGACAGCGCACCCCAGACCGAGGGCAAGACCGACACCGGCGACACCGCGGGCCCCGGCGGCGGCCGCCGCGACGCCGGCCCCGGCCTCTTCATCGGACGCCTGTTCGGCGTGCCGGTGTTCGTCTCGCCCAGCTGGTTCCTGGTGGCCATCGTCGTCACCATCATGTTCGAAGGCCAGGTCAACGGCGTCGTCTCCCGCCCCGCCAGCTTCGCCGTCGCCTTCACCTACGCCGTGCTGCTGTACGGCTCGGTGTTCGTCCACGAACTCAGCCACGCCGTCACCGCCCTGCGCCTCGGCCTGCCCGTCCGCCACGTCACCCTGCACATCCTCGGCGGCGAGACCTCCATCGAACGCGAGGCCCCCACACCCGGCCGCGAGTTCCTCATCGCCTTCGCCGGCCCCCTCGTCAACCTCGTACTGGCCGGACTCGGCGTGCTGGCGCACCTGCTGCTGCCCCTGCCGCCCGTCGGGCTGCTGCTCGTCGACGCCCTCACCTTCGCCAACCTGCTCGTCGGCCTGTTCAACCTGCTGCCCGGCCTGCCCCTGGACGGCGGCCGCCTCGTCCGCGCCGCCGTGTGGAAGTTCACCGGCCGCTCCCGCAACGGCGCCGTCTTCGCCGGCTGGGTCGGCCGCGGCGTCGCCGTGCTGTGCCTGCTCGCCGGCGCGTTCATCGCCACCTACCGCATCGACGGCACCGGCGGCGCGGGCTTCGGCTGGCTCGGCCTGCTGTGGTCGGCCCTCATCGCCTCCTTCATCTGGGTCGGCGCCGGCCAGGCCATCCGCGCCGAACGCGTCCGCGACCGCATCCCCCTGCTCGACGCCCGCCGCCTGGCCCGCCGCGCCACCCTCGTCACCGCCGAGACCCCCGTCTCCGAAGCCGTCCGCCGCGCCCACCACGACCACTCCGGCGCCCTCGTCGTCGTCGACGGCGACGGCCGCCCCCGCGGCCTGGTCAACGAGAAGGCCGTGCAGGCCACCCCCGAACAACGCCGCCCCTGGATCTCCATCGGCGACCTGTCCCGCGGCCTGGAACCCGACCTCACCCTGCCCGCCGACCTCACCGGCGAGGACCTCATCGCCGCGCTGCGCCGCGCCCCCGCCTCCGAATACCTGCTCCTCGACACCGACGGACGCGTCTACGGCGTCCTGGTCGCCGCGGACGTCGACCGCGCCTTCGCCGGAGTCTGAAACACCCCCACCGAGACCGCCCCCGCCCGCCCCTACCGCCCCTTCGCGCGCCTTCCGCGTGGCCTGAGCGGACCCCGCACACCGATAACCTGACCACCATGAGCGAACCCACGCCGAACGGCGCAGACGGCGTCAACGGCCCCGACGGCCCGGCCACCGGCCGCGTCCCCCACGGACCCTTCCGCCCCGGCGACCAGGTTCAGCTCACCGACCCCAAAGGCCGCGTCAACACCATCACCCTCCAGACCGGCAAGCAGTACCACTCCCACAAGGGCGCCATCGCCCACGACGACATCATCGGCAGCCCCGAAGGCACCGTCTTCCGCAGCACCGGCGGCACTGAATACCTCGCCTTCCGCCCCCTGCTCGCCGACTTCGCCCTGCGCATGCCCCGCGGCGCCGCCGTCGTCTACCCCAAGGACGCCGCGCAGATCGTCGCCATGGCCGACATCTTCCCCGGCGCCCGCGTCGTCGAGGCCGGTGCCGGCTCCGGCGCCCTCACCTGCTTCCTGCTGCGCGCCGTCGGCGAACACGGCCTGGTGTCCTCCTACGAACGCCGCCCCGACTTCGCCGACATCGCCCGCGCCAACGTCGAACGGTTCTTCGGCGGCCCCCACCCCGCCTGGCGCCTCACCGTCGGCGCCCTCGAGGACGCCCTCACCGAAACCGAGGTCGACCGCGTCGTCCTCGACATGCTCGCCCCCTGGGAATGCCTGGACGCCGTCGCCAAGGCCCTCATCCCCGGCGGCCTCGTCTGCGTCTACATCGCCACCACCACCCAGATGTCCCGCGTGGTGGAGGACCTGCGCGCCCACGGCTCGTTCGCCGAGCCCTACGCCTTCGAGACGCTGCTGCGGTCCTGGCACGTCGACGGCCTGGCCGTCCGCCCCGACCACCGCATGGTCGGGCACACCGGCTTCCTGGTGACCGCCCGCCGCCTCGCCGAGGGCGTCACCCCCCCGATGCGCCGCCGCCGCCCGGCCAAGGGCGCCCACCCCGCCCCGGCCCCCGAGACGCCCTCGACCCCCGGGACGCCCCCCGCCCCCGGGACGCGCCCCGCCGAAGAGCCCGCCGCGGGCACCGCCGAAACCGCCCCACCGGCCCCCGACACCCCCGAGTCCTAGATCACAGTTCGGAAATCCCGAACGATCCCCACCACCCCCGCGACCCCGCCTCCACCCCCCACGGCAACGCCACGGCCACCTGCGGGCATGGAC
>NZ_BAAAZG010000071.1:10475-29125 GCF_039536785.1 Actinomadura miaoliensis
CCCCACGCCCCGGCCACCCGGGAATCCCACCCCCCGCGACCGGCGTTTCTCCTGCGTATTCGCACAAACATCGGCATTCTGGGACCCGGTTCACGCGCCGTTCGCACGCCGCCACACCGCGGCGGGCACGACACGAGTACCGAAAGGGCAGGTTACGGAAGCCCGCCAGATAGGTAGGGTCTCAGTAGGTCGTCGGCTCTCTTCGTGAGGAGGTGACGGGGCGTGGCCGCTCGAGACGATGCTGGGGCGCGCAGGGCGCAGCACGACAAGGAGGTCAGGGACCTCCAGACGCAGGTGTCCTTCCTGGAGGAGGAGATCTCCGTGCTGCGCCGCAAGCTCGCGGAATCCCCGCGCCAGGTTCGGGTTCTTGAAGAACGACTCCATGAGGCACAGGCCAACCTGGCCGCCGTGACGGGGCAGAACGAACGCCTCGTCGCCACCCTCAAGGAGGCCCGCGAGCAGATCGTGGCGCTCAAGGAGGAGGTCGACAGGCTCGCACAGCCACCATCCGGATTCGGCGTCTTCCTCGACGCCCGTGACGATGGAACGGTCGACATCTTCACCGGCGGACGCAAGCTGCGCGTCAACGTCAGCCCCGCCGTGGACGTCGAGAAGCTGCAGCGCGGCCAGGAGGTCATGCTCAACGAGGCCCTCAACGTCGTCGAGGCCCTCGAATTCGAAGACCAAGGCGAAGTCGTCATGCTCAAGGAGCTGTTCGACGACGGCGAACGCGCCCTGGTCATCGCCCACGCGGACGAGGAACGCGTCGTCAAGCTCGCCGAACCGCTCCGCGGCGTCCCGCTGCGCGCCGGCGACTCACTCATGCTCGAACCGCGCTCCGGATACGCCTACGAAAAGATCCACAAGGCCGAGGTCGAAGAACTCGTCCTGGAAGAGGTCCCCGACATCTCCTACCACGAGATCGGCGGGCTGGCCTCCCAGATCGAGATGATCCGCGACGCCATCGAACTGCCCTACCTGCACGCGGACCTGTTCCGCGAACACCACCTGCGCCCGCCCAAGGGCGTGCTGCTGTACGGCCCGCCCGGCTGCGGCAAGACCCTCATCGCCAAGGCCGTCGCCAACTCCCTGGCCAAGCAGGTCGCCGAGAAGACCGGCCAGGAGGGCAAGAGCTTCTTCCTCAACATCAAGGGCCCCGAGCTGCTCAACAAGTACGTCGGCGAGACCGAACGCCACATCCGCCTGGTCTTCCAGCGGGCCCGCGAGAAGGCCTCCGCCGGCACCCCCGTCATCGTCTTCTTCGACGAGATGGACTCCATCTTCCGCACCCGCGGCTCCGGCGTGTCCTCCGACGTCGAGAACACCATCGTCCCGCAGCTCCTCAGCGAGATCGACGGCGTCGAAGGCCTCGAGAACGTCATCGTCATCGGCGCCTCCAACCGCGAGGACATGATCGACCCGGCGATCCTGCGGCCCGGCCGCCTCGACGTCAAGATCAAGATCGAGCGGCCCGACGCCGAAGCCGCCAAGGACATCTTCTCCAAGTACATCCGCGCCGAACTGCCGCTGCACCCCGACGACCTCGCCGAGCACGGCGGCAGCCCCGAGGCCACCGTCGACGCCATGATCCAACGCGTCGTCGAGCGCATGTACGCCGAAAGCGAGGAGAACCGCTTCCTCGAGGTCACCTACGCCAACGGCGACAAGGAAGTCCTCTACTTCAAGGACTTCAACTCCGGCGCCATGATCCAGAACATCGTCGACCGCGCCAAGAAGATGGCCATCAAGCAGTTCCTCGACACCGGCCAGAAGGGCCTGCGCGTCACTCACCTCCTCGCCGCCTGCGTCGACGAGTTCAGCGAGAACGAGGACCTGCCCAACACCACCAACCCCGACGACTGGGCCCGCATCTCCGGCAAGAAGGGCGAGCGGATCGTCTACATCCGCACCCTCGTGTCCGGCAAGCAGGGCGCCGAAGCCGGCCGGTCCATCGACACCGTCGCCAACACCGGCCAGTACCTGTAAGACGGCCGGCCCCTCCGGAGGCACACGGCCACAACCGATCACGACGACCCGACGCGGCGGCCACCCTCACCCGGGTGGCCGCCGCGCCACGTTCCCACCCCCTCGCCAGGCACCACGCCACCCCACCGGCCCGCCCACGCGGCCCACACCCCGACCGGCACGGCCACCCCGCCCCACCACCCGGCCGATCACCCCCGCGCAGCCGTACTCCCCACCATGACCACCACTGCCACACCCCACACCAGGAATTACGGAGAACCGCACAAACACATCAAGCCCGTCCCTTAAGCTCAACGCCGATGTCTCCCGCCCACACCCACACCAGCAGCCGTCCCGCAGGTCACACCCGCCTCCACGAGGTCGACCTGCTCCGCTTCCTCGCCGCCATGGTCGTGGTCCTCTACCACTTCACCGGCGGCAACGGAGGCCCCTGGAAGGACGAAACCGCCCGCGACCTGTACACCCCCATATCCAAGGTCACACAGTTCGGCTACCTCGGCGTCGACCTGTTCTTCCTCATCAGCGGCTTCGTCATCCTCATGAGCGTCTGGGGACGCGGCCTCGCCGACTTCACCGTCTCCCGCATCACCCGCCTCTACCCCGCCTACTGGTTCAGCGTCGCCCTCGTCGGCGTCATCTACCTCACCACAGGCCTGGGCAAGGGACGCCCCGAAGACCTCATCCCCAACCTCACCATGTTCCAGCGCGGCATGGGCGTCACCGACGTCAGCGGCGTCTACTGGACCCTCTGGGTCGAGATGCACTTCTACGCCCTCATCGCCCTGCTGGTCGTCGCGGGAACCACCTACCGCAACTGCGTCGCCTTCATGGGCACCTGGAGCGTCCTGGCCATCTTCGCCGACGAAACCGGCAACGAGACCCTCAAGAACCTCCTCATCCCCAGCTACGCCCCGTACTTCATCGCCGGAATGGCCTTCTACCTCATCCACCGCTTCGGCTCCAACATCCTCCTCTGGGGCATCGCCGCCTTCTCCTGGGCCGTCTCCGTCCGCCACGCCCTCCCCATCGCAACCGGCAAGCCCTACCACATCGCCCCCGCCGACGCCTGGCCCGCCGCCCCCATCATCGTCACCGCCACCTACGCCGTCATGGCCCTCGTCGCCATCGGCGCCCTCCGCCGCCTCCGCTGGCGCTTCTTCGCCACCCTCGGCGCCCTCACCTACCCCACCTACCTGATCCATTACGAAATCGGACCGGTCCTCGGACACGCCATTTACCCCGGCATCCCCCTCGAGATCGCCACCGCCGTCCTCATCGCCGCCGTCCTCGCCGCCGCCTACCTCATCCACCGCTTCATCGAACGCCCCGGCGCCGCCTGGCTCAAACCGCGCCTGCGCGACTCCTTCGACCGCCTCCGCCGCGTCGACCGAGGCCTCCGCAAAACCGCCCGCGCGCAGACCTCCACCGCCCCCACGGCGGAAACGCCCGGCCACCCCGGCACCACCGACGAAACCACCGGCGGCACCCCCTCCGGCCCGACACCACGGCGCAATGAGGAGGAGCCCCATGGCTCCACTCCCTCGCCCCCGATAGGCTCGACGATATGAGTGTTCGGCGGGTGATGGGCATCGAGACCGAGTACGGCATCTCCGTACCGGGCCAGCCAGGGGCCAACGCGATGGTGACCTCCTCCCAGGTCGTCAACGCCTACCTCGCGGCATCGGCCGCACGGGCCAGAAGAGCACGCTGGGACTTCGAAGAGGAGAACCCCCTCCGCGACGCCCGCGGATTCGACCTCGCCCGCGAGGTCGCCGACCCCAGCCAGCTCACCGACGAGGACCTCGGCCTCGCCAACGTCATCCTCACCAACGGCGCACGGCTCTACGTCGACCACGCCCACCCCGAATACTCCGCCCCCGAATGCACCAACCCCCGCGACGCCGTCATCTGGGACAAAGCCGGAGAACGCGTCATGGCCGACGCCGCCCAACGCGCCGCCATGATCCCCGGCACCCACCCCATCCAGCTCTACAAGAACAACACCGACAACAAAGGCGCCTCCTACGGCTGCCACGAGAACTACCTCATGCGACGGGAAACCCCCTTCGCCGACATCGTCCGCCACCTCACCCCCTTCTTCGTCTCCCGCCAGGTCGTCACCGGCGCCGGCCGCGTCGGCATCGGCGTCGACGGCCGCGGCGACGGCTTCCAGATCAGCCAGCGCGCCGACTTCTTCGAAGTCGAGGTCGGCCTGGAGACCACCCTCAAACGCCCCATCATCAACACCCGCGACGAACCCCACGCCGACCCCGAGAAATACCGGCGCCTGCACGTCATCATCGGCGACGCCAACATGAGCGAGGTCTCCACCTACCTCAAGCTCGGCACCACCTCCCTCGTCCTCGCCATGATCGAGGACGGCTTCCTCACCGTCGACCTCTCCGTCGACATGCCCGTCGCCGCCCTGCGCGCCGTCTCCCACGACCCCTCCTGCAAGCACCTGCTCACCCTGCGCGACGGCCGCAAGATGACCGCCGTCCAGCTGCAGATGGAATACCTCGAGCAGTCCCGCAAGTACGTCGAGGACCGCTACGGCGCCGACGTCGACGAGATGACCAAGGACGTCCTGGACCGCTGGGAGTCGGTCCTGCACCGCCTCGGCGACGACCCCATGCAGCTGTCCCGCGAACTCGACTGGGTCGCCAAGCTCGAACTGCTGGAGGGCTACCGCAGCCGCGACGGTCTCGACTGGTCCCACCCGCGGCTGCAGCTGGTCGACCTGCAGTACACCGACATCCGTCCCGACAAGGGCCTCTACAACCGCCTGGTGGCCCGCGACCGCATCGAACGCGTCGTCTCCGAGGACGAGGTCCAGCACGCCATCGAGCACCCGCCCGAGGACACCCGCGCCTACTTCCGCGGCCGCTGCCTGCGCCAGTACGCCGACTCGGTGGCCGCCGCCTCCTGGGACTCGGTCATCTTCGACGTCCCCGGCCGCGAGTCCCTGCAGCGCGTTCCCACCCTGGAGCCCCTGCGCGGCACCAGGCAGCACGTGGGCGCCCTGCTGGACCGCTGCCGCACCGCCGGCGACCTGGTCGCGACCCTGACCGGCGAGGGCTGACCGAACCTTTCACCCGGGCCGTCGAGCGCCCCCACGTGGTAATGCGCCACGTGGGGGCGCTGCTTATTTGTGACCGTTATGACCGTTTCGCTGGGCGATGGACGGGCGATAACCCCACCAGGCCCCCGGGCCGCCGGGACGGTGAAACGGCTCGTCATGATCCGCTCACCGACCATGATCGGGGATAGGCTGGGGGCAACCGGCAGAGGAGGTTACGGGATGGCCACGAAGGACACCGGCGGTCAGAAGCAGACCACGCGCC
This sequence comes from Actinomadura miaoliensis, assembly GCF_039536785.1. Taxonomy (NCBI): domain Bacteria; kingdom Bacillati; phylum Actinomycetota; class Actinomycetes; order Streptosporangiales; family Thermomonosporaceae; genus Actinomadura; species Actinomadura miaoliensis. The sequence goes on from NZ_BAAAZG010000071.1 coordinate 15,806, forward strand.
GCACCGAAGAGGTCGAGGAGACCCAGGAGGCGAGCGCCGAGGAACTGCAGGAGCGCAAGGAAAAGCTCGACGACGACGTCGATGCAATTCTGGACGAAATCGACGAAGTTCTCGAAGAGAATGCAGAGGAATTCATCCGCTCATATGTCCAGAAGGGCGGGGAATAACACCTTAAAAGCGGACATGTCCGATATGTCGATCGTCATTTCTTGATCGGCGAGTAAAGCGCTGGCAAGGCACGGGTGTGGGCGGTAGGGTCGGGGGCCGTGCTGACCAAGAAATGTCGAGACTGCGGCCAGGAGAAGCCTGTCTCGCAGTTCTACAGGCGCAAAGCATCTCCCGATGGACTGGCGCTCTACTGCAAAGACTGCTTCGGCCTGCGGAACGCCGCGTCCTACCGGAAGCGCCAGGCGGCGTTGGGCAAGGAGACGAGGCCTTATCGCAGGCACTCGGCCGTCCCCGACGGCATGAAGTACTGCCCTCGGTGCGAGCAGATCAAATCTGTCGAAGAGTTCGGCCGGAACCGATCGACGAAGTCCGGACTGACCGCCTACTGCAAGCGCTGTCACAACACGGTCATGGTCGAGGGGAAGCGGCGCAAGCACGGCAGTGAGCGCAACTACCTCCTCAAGCTCCGCTACGGCATCACCGAGGAGGAGATGGAGCGGATGAGGGCGCAGCAGGGCGGCGTCTGCGTCATCTGCCTCCAGAACGCCGCCAGGCACGTCGACCACGACCACATGACCGGGCTCGTCCGCCACCTGCTGTGCTTCAAGTGCAACGGGGGGATCGGCCAGTTCGAGGACGACCCGCAGCGGATGCGCGACGCCGCCCTGTACCTGGAGTTGGGCGGCCCGCACGCGCGGCGCATGATGATCGAGCTCGGTACCAAGGTGATCAACCGTGCCAACCGTCACGTGCTCAACGAGCTCAGGCGGTGGGCGAAGCCGCGCCCGATGGAGGAGGGGTCGACGCGGCACCACCACCTGCGCAGGAAGTACGGGATCGACCACCACGACGCCGAGTTGCTGCTCCATCTCCAAGTGGGATTGTGCGCGATCTGCTGCGACAGGCCCGCCGAGCACGTCGACCACGATCACGACACCGGTGACGTGCGCGGCATGCTGTGCACCGGCTGCAACACCGGTATGGGGCAGTTGGGCGACGACCCGATCTCTCTGCGTCGAGCGGCGGATTACGTGCAGCGCCGTCTCGTCCAGGAGGTGCCGGACGGTGAGGACGGCGGTACGCGGCTGTCGTTCACCGAGCCGGACGTCGACCCTCGGACGGTCCCGATGGACGGCTGGGGCCCGTACAGGGAGCGGGACGGGGAGTACCGCAGGGACGCGGTCGCCGTCGAGGAGGAGATCGAGAGCATGCCGTGGGCCGAGATCTTCCCTGCGTCCTGGAACTCCGACAGAGGGTCACCGACGGGCTGACCGGAAGGCTCGTAGACGGCTGGCGGGTCAACGCCTCAACGATCGACCGCCTGTGGGACTCGGGCAAGCCTGCCGCTAAGCCAGACAAACCAAGCCGGCGGGCAGAGGTCGGGCCGGGGAGATCCAGCGGGTGACAGCCGTGGCCGCCGGTGGGCTGGGCGTGATTGAACCCGGCAGAGGGGTCGGCTTCTAAGGCTCGGGTGTGGGGTGCGGGTCGATGACCTGGTCAGGGTCGGTGATCGCGCAGGCGCTCTTCTCGGCCGCGTCGACGGACGTGTCGTCGCTCGCCCCGTCGCTCGCCCCCTCGTTCGCGCCGTCGTTCGTCCCGTCGATGGGCATGTCGGTGACGGTGGGGGTGGCGGCGAGGGTGTCCATGTGGGCGATGTAGGCGTTGGGGACGGTGAAGCCGCGGGGTGGGATGGGGATGCCTCCGGCGAGGCGGGACCAGGCGAATCCGACGGCGGCGGAGGCGCTGAGGACGCCGAGGGCGGTGTCGGGGTCGGGTGGGGTGAGCCGTGGTGACGGGGTGTCGTCGGTGGGCCACAGGTCGCGGAGGGGGTGGGTGTCCTGCCGGACGATGTCGGTGAGGAGTGCGCGGAGTTCGGGGTCGAGCCAGCGGGAGACGGGGGTGGCGAGGTCGGGGCGGTAGGCGGCCATGTCGGCGGCGAGCAGGGCGGTGGCGGCGTGGCGGGGTTCGACGAAGGTGGTGTCGGTGGGGTCGCCGCACAGGGGGTGGAGGGCGGTGGCGAGGTCGTAGAAGGCGAGTTGGAAGCGTTCGCCGGGGGCTGAGTCGGCGAAGAGGGTGGCGGCGAGCGGGGCGGGGCAGCGGGTGCGCCAGTGGCGTTCGACGGCCTGGTCGCCGTAGGGGAGTGCGCGGTGGTCGAGGGCGGGGTTGGTCTGGAGGGGTTCGATCATGGCGAGCAGGGCGGTGGCGCGCAGGCGGAAGCGGGGGTCGTCGCGGAGGGCCTGGGCGGTCATGACCATGCAGCGGATGAGCTGGGCGGCGGCGTCGGGGCGGCCGACGCGGAGGCGTTCGGCGTAGAGGCCGATGATGGTGTGCAGGGGTGGTGGGGCGAGCCAGCGGAGGCGGCCTTGGTCGCCGTAGGGCTGGGCGAGGTGGGGGTTCCACAGGTCGAGCAGGTCGTTGTGGACGTGGGGGTCGAAGGCGGGGACTGAGGCGCACCAGAGGGTGGTGCTCCAGGTGACGGCGATGGTGCTGGGTGTGCCGTGGAGGAAGAAGTTCCAGCCGAGTGGGTAGTCGGGGGGTGGTGCCTGGGCGGCTTCGGACATGACGGAGCGCAGGCGGTAGAGGACGGCGCCGGGGAGGGGGGTGCCGGCGATGGCGCGGGGTGGTCCGTAGTCGTGGGCGTAGTCGGGTCCGGTGGGGAGGATTTCGGCGGGGATGAGGGGTGGGGCGTAGCCGGGTTGGAGGGGGAGCGCGGTGGTGCGGTCGTGGCCGGTGGGGGGTGGGGTGAGGAACCAGCGGCTGTCTGCGGGGTGCCAGCGGTACCAGCGGGCCCAGGCGCCGTGGAGCCACCAGCCGTGGTCGGGGAGTGAGAGGAGTTGGGGGATGAGGGCTTGTTGGCGTTGGAGTGGGGTGGCGGTGGGCCACCAGGGGCTGCCGACGATGAGGCGGGTTTCGTGTTCGGCGCGGGTGAAGGGGTCGGCGTCGTCGGGGAGTGGTGGTTCTGGTGGTGTTGCCGGGGGTGTGGCGGCGTAGGCGGGGATGTTGTGGGGGCGCCGGGAGGGCCAGGCGTGTTGGCCTGGGGCGCTGGGCCAGGTTGGTTGGCCGAGGGGGCTCGGCCAGCCCGGTTGTCCGGGCGGGGGGCCTTGGGGGCCGGGAGGACGCCACACCACGTGGTCATCGTAGTGGCCGGGGGGTGTGTGGGGCTTGGTGTGGAGGGGTTTGCGGGTGTGTCGGGGGTGTGGGTTTCGCCGTGGGCGGATCTGGGTGAGGATCACGTCGCATGCGGTGAGCGTGGTTTGAACAGTAGGGTCTAGACGTCCGCGCCGGTGTGCTCGTGTGGGCGGCCGGTGCCATGGTGGAGGGAAGGAGTCGCGTGGGGTCCCACGATTCGCACACCCGACGTCTGCCGGGGTTGTTCGGTAGCCCTGACACGTCTTCGTTCACGGAGTTTCTGGCCGCGTACTCGCCGGAGTTGCTGCCTGGGCGGCGTGTGCTGCCGGCGTCGTCGGCGGGGGAGGAGATTCCGCACGGTACGACGATCGTGGCGGTGACGTTCCCCGGCGGTGTGGTGATGGCGGGCGATCGGCGCGCGACGGCGGGGCACATGATCGCTCAGCGTGATGTGGAGAAGGTGTTCCGGGCCGACGAGTTCTCGGCGATCGCGGTGGCGGGGACCGCGGGGATCGGGATGGAGGTCGTGCGGCTGTTCCAGGTGGAGCTGGAGCACTATGAGAAGCGGGAGAGCCGTCCGCTGTCGATGGAGGGCAAGGCGAACCGGCTGGCGACCATGATCCGGGGGAATCTGGGTCTGGCGATGCAGGGTCTCGCGGTGGTGCCGTTGTTCGCGGGGTACGACGAGGAGCGGGACGAGGGGCGGATCTTCTCCTACGATCCGGCGGGGGGCCGGTACGAGGAGCGGGAGTTCCATTCGATCGGTTCGGGTTCGGTGTTCGCGCGGGGGGCGTTGAAGAAGCTGTACCGTGCGGATCTGTCGGCCGAGGACGCGGCGACGGTGTGTGTGCAGGCGTTGTACGACGCGGCCGATGATGATTCGGCGACCGGTGGTCCGGATCTGACGCGCCGTATCTTTCCGGTGGTGGCGACGGTGACGGCCGACGGTTACCGCAGGCTGGGTGAGGACGAGGTGGGCGCGTTGGCGCAGGCCGTGGTGGAGGCTCGTTTCGAGTCGCCCGGTGGTCCGACCGCTCCGCTGCGATAGAAGGGATCCAGACCGGTGTCCATGCCGTTCTATGTGTCGCCCGAACAGCAGATGAAGGACAAGGCGGACTATGCGCGTAAGGGGATCGCGCGGGGCCGCAGTGTCGTGGTGCTGCAGTATGACGACGGCATCCTGTTCGTGGCGGACAATCCGTCGCGGGCGCTGCACAAGATCAGTGAGATCTATGACCGGATCGCGTTCGCGGCGGTCGGGAAGTACAACGAGTTCGAGAATCTGCGGCTGGGCGGGGTGCGGTACGCCGATATCAACGGGTACCAGTACGACCGGCGTGATGTGACGGCGCGCGGGTTGGCGAACGTGTACGCGCAGTCGCTGGGGACGATCTTCACGGAGACGAACAAGCCGTACGAGGTGGAGCTGGTGGTGGCCGAGGTGGGGGAGGACGCCGCCTCGGATCAGATCTACCGGTTGACGTTCGATGGTTCGGTGGCCGACGAGCACGGTTATGTGGCGATGGGCGGTCAGGCCGACGCGGTGGCGCAGGCGTTGAAGGACCGGTTCCGGGAGGGGATGGGTCTGGCGGAGGCGCTGCTGGCGGGGGTGCGGTCGTTGGAGGCGCAGGACGCGGATCGCCGGTTGGAGGCGACGTCGTTGGAGGTGGCGGTGCTGGATCGCAATCGTGAGCATCGGTTGTTCCGGCGGCTTCCGGCGGCGCGGATCGAGTCGTTGTTGCGTGAGGCGGACGGCGGTTCGGCGGGTGCGTCGGGTGAGGGCGCCTCGGGTGGTGGTTCGGAGAACGGCGCGTCCTGAGTGGGCGGCGCGTCCTGAGCGGGCGTGTCGCGTCCTGGGGCGTGGCGTGTTGAGCGCTTGGGCGTGCCTGGTCGTGTGACCCGTCGTGGCCGGTCGTTCTGGGGTGGGGCGGCTGGTCACGGCGGGTTTTTCCGTTGGGAAAATTCCCCCAAATCGGATCTACGCCGTAAAGGTGTGGGCGGTGCGGCGGTCAAACCTGTCGGGGGTGGCCGTCCCTGGCCTGATGGCGGGTGCGAAACAAGGGGCTGTGGAGACTGCCAAGTGACGGTCCCGCCGCATAGGCTCACTGATGTGGACAGGCGCATCTTCGGGCTCGAGAACGAGTACGGCGTCACCTGCACCTTCCGCGGGCAGCGGCGGTTGTCACCCGACGAGGTGGCCCGCTACCTGTTCCGGCGGGTGGTGTCGTGGGGCCGCAGCAGCAACGTGTTCCTGCGCAACGGCGCGCGGCTCTACCTGGACGTGGGCAGCCACCCCGAGTACGCGACGCCCGAGTGTGACAGTGTCATCGACCTGGTGACGCACGACAAGGCCGGTGAGCGGATCCTGGAGGGCCTTCTGGTGGACGCCGAGCGGCGTCTGCGGGAGGAGGGCATCGCCGGCGACATCTACCTGTTCAAGAACAACACCGATTCGGCGGGCAACTCCTACGGCTGTCACGAGAACTATCTGGTGGGGCGGCACGGGGAGTTCGGCCGGCTGGCGGACGTGCTGATCCCGTATCTGGTGACGCGGCAGATCATCTGTGGTGCGGGCAAGGTGCTGCAGACGCCGCGTGGGGCGGTGTACTGCGTGTCGCAGCGGGCCGAGCACATCTGGGAGGGGGTGTCGTCGGCCACCACGCGGTCCCGGCCGATCATCAACACGAGGGACGAGCCGCACGCCGACGCCGAGCGGTTCCGCCGGCTGCACGTGATCGTGGGCGACTCGAACATGAGCGAGACCACGATGCTGCTGAAGGTGGGCGCGACCGACCTGGTGCTGCGGATGATCGAGGCGGGCGTGGTGATGCGGGACCTGACGCTGGAGAACCCGATCCGGGCGATCCGCGAGGTCAGTCATGACATGACGGGCCGGCGGAAGGTCCGGCTGGCCAACGGCCGGGAGGCCAGTTCGCTGGAGATCCAGAAGGAGTACTACGGCAAGGCGAAGGACTTCATCGACCGGCGCGGCGGGGATCCGGTGGTCAAGCGGGTGCTGGACCTGTGGGAGCGGACGCTGCGGGCGGTGGAGACCGGGGATCTGGATCTGGTGTCGCGGGAGATCGACTGGGTGACGAAGTACCGGCTGATCGAGCGGTACCGGCGCAAGTACGATCTGCCGTTGTCGTCGCCGCGGGTGGCGCAGCTGGATCTGGCGTACCACGACGTGCATCGCGACCGGGGTCTGTACTACCTGATGGAGAAGCGTGGGTCGGTGGAGCGGGTGTCGCGCGACCTGGACATCTTCGAGGCCAAGTCGGTGCCGCCGCAGACGACGCGGGCGCGGTTGCGCGGGGAGTTCATCCGGCGGGCGCAGGAGAAGCGGCGGGACTTCACGGTCGACTGGGTGCATCTGAAGCTGAACGATCAGGCGCAGCGGACGGTGCTGTGCAAGGATCCGTTCCGGTCGGTGGACGAGCGGGTCGACAAGTTGATCGCCGGTATGTGACGTTCGTCGTGTGGCCGGGGGCGGCGCCGGTGTGGGCGCCGTCCCCGGTTTCGCGCGTGTAGGGGCTACTGGCCGGTCACCTTGGCGGTAGGGTGTGCGCTCAGTTCGGGTCGCCGTGCGTTGGGTGAGGAGCCGCATGCGCCGTCGTGTCTTCGCGCCGTTGCTGGGGGTCGTGCTGGCGGGGCCGTTGGTGCTGGCCGCCGGGTGTTCGGGTGGGGACGACGTCGGGGTGTCGGTCCGGGGGAAGTTCGGGGCGCGTCCGGAGGTGTCGTTCCCGAAGGGGGCGCCGAGCGCGGATCTGGCGGTGAAGACGCTGGTGAAGGGGGACGGCAAGGGGCAGGGGGCGCGTAAGGGCGATCTGGTGGTGGCCGACTACGTCGGGTACCGGTGGAGCAAGGACGGCAACAAGCTGCTGGCCAACAGTTACATCGCGGGGTTGCCGGGGGCGTTTCCGACGGGGCGGCTGGTGCCGGGGCTGGACAAGGCGTTGCTGGGGGCGCGGGTGGGTGACCGGGTGGTGGCCAAGATTCCGCCTGCGGAGGGGTACGGCGACAAGGGCGACACCCAGCATCAGGTGGGCGCGGACGATTCGCTGGTGTACGTGCTGGACGTGCGGGGCGTGTACGGCAGGACGGCGCATGCGCGGGGCCGGGCGCAGGGGCTGGACGATCCGCGGTTGCCGCGTGTGTCGGGCGGGGCGCAGGGGCAGGCGCCGCAGATCACGGTTCCGCGTGTGGCGGCGCCGAAGGGGTTGCAGGTGCGCAGCCTGATCCAGGGGGAGGGGCCGGCGGTCGCCAAGGGGCGGCTGGTGGCGTTGCAGTACGTGGGGGTGTTCTGGCGGGACGGCAGGGTTTTCGACTCGTCGTGGCGCAGCGGCCGTCCGTACGCGGTGACGATCGGTACGGGTCAGGTGATGAAGGGCTGGGACGAGGCGTTGGTGGGGCAGAAGGTGGGCAGCCGCCTGCTGCTGGTGGTGCCGCCGTCGCTGGGCTACGGCAAGGAGGGGCTGGCGCAGGCCGGCATCAAGGGCAACGACACGCTGGTGTTCGTCGTCGACCTCCTAGGCGTCCACTGACCCGCGGCGTTCCCTGGCCTACGGCGTTCCCTGGCCTACGGCGTTCCCCCGTCCGCGGCGTTTCCTGACCCGCGGTGTTCTAACGCCAAGTCCGGCTGTTCTTAGACTGGGGCGGTGGAGGACTTCGAGGCGTTCGGCGCACTGCGTGATCCGTTGCGGCGGCGGCTGTACGAGTACGTGGCCGCGCAGGATCATCCGGTGAGCCGGAACGAGGCGGCCGAGGCGGCGGGGGTGGCGCGCACGCTGGCGGCCTTTCATCTGGACAGGCTGGCCGAGGCGGGGCTGCTGGAGACCGAGAGCCGGCGGTTGACGGGTCGGTCGGGGCCGGGGGCGGGGCGTCCGGCCAAGCTGTACCGGCGGTCGCCCGAGGATCGGGCGTTGTCGCTGCCGCCGCGTGACTACCGGACGGCGGCCGAGGTGCTGGCCGAGACCGCCGAGGCCGCGGGCCTGGACGAGGAGCTGCGGCGGGCGGCCCGGCGTCGTGGGCGGGCGCTGCGCGGTGCGGAGCCCGTGGGCGGTCTGGAGGCGGTGAGGGCCGTGCTGGCGCGTCGTGGATACGAGCCGCGGCAAGAGGAGGGCGGCACGGTGCGGATGCGCAACTGCCCGTTTCACGCGCTCTCGGAGCAGTTCCCGCCGTTGGTGTGCGGGATGAACCTGGCGCTGCTGGAGGGGCTGCTGGAGGGCGCGGAGGGGCTGCGGGTGCGGATGGACGCGCGTCCGGGGTGGTGCTGCACGGTGGTGGAGGAGTCTGGGCCTTCTAAAAACAACGAAGATTGACATAGAGTGTCCGGCATGACCGGCCATCATCTCGCCCAGTTCAACGTGAGCACGCTGAACGAACCCCTGGACGCCCCGGGCATGGCGGAGTTCGTGTCCCGGCTCGATCCGATCAACGCGCTGGCCGACGGGGCGCCCGGCTTCGTGTGGCGCCTGGTGGAGGAGGGCGCCAACGACGCCACCGGCGTGCGTCCCGTCGGCGACGACGTGATCATCAACTTCTCGGTGTGGGAGTCGCGGGAGGCGCTGTGGGACTTCGTCTACCGCAGCGCCCACCTGGAGGTGCTGCGCCGCCGCCGTGAGTGGTTCCGGCGGCACGTCGACGCCTACCAGGTGCTGTGGTGGGTGCCCGCCGGTTACATCCCCACGGTGGAGGAGGCGGTGGAGCGTCTGGAACTGCTGCGCGGGCGGGGCCCGTCCCCGAGCGCGTTCACGTTCCGCGACTTCTACACCCCCGACGGGGTCCCTGAGAGGGCGCAGCCCGCCCGGGCCTGACGGCCGGTCAGGTGAGCAGGGCGGCCGCGTGGCGGCCCGCGGCGGCGGCGGACAGGAAGTAGGCCAGATCCTGGTCGAGGCGGCGGCCCATCGTGGACAGCCGCACGCCCCAGTCCGTCTCGGCGTCGCGCAGGGCGTCGCGCAGGCCGTCCACCGGTACCGGCACCAGGGTGTGGCGTTCGCCCAGCGGCGCCGCCTGCGCCGCGACGCGCTGCCCCAGGTCCCCGCCCAGTTCGGGCACGACGACGTCGGCGGGGGCCAGGGCGACGCGTCCGTAGGCGGTGAGGCTGTGGTGGGACACGCCCTGGTGCCGTTCACGGGCGTCGCCCTCGCTGACGCGCAGGGACGCCACGGGACGGCCCGACAGGGCGGCGGCGGCGTTGACGGCCTCGCCCGCCGCGACGCCGGAGAATCCCCAGCGGGTGCCGCTGCCCAGGTTGCCGGGCCCCTGCGCCACGACCGCCACGTCGGCGTCCAGGACGAGGCGGGCGGCCAGCAGCCCGGTGTGGACGGTGACCGTCTCCAGGTCGCCGCCGAACGCCTGCCCGACGGTGACCGTGGCGGCCAGCGCGCCGGCCTGCCGCAGCCGGGCGATCGACATGGAGAACCAGGCGGGCAGGGCGCCGCCGTCGGTCATCACGTACACCACGCGGGTGCCGGGCCGGTCGGCCAGCAGGCCCGCCAGGATCGGCGGCAGCGCCGAGTGCAGGTCGGCCACGATCACCGGCATGCCGTCCAGGGAGTCGGCCTCGCGGAGCGTCTCGTGGTGGGGGGAGTCCTGCTCGTCGGCGCCCAGCACGGTCGCCTGCAGCGGGGTGTAGCGGGCCTTGACCAGGTGGCCGGGGCCCGTCGGGTCGGGCGGCAGCCGGTCGGGGACGGCCACGACCATGGCGTAGCCGCCGGTGCCCAGGCCGAGCGCCAAGGCCGTAGTGTTGAGCAGGACGGTGTCGCCCGGCTGTGGTCTGCCCACCAGCGCGGTGTAGGCCAGGGCCCGGCGGGTGCCGTCGCCGTCGATCGTCACGTCGAGCTCGACCGCCCCCGGCCATTCCCGGCGGACGCTTTCAACCGTGCCTTTGCGCCATCGGATCACAGCAGGAAACGGTAGCGTCCTGATCGGAGGAATCGTCCGGGAACGCGCGGGCTCGCCGAGCGGACCGCAGCACGACTTCGAGGTGGTGGCCAAGTGTCGCGGCGCAAGACCGAGCGCCTGCTCAATCTGGTGGTCTGCCTGCTGGCCACGCGGCGCTATCTGACCGCCGAGCAGATCCGCCGGGCGGTGCCCGGCTACCCCGACTCCGACGAGGCGTTCAAGCGGATGTTCGAACGCGACAAGGAGGAGCTGCGCGAGCTGGGGGTGCCGCTGGAGGTGGGCAGCGACCAGCACGGCGCGGGCGGGGAGGACATCGGGTACCGGATCCCCCGGCAGGCCTACGAGCTGCCCGACATTCATCTGACGCCCGACGAGGCGGCGGTGCTGGGGCTGGCGGCGCGGGTATGGCAGCGCGCCAGCATGGCCGACGCGGCGTCGGGGGCGCTGCTGAAGCTGCGCGCGGCCGGGGTGGAGACCGACACCGCGAGCGCGCCGGGCATCGAGCCGCGGCTGGACACCGGCGAGCCGTCGTTCCCGGCGCTGTGGGAGGCGGTGCGCGACGGCCGCCCCGTGGCGTTCGACTACCAGGGGGTGGGGCGCACCCGGGCGGCGCGGCGGCATCTGGAACCGTGGGGCGTGGTGAGCCGCCGGGGCCGCTGGTACGTGGTGGGGCACGACCGCGACCGGGACGAGACGCGGGTGTTCCGGCTCAGCCGCATCGTCGGGGAGGTCGTCCCCGACGGTCCGCCCGGCAGCGTCACCGTCCCGCCGGGGGTGGACGTGCGGCGCATCGCGTTCACCTGGGGCGACCCGGTGAGCGAGCCGCGCCCGGCCACGGTGCGGCTGCGGGCGGGCGCCGCGCAGGGGCCGCGGCGCTGGGCGCGGGACGTGCGGCCGGTGGGCGACGGGACGTGGGACGAGGCCGTCCTCACCTTCCGTGACGTCGACCGCTTCGCGCCGTACCTGGCGCGGTTCGCCGACGACGTGGTCGTGCTGGACCCGCCGGACCTGCGTGAGGCGGTCATCTGGCAGCTGAAGGCGGCGCTGGCGGCCAGCGACCGATGACGGCCGGCGACCGGACGGGGAGCGGACCGGGGAGCGGACGGGGAGCGACCGATGACGGGGAGTGATCGATGACGGGGCAGAGCACGGGGGCGCCCGCGGCCCGGACGGCGGGCCGCGCCACCACCTCCACCGACCGGCTGGCGCGGCTGCTGGCGCTGGTCCCCTACGTGATCAGCCGGGACTCGGTGGCGCTGGACCAGGCCGCGCGGGCGTTCGGCGTCACCGAGAAGCAGCTGATCGACGACCTGAACCTGCTGTGGTGCGTGGAGCTGCGCGCGCCCGACCCCTACTGCCCGATCGACCTGTCCTACGAGGGCGGGGAGATCATCGTCACCGAGGCCGAGTCGATCGCCCGGCCGCTGCGGCTGAAGGTCGACGAGGCCAGCGCGCTGCTGGTGGCGCTGCGGATGCTGGCGGGCATCCCCGACCTGCCCGACCGCGACGCGCTCAGCCGCGTGATCGCCAAGCTGGAGACCGCGGCGGGCGCGGCGGCGGCGCCGGCCAGCAAGGTGGCGGTGGAGGTCGCCGCGGGCGGCGGCGCGCCGGACGCGCGCGGCCACCTGGGCCGCCTGCGCGACGCGATCGCCCGGGGCCGGCGCGTGCACCTGGCGTACTACGTGCCCGCGCGCGACGAGAACACCGAACGCGACGTGGACCCCATGCGGCTGCTGGTGGTGGAGGGCAGCACCTACCTGGAGGGGTGGTGCCGCCGCGCCGAGGCGGTGCGGCTGTTCCGCCTGGACCGCATCACGTCCCTGCGGGTGCTGGACGAGGTGCCCGCGCAGGTCCCCGAGGACGCCGAGCCGCGCGACGTGGACGCCGGCGGCCTGTACCGGCCCTCGCCCGACGACGTCGTGGTCACCCTGGAGCTGACCGCGCAGGGCCGCTGGGTCGCCGACTACTACCCGTGCGAGAGCGTCCGGGAACTGGGGGAGGGGCGGCTGGAGGTGGTGCTGCGCACCTCCGACACCCGCTGGGTGCGGGGCCTGGCGCTGCGCCTGGGCGACCAGGGCCGCGTGGTGGAGCCCGTGGAGCTGGCCGCCGAGGTCCGCGACGACGCCTCCCGCGCCCTGGCGCTGTACGGGCACGCGTGAGCGGGACCCCGTGACGGCGCTTTCGGCGGTGCCTTCTGCGGTGCTCTCGGCGGCGTTCTCGGGGGCGCGTGCGGCGGCACCACGGCGGTGCCGGGGGGAACGTGGGCGGCGCGGCGCCCATTCCAGGTGTTGTTTGCACTGTTTCGTGGTGATACGACGTCTGTGTGAACATCACGTGACGGTGCCGCGCGGACCGGTCCGGATGACGACAGTGGTGGAGGACGTCGGTTACGGTGGCGGACGTGGGATGGGTCGGTGCGTCGGTGGCGCTGGGCTTCGCGGGCCTGGCCGTGCTCGCGGTGTGCGCGTTCAAGGTCTACCTGGGGGTCCGCCGCCTGGGCCGGGAACTGGACCGCACCCGGCGGCGGCTGGCCCCGCGGCACTCGGCGCTCAACGAGGAACTGCGGATCCTGCAGGAGACGGCTCCCCGGGGGGAGGCGCGGCGCCGCGAGGACGGCGTACGATCGTCGTGAGTAGACCTGCTGAAGAGGAATGTCATGGGTAATTTCGGCACCAGCGAGATCCTGATCGTTCTCGTGGTCGTCCTGCTGCTGTTCGGCTCGGCCAAGCTGCCCCAGCTGGCCCGTTCGCTGGGTAAGTCGGCGCGCATCCTGAAGGCCGAGACCAAGGGGCTGCGCGACGACGACGACAACGCCGCCCAGCCCGCCGCCGCGTCGCAGACGCCGCAGAACGACCCGCGCCAGGAGGCCGCCCGGCTGCGCGAGGAGGCCGCCCGCCTGGAGCGCGAGGCCGCCGCCGACGGTGCCGCCGCCCCCCGGCGTTCGCTGCCCTCCGGCGAGCCGATCCAGGGCGTTCCGGTCTCCGACCCCAACCAGTTCCGCAACTCCTGACCGCGCCCGGCGTCGCCCCGGTGTCGTACCGTGACGTGCCCCGCGTACCCCGTACCCGCGTACCGCGCGTGCCGCCGCCCGGCGCCGCGCCGCGGTGCCGCCGCGCG
>NZ_BAAAZG010000072.1:0-12121 GCF_039536785.1 Actinomadura miaoliensis
CCGCCGGCGGCGTGGGCATCGGCGGCCGCGGCCCCGGGGGACGCGGCACCGGCGGCCCGGCGTCCTCCGGCTCGTCGGCCGACGCGAGCAGATCCTGCAGCCGCTGGTGAACGTCCTGGAACACCGCCACATGGCGCGACACCGGCGTACCGCCCAGCTCCGCGAACCGCTCCAGCACCAGGTCGACGCGCGGATCGCCGGTCGGCTCCGGCGGCGGCCCGGCGGGCACGACCGCCTCGGCCACGCCCGTCCGCGCCCCGGCGGCTCCGCCCTGGGCCGGCACGGCGGGGCCGCCCTGGGCCGGCACCGCGGGGCCGCTCGGCGTCTCGGGCCGGGCAGGCGGGTTCTCGGGCGCGGCATGACCGGCCCGGTCCGACGGCTCCACGGGCTCCCCCACGGCCTCGCCAGACATCACCTGTAACCTCCAAGAAGACCCCGACCGCGCACCGCGGGTCGCCTCCGGCTCTGTCAGAACGCTACCGTCCCTTCACGACATCGTTGTCGACCGAACGGGGAACGGCCTGACCATGGCGAACGAGGAGGACTGCCGCGCGGCCCTCGGGCGTATCACCGAGCGGCTGGCCGAGGTGGACGAGGACCAGCTCGCCGAGCACGTCGTCGAACGCACGATCAGCTGCCGCATTCCCGACCTGAGGCTGGCCTACCGCTCCCGGATCCACGCCGGCGGCCTGGATCCCTTCGAGCCCACCGACGACCCCAAGGCCGCCCAGGTGCGGATCACGGTGCGCAGCGACGACCTCGTGGCGCTCGCCAACGACGAACTGCACCCCGCCCGCGCGTTCACCAGCGGACGGCTGAAGGTGGAGGCGAGCCTGTTCGACCTGCTGCGCCTGCGCAAACTGCTGTGAGGCCCCGCCGCCGGGTGGGCGGCGGGGCCCGGCCGAGGCCTGCGGCACCCTCACGAGGCCCGCGAAAGCTCCTTGTGCTCCTTGTGCTCCTTGTACGCCCGCGGCAGCCTGAAGCCGCGCTCGGCCATGACGGCGCGCAGCCGGTCGGGATAGTCGGTGATGATGCCGTCCACGCCGTCGTCGATGAGCTTGTTCATGGTCGCCTGGTCGTCCACGGTCCAGGGGATCACCTTGAGGCCCAGCAGGTGCGCCTCGTCCACCATCGTCTTGGTGACGTACGGACGGTAACCGGGGTCGGTGACCTTGCCGTTCTGCGGGAAGCCGTGCACGGGAGAGAACGCCGACGCGCCGAACGATTTGACCGCCCGCAGCGGGTCGCCGCCGAAGTCGTCGATGTCGATGCCGCCCAGCCACGGCGACCTGCCGGGCTGCCCCACCTGCAGGAAGTCGTAGTTGGTCAGCGCGACCAGCGGCAGCCTCGGCTCGACCTGGCGCATCCGCATCAGCGCGCCCCAGTCGAAGCTCTGGATCGTCACCTGCCGCACCATCCGCGCGCGCCGCACCTCACGCGCGGTGACCCGCACGAACTGCTCGCGCGGTGCAGTCTCGCTGGGCGCCCCCGCCTCAACCTTGGTCTCGACGTTCAGCTTCACGCCGTACGCGCGGTACCGGTGGACGAGCCCGAACACCTCGCTCAGCAACGGCATCCTGGCCCTGGGCTCGGCCCGCTGCCCCGGGAACTCCGGCAGCGTCCGCGAACCGCAGTCCAGGGTGCGGACCTGCTTGAGCGTCAGCGTGTTGACGTACTTGCCGACGTAGGGGTATTCGGGGTCGCCCGGTGCGGCCGGCCCCGTGTCCTGGCACTTGCGCCCGTCGACCCGGCGGTCGTGGGTCACCACGGCCTGCCCGTCCTCGGTGATCTGCACGTCGAGTTCCAACGTGCTCACACCGAGCCGCAGGGCGTTGGCGAAGGCGGTCAGCGTGCTCTCCACCACCAGCCCCAGCCCGCCCCGGTGGGCCTGCAGATCGAACGTCCGGTGTACCGGTCCGGCCTTGGTGACCCCCGTCACGGGCGCCACGGTGGTGGCGGCCTGCGCGGTCCCTGCCGCCGTCACCGCGAGCGCGCCCGACAGCGTCGCCCCGAGGACGACACGGCGCCATCTGGTCATAGGTGTCTCGCATCCCTTCCGTCCTGGCGGGCCGCACGGCCCGCGGGACACGGTGCGCCGCCCCAGGGTGCGCCGAGTGAGCCCAAGACGAACGATCAGTAGCCCTCACGCGAACAAACCAGGCCCCTTCCGTCTCTACCCACACAAACACCCCAACGACCCATCAACTTTTCAACCAGGCACCGCCAGACCAACGGTCCCCACCTAGGACGAATGACTTGTCCCAGGTGGGCGTGGACGTGACACAGCCAGTGGGCTCCGAATGTGAACCCGAGCACGGCTTACGTCACCGCCAGGCATTTCAGTTCGGAGTGGCGGAGAGCTCGGGTGGCCCGCCGGGCACCCAGGCGAGGCCAGCGGCCACCGCGCCACCCATTCAACGCGGACACAAGTAGGTGTTCGTACTGCTGGTGGCCGCAGACCGCCCCCGAGCCATCCTCGCCCCTTGGAGGCCTCCCGGGGCGGGCGGGAAGACCAGCCGGCCGCAAGGTCGCCGGGCTGGCCTAGGCGCGGACACCACCACGCCACCCGGCCCCACCCCCAACCCGGCCCTTAACCCGGCCCCGGCTCGGCGACCCCAAAGAGCTCGGCGAGCTTCTGCCTGCACCCGGCGGCGACGCCGACAACACCGACGGACATGGGGCCCGGAAACCTTCGCAGGGCGCTGTGGGCGGTCAGTCCAAAGACAGTACGGTCGAGCGCGGCAGCGACGGACTTCGGACTGGCCGGCTGCTCATCGCGCCAAGCAACGGCCAACCGCCCCCCGATTCAACGCAGACACACGTAGGTGTTCGTACTGCTGGTGGCCGCAGACCGGCCCCCGCGCCCTCCTCGCCCCCTGGAGACCTCCCTGGGGCCGGTGGGACGACCAGTAGGCGGGCAAGGTCGCCTGCCCGGCACGGGCACGGACGCCGACGAACAGCGCCGCGCGCACCACTGGGCGCTGTGGGGGTCAGTCCAGAGACAGGTGGTCGAGCGCGGCAGCGACGGACTTCGGGGCGGCAGGCTGCTCGTCGTGCCAGGCGGCGGCTGCCAGGGCGCGTAGGCCGTCGTAGGGGTCGCCGTCGCCGGTCAGTTCGATGACGTCGTCCGTCCATCGGGCGGTCCACCCGGCGCACTCGAAACGATCGCCGGAAGTCCGCACGTGTGGTTGGGGGACGAGCAGGCCGGTCAGGTCCGGTGCCAGATAGGTGGGGCGGTGGTGGGGCGGCGCGGTGAGGGCGGTCAGCGGGTCCGTCACCCCGGTCAGAACCAGCAGACTGTCGGCGCCTCCGTTGTGGGCGCCCTCGATGTCGGTGTCGAGCCGATCACCCACCACCAGCGGCCGCTGCGCGCGGGTGCGCAGGATCGACTCGCGGTGCAGGGGACGCTCCGGCTTACCCGTCACGATGGGGTCCACCCCGGTCGCGGCCCGGATGACCTGCATCAGCGCGCCGTTCCCCGGCTGCTGCCCACGGACGCCCCCGGGGATGGTCAGGTCGCCGTTGGACGCGACGAACAACGCGCCGTCACGTACGGCACGGGCGCCCTCGGTCATGAGGTCGTACGACAACCGCGGGTCGAAGCCCTGCACGACCGCGGCCGGTCGTTCGGAGGCGGACGACACCGGACGGAGCCCCTGGGCGTACAGCGCGTGCCTCAGGCCCATGCCGCCGACGACGAGCACCGCCGAACCGCTCGGCAGCCGTTCGGCCAGCAACCGCGCGGCGGCCTGCGCCGACGTCACCACGTCCTCCGCCTCGGCCGGAACCCCCACCTCGGTCAGCAGCGCGGCGACCGCCGAGGGTGTACGGGAGGCGTTGTTGGTCACGAACGCCAGCCGCTGGCCGGCGGCGCGCGCCTTGGCCAGGGAGTCGGCGGCGGCAGGCACCGGGCGCTGCCCGATGTAGACCACGCCGTCAAGGTCGAGCAGTGCGACGTCGTACGCCTCGCACAGCGGCCTGTCACAGCCCTTCATCGCGTCCCTTCCGCTCGGACGGTCCCAGCCCGATGGTACGGGCCGGTCACCTGCGGGACGCGAGGGTGGCCCGGGCATGGCGCAGCGCGTTGGCATAGTCCCTGTTGTCGGGCCGCATGGCGACCGCGAGCGCCAGGTACTCCACCGCGCCCTCGAAGTCCCCGAGGCGGCTGAGCGACAGCCCCAGGCCGAACAACGCGTAGTCCTCGGCGGGGTCGGCCTCGACGATCCAGCGGAAGCTGTCGGCGGCGTCGCCGTAACGCCGCGCCCCGAACTGTGCGCGGGCCAGTGCCTCCCGGATGCTGCGCGAGGACGGCTCGGCGTCCGCGGCCCGCGAGAGCAACTGCAGGGCAGCCGCGGCGCTCCCCGACCTGAGCAGGCTCAGACCACGCGTGTACCACTCGTACACGCCGCCGTCCGGGCCGCCGGGATCGTCGCCGGGAGCGTCCTGCGGGGAATCGTCCGGCCGTCCCGGTCCTTGAACACTCATATGGACCTCCCCTCGGACTCCGGGTCCTACGACCGTACCCGGGCACGGACGAAGCACCGCTCGCGGATTAGCATGCCCACGGTGAACGACGATCTCCCCTCCGGACTGGACGCCGAGGAATTCAGCGCCCGCGTCTTCGGCACCGCGGAGCCGCCCTCCGGCGGCGGCCTGGAGCTGGCTCCGTTCCGCGGAGTGCGGTTCGCCCCGGAGGTCGTCGGCGACCTGGCGACGGTGACCACCCCGCCGTACGACCTGATCGACGCCGCGGAGGTGCGGCGGCTGCTGGCCAGCGGCGGGTACAACATCGTCCGGCTGATCCTGCCGCCCACCCCGGAACAGGCCCGCGACACGCTGCACGAATGGCTGGCCCAAGGCGCGCTCACGACCGACCCCGAGCCGTCCCTGTACGTCTACGAGGTCGCGGACGCCCGCAAGGTCGTGCAGCGGGGGCTCATCGGCGCCCTCGCCCTCCGTGCGGAGGCGGACCGGGTGGTGCTCCCCCACGAGAACGTCTACCCGGGACCGGTCCGCAACCGCCTGGCTCTGATGACCGCCGTCCAGGCCGACCTGGAACCGATCTTCCTGGTGTACGAGGGCGACGGCGACACCGCCGACATCGTCGACGAGACCGCAGACGGCACTCCCCTGCTGTCCGTCCGCACCGACGACGGCCTCGAGCACCGCCTGTGGCGCGTCACCGAACCGCACCTGCACGCCCGGATCGCCGCCGACCTGCGGCCCCGGCGGGCGCTGATCGCCGACGGCCACCACCGGTACGCCGCGTACCGCACTCTGCAGGCCCGTCACCACGCCGCGGGCGACGGCCCCGGGCCGTGGGACCACGGCCTCGCCCTCCTGGTCGACTCGACCCGCTACCCCCCGTACCTGAGCGCCATCCACCGCGTCCTGCCGAACCTGCCGCCGCACGTCGCCGTGGACCGCGCCGCGAGGTTCTTCCAGGTCACGCCCCTGCCGCCAGACCTCGACGAGGCCGTCGCCCGCCTGGCCGACGCACCGCGCCCCGCCTACCTGCTCGGCGGCGGAGACCGGCCGCATCTGCTGACCGCCCCCGACCCGCGCCGCCTCAGCGAGGCGATGTCCTGCGGCCACTCCCCGCGCTGGCGCAGTCTCGACACCGCCGTCCTCGATCGCCTCCTCATCGAGGAGGCCTGGCACGTCCCCGAGAACGAACGCAGCGTCGAAGTGGTGCACCACGATCCCGCGGCCGCGCTCGACCGGGCCCGCCGCACCGGCGGCACCGCCGTGATCCTCAACCCGCTCAAGGTCGAGGACGTCCTCGCCGTCGCCGGCGAGGGCGAACGGGTCCCCCGCAAATCAACCTCCTTCGGCCCCAAACCCCGCACCGGCCTCGTCCTCCGCCTCCTCCACTGAGCCCTGACCACGCCGAATACGTGGCACGTAGAGTGACCGCCACAGAACAACCCGTACGTCTGCCCCAACGTCGCCGGGCCCAACGCGGCCTGTCGCCGCCGGTGCGACCCGACCCGACATGGCACCGGGCCGGCTGATACGGCTCGGCCAGTGCAGCGCGGTCGGTGCGCGGCGCGGCGCTGCACGACGCGGTGAGCGCGGCACTCTCAGCACGGATCGATCGGTCGGTGCGGCCCGGCTGGAACAGCCCAGGGACAACTGACCAACGTCGCCGGGCCCAACGCCGCCAGGCGCGCGTCGGTGCGGCCCGCCCTGGCATGGCAGCACACGGCCCGGTCCGACTGATACGGCCCGGCGAGTACAGCCCGGTCGGCGCGGCGCGGCGTTACACGACGCGGTGAGCGCGGCACTCTCAGCACGGATCGATCGGTCGGTGCGGCCCGGCTGGAACAGCCCGGGGACAACTGACCCGGCGTGGCCTGGCCCGACGCCGCCTGTCGCCGCCGGTGCGGCCCGCCCCGACGTGGCACCGGGCCGGTTGGTACGGCTCGGCCTGTGCGGCCCGGGCGGTGTGGCACCGGCGGTGTGGTCGGTGTGGTGTGGTCGGGGCGTGCGTTGGTTTGGGGCGGCTTGGGATTTGTTGCGGCGGCTGGTCACTTGGGCTCTGGCGTTTGGGCACCCGTGCGTTCGCAGGTGTTAGGAGAAGTCGGTTCCTGTGGGCTGCTTCTGCGGGGTGGGTGGGGTCAGTCTTCGCGGAGTTCCTCCTCTATGGGTGGGCGTTCGGTGTCGGTCATGTGCTCGGCCAGGCCGGGCTTGGTGTGGTGGCGTCGCTGGTAGGTCTTCTCCGATTCGGTCCGGTCGGGGGACGGCTCGACGGGGACCGAGCGGAGCACCTCGTGGACGCCGTCGTAGTCGCCGAGCGGGAGAGCCGACAACGCCTTGACCTCGGACTCGTCGGCGCCGTGGCGGCGGGCGTGCTCGACGATCTCGTCCTTGTCGGCCGGGAACGCCAGGTCGCCCAGCAGCTCCCTGATGTGTTCCACGTCGTGGAGCCTCATGTCGCCTCCTCTCGGAGGGGGCCCTGCCCGGCAATGAGCTGGGCATTCGTGGCCAGCGTCAGGGGGCGGCCGGTCCACGGCCACCAGGGTGGCCTCGTGGACCTCGACCTCATGACGGCCCAGTCGCAGGTCCCCGGCGCGCCAGAAGCGGCGCCGTAACGAGCCGTGCACCTTGACGAGATCGTCGCGGCGCCAGGTGGCCGAGTCGTCGCGGACGCGGGCGTCGAACGCCGCGCAGGTGATCGTGTCGACCACACGGCGGGCTCCCGGGGCGCGTGGACGGTCCACGACCAGCCGCCACGAGACGACCATGCCCCCAGCCGTCAGCGGACGCCGGACGGGGTCGTCGGCCAGCCTGCCGCACAGGATCACGCAGTTGACGTGCATCACCGCCTCCTTCCGTCCCCTCAACGATCCGGCAGCGGGGACCGCGGGCGAAAGGCCGGGCCCGAACTGTGGATAACCGGGCCGATGCGGAGCGATGATCGTCCAATGGACACCACGATCACGCCGCTGGGCGGCGACGTCTACGAGATCGACACGCGGATGGCGGGATACGCGGGCATCACCGCGGGTTATCTGATCCTGTCCGACCGGCCGTGCCTGGTGGAGCCGGGGACCGCCGGGTCGGCGCCGGTGGTGCGGCGGGCGCTGGACGAACTCGGGGTCGGACCGTCCGACCTGGCGACCGTGGTCGTCACGCACATCCATCTCGACCACGCGGGCGGGGTCGGGGACATCGCGAGGATGTACCCCGACGCCGAGGTCGTCGTCCACGAGAAGGGCGCGCGGCACCTGGCGTCGCCCGAGCGGCTGATGCGCAGCGCGCGCATGGTGTACGGGGAGCGGCTCGACACGCTGTTCGGGGAACTCAAGCCCACGGAGGCCGAGCGCATCCGCGCCGTCGAGGACACCGGGATGATCGACCTTGGGGGCGGGCGGAGGCTGGAATCGCACTACTCCCCCGGGCACGCCAAGCACCACGTGGGGCTGATCGACTCGCAGACCGGCGACCTCTACGTGGGGGACGCGGCCGGCGTCTACATCCCCGAGACGAAGGATGTGCGGCCCGCCACGCCTCCCCCTGACTTCGACCTGGACACGGCGCTGGCCTCACTGCGCAAGTTCCAGGCCCTGGGGCCACAGCGGCTGCTCTTCGCCCACTACGGCCCCGTCTCGGACGTGACGGAAACGCTGGAGCGCTCCGCCGAAGAACTCCGCGTCTGGGTCGACACAGTGCGGGACGCGCGCGACCAGGGACTGGACCTCGACCACGCCGTCGCCATGGTCCGCGACCGCACCAACGAGCGTTACGCCCTCACCCGGTCCGACGTCGATCCCGAGCTCGCGGCCAAGTACGAGGTGCTGAACGGGATCGAGAGCAACGTCGCGGGCATCATGCATTCCCTCGGCGAGTCCGGGACGCGTTGAGATGATCGGTACCGAGGCGGGCGCCTTGACGTTGTAAGGTTCCGCTTGATCGTGGCAGAGGGACGGGCGGCGCGGCCGACGGAGTCAGCGGCGGAACGGCCCGGTGACCTCGTAGGTGCAGCCGTCCGTCCCCGCCGCGAAGCCGCTCGTCCCCCGCTGGGACGAGAAGTACAGGCGGCTGCCGTCGGGCGAGAACGCCGGCCCGGTGATCTCGGACTCGTCATGGCCGAGAACGCGCAGGAACGGGGCGACCACACCGTCGGGTGTGATCACGTTGATCTCCATGTTGTCGCCGTCCTCGGCCACGTACAGATCTCCGGAGCGCGTCCCGGTGATGTTGTCCACGCCCGCGAGTGGGGGCTCACCGGTGGTGACAAGGTCGTCGTCGTAGGCCAGGTCCAGCCGTCCGGTAGCGGCGTCGTACGCCCACACCCGGTTGTCCCCCTTGGTGGTGAAGTAGCAGACACCGCCGGTGTAGTAACAGCCTTCGCCTCCGTTGAAGCGCATGGCGCCCGACACCTGGTTCCGGGTCGGCGTCAGCCAGATCTCCGGGTTGGGCACCCGCGCCCAGGTGACCGCACCCGTGCCGGAGCCGACGAGGACGTCCAGTGTCCCTGCCGACAGGTCCCCCCAGGTCGAGGGCCGGAACCGGTAGAAGCAGCCGTCCGGCTGGTCTTCAGTGAGATAGACGACCTGACGGTCCGGGTCGCACGCGGCGGCCTCGTGCTTGAAACGCCCCATGGCCGCGCGCGCTTGGGCCGAACGCTCACCCCTGGGGTCGGTCTCGTACACCAGTCCGAGATCGTGTTCCTCGCACGACAGCCACGTCCCCCAGGGGGTCGCTCCGCCGGCACAGTTCAGCGTCGTGCCGTTAAGGATGCGGTACGCCGAGACGACTTTTCCCGTCGCGTCGAACCGTACGGCCGACACGCCCCCGACAAGGGGGACCTCGGAGTTGCTCACATAGATCCACCCGTTGCCGTCCGGGAAGCACGCCCCACCGTCCGGCGCGGGATGCCAGGTGTACCGGGTGCCCTCCACGCGTCGCAGCGACCGGGCGATGACGCGGCTGGTGAATCCCTGGGGCAGCTGGATGCCGTTACCGTCCGCCGCCAGCAACGGCCCGTACGGGCCGGGCCCCGGCTGCGCCGGCCCTGAGGCGAACGCCTGCTGCCACAGTGCCCCGGAGAACGCGGCCGTGCCGCCCGCGACGGCGGTCGTACGTAGGAAGGTACGTCGGCTTGGCCCTGTCGTCGGCATGGCGCTCCTCACACGCTCGTTCACGATCACGTGGAGTCGACCACCGGCATATGGCACCGGCGCCCCCGAACGACCACGGTCCCGTGAACATCGCGCGAAGCGCGGCAACCGTCAAGATTTCGGGCGGGGTCCGCTCAGCCGGCGGACCCGTTCCGCTCCTCTCCACGGCCCTCCGCCAGGCCCTCGCCGTTCTCCGCGGCCTCCGCGCCGTCCACAGGGCCCTCCGGGCCCTCTGATGCGCCGTCACGGTCCTCCGGCTGCACGACCGGCTCCCGGAACACCACCGATATCTCAGGCGCCTCGTCGTCCGCCTCGGCCGGTGCTGGACGATCGCGGTCGTGCGTCGCGTCATTCGCGGCGGCGGTGTCCGTCGACGTCGCGGACGTCGCCTCGGCGGCCACGGGCTCCTGGAACACCACGGAGATCTCCGGAGCATCGAGGACGACAGGACCGCGGGGCTCGTCGGCCGCTTCGGCCTCGCCGGCCGTCGCCGGTGCGTCGGCCTCGTCGGCCTCGGGGGCCTCCGCCGGCTCCTCGCCGGTCGTCGACGGCGGCGCCTCCGCGTGGTCCAGGAACTCCGCTCCGGCCTCCTCGTCCTCCTCGGTGTCGATGATGTGGAGGCCCTCGAGCTCCGCGTAACGCTCGGCCGCGTCGGTCTCCCCGTCACGGTCGGCCGCCGCGGCGCGGGCGAACCAGTCGCTCGCCTCGTCGCGACGCCCCGCGGCCTCGAGCGCGTCGGCGTACGCGTAGAACAGACGCGCCGACCAAGGACGCAACCGGCGATCCTTCAACTCGGGCACCTGGAGGGCGACGACCGCCGCCTCGTACTGCTCCAGGTCCCGCCGCGCCCCCGACTCCACGATGCGCAGCTCGATCCTGCCGGCCTGGTCGAGCCGTTCCGCCTCGGCGGACTTGATGAGGTCGAGCGCGCGCTCGGGCCGTCCCAGACCCCGCTCGCAGTCGGCCATGACGGGAAGGTAGGCGTCGCCCCCCGTCCCCAGCCGGCGCGCCGCACGCAACTCCGCAAGCGCCTCGGACCACTCTCCCGCGCGGTAGGCGGAAAGCCCTGCGGCCTCCCGGACGATCCCGACGCGGGAGGCCAGCCGTCGGGCGGCCTTGGCGTGGAGGTAGGAGGTCTGCGGGTCGTCCTCGGAGAGGCGTCCCGCCATCACCAGGTGCCGGGACACTCGTCCGGCGAGATCCTTCGGCAGGGCACGCAGTTCGGCGCGCACCTCTGCGTCCAGTTCACCGCCCGTGACGTCCTCCGGCACCGTCGGCTCGTCGTACTTGGGCGTGTGGTCTTCGCGTCCGGGGGCGGCCTCACGGCGCGCGAACTTGTCACGGGACGGGCCGTAGGGGCGTCCGCCGGCCCTGTTCTGCCTTTGCGCACCGGGTGCGCCCCGCCGCCTGTCGGCGGTGCGCCCACGGTCCTGGTACCGATCGCGTCCACGCTCACGATCCTGGTAGCGCTCGCGCCCACGGTCCTGGTACTGGTCGCGTCCACGCTCACGGTCCTGGTACTGGTCACGCCCACGGTCCTGGTAGCGCTCGCGCCCACGGTCCTGGTACCGGTCACGCCCACGGTCCTGGTAGCGCTCACGTCCACGGTCCTGGTACTGGTCGCGCCCGCGCTCACGATCCTGATAGCGGTCGCGCCCACGATCCTGGTAGCGATCGCGCCCGCGCTCACGATCTCTGTCGAAGCCGCGGTCACGGTCGCGACCTCGGTCCCGGTCCCGGTCCCGGTCGCGAACGGCATCACGGTCGCGGTCCCGGCCACGAGCCTGGTCCCGAGCCTGGTCGCGGTCGCCGAAGCGGCCCTTGCCGCGCTGGGCGTCGAATCGACGGGAGGCGGCAGGACGTCCTGTGCGCCGCTCCTCCTGGTCCTTGCCCGAGCCAGTGCCGAATGGACGTCCGGAGCGCCTCTCCTCATCGCGCGGGCTCCGGCGAACGTCGGCGCGCTGTTCGTCGCGCCTCTCGCCCGCGGGTCGGGGACGATCCGAGGACCGCCTGAACGGTCGATCGCCCGCGCGTTCGTCCCGCCTGTCCTGGGGCCTGTCCTGCCGGTCACGTGCCGGACGATCTTTCCAGCCGCCACCCGAGCCCGATCGGCCCGGACGAGATCCCGTCGCTGGACGGCCGCCCCGCCCAGAGTCATCGCGTGACGCGAAACCGCCGCCCTTGCGTTGCCCCGGTCCCCCGGTGCCGCGAGGCTTGCCCCCACGACCGGCAGGCGTTCCCCGTCCCCCGTTCCTGCGCTGCCGCTCGTCGCGCCGCCGGCGGTCGTCGCCGCCGCGGCCGTCCTCTTCCGCGCTCATCCCGTCCGTCACAGTTTCTCGATGTTCGGTGGACCCTCGTACTCTATTTTGGCAGGTCCAGACATGCGTCGAGGGCCGACCTCGTTACCGAGGCGGCCCTCGACCAAAAGAATGTCCGGCGGCGTCCTACTCTCCCACACAGTCTCCCATGCAGTACCATCGGCGCTGAAGAGCTTA
>NZ_BAAAZG010000073.1:0-14677 GCF_039536785.1 Actinomadura miaoliensis
GCCCCGGCCGCCGCCCCGCGTCCCGCCGCCCGGCGGAGCACGGCGCCGCCGCGCACGCCGTTCGTGCTGCTGATCGTCGGGCTGCTGGGCGGGGCGCTGGTGAGCCTGCTGCTGCTGAACACGGTGCTGGCCGAGGACGCGTTCACCCTGACCCGGCTGCAGAAGAACAACAAGATGCTCGCCCAGCAGAAGCAGGCGCTGCAGGAGGACATCGCGCGCGAGGAGTCGCCCGCGATCCTGGCGCAGCGGGCCGAGGCGCTCGGCATGGTGCGGCCCACGCAGGTCGCCTACCTCGACGAGCCCACCGGCCGGGTGATCGGCGGGCCGGTGCGTCCGGTGCCGCACGCCGCGGCCGCCACCGCGGGCGCCGCGGGCGTGGTCGGCATCCCCGGCGCCGTGGTGCCGGGCGAGGGCGTGCCGACCGCCCCCGGCACGGGCGCCGCCGGCGACCAGGGCGGCACCGGCCAGACGCAGAACGGGCAGATGCGGCAGCCGTCCGCGCAGCGGCCCGGCGAGCCCACCGGGGCGCCGTGAGCACGGGGCACGCCGAGGGAGTGACGCGGTGACGGCTCGGCCGGGACGCGGTACGGCGGGGCCGCCGCCCGGCCGCCGGGGCGGCCCGCAGGGACGCGGTTCCCGCGGGTCGGGGGCGCGCCCGGAGGACAGGAGCGAGAAGAGCGGCCCGGGCGGGGCGCGCGCGTCCGGGCGCCCGGCGGGCGGCGCGCCGAAGGCACCGGGTGCGGGCGGATCGGCGGGCACGCCCCGGCGCCCGGCGCGCGGAGCCGCCGTGCCGCCGCCCCGCAAGGGCGAGCCGGGCGACGCCGTCCCCAAGCGCACGCCTCCCCGCGACAGGAACAAGGACAGGGAGCCGGGCGGCAAGACCACCAAGCCGGCCAAGCCCGCGGCCAGGACGGCGACCAGGACGACGCGTCCGTCCTCCAAAAGCGTGCCCAAGGGCACCGCAAAGGGGGCCGCCAAAGGGGCCGCCAAGGGCGCGCCCAAGGCCGACGGCGCGGCACGGCCCAGGAAGGGCGGCAGGCCGCCGGGGCCGCCGCGTCCGCCGAAACGGCCCCGGCCGCGCATCCCGTTCCACCGCCGCGACCCGATCAAGCGGCTGAACGCGGGGCTGCTGGTGGTGGCGTTCGTGCTGTCGCTGTTCGCCGGGCGGCTGGTGCAGCTGCAGACGATCGAGTCGGCCGCCTACACCGAACGGGCCAAGCGGCAGCGGCTCCAGGACATCGAGCTGCCGGCGGTGCGCGGCGACATCACCGACGCCCAGGGCAACGCGCTGGCCATGACCGTCGAGGCGCGCGCCGTCTTCGCCGACCCCCTCATGATCGAGCCCAAGGACCGGCAGAAGGTGGTGTCCACGCTGGCGCCGATGCTGGGCCTGGACCCGGCGGACGTCATGAAGGTGATCAGCAAGCCGGGCAGCCGGTTCGAGTACCTGGCGCACGGGGTGCGGCCCGACCGGGCCCGGCTGGTCCTCGCCGAGAAGCTGCCCGGCATCGGCACGAAGCCGGAGTACCGGCGCGAGTACCCCAACGACGACCTGGCCGCGGGCGTCATCGGGTTCGTCAACGCCGAGGGCGAGGGCGGCGCCGGGCTGGAGTACTCCATGAACAAGCAGCTGGCCGGCCGGCCCGGGTGGCAGAAGGTGGAGATCAGCCCCGAGGGCCAGCACATCCCCATGGGCGAGGCCCAGAAGCGGCCCTCGGTGCCCGGCCGCGGGCTGCGCCTGACGCTGCTGCGCGACCTGCAGTTCAAGGCGCAGGAGGCGATCGAGGAGCGGGTGCGCGAGACCGGCGCCCGCAACGGCAGCGTCATCGTCATGGACGTGCGCACCGGGCAGCTGCTGGCGCTGGCGTCGGCGCCCGGCTACGACCCCAACGAGTACGGCCGCTCGTCGCAGAAGCACTGGAACAGCCCCATCGTCCGGGAGGCCTACGAGCCCGGCAGCACCAACAAGGTGATCACCGCGGCCGCCGTCATGGAGAAGGGCGGCGTCACGCCGGACACGCCGTTCACCGTGCCCTACAGCATCACCAGGTACGACCGGACGTTCCACGACTCGCACCACCACCCCACGCAGCGGCTGACGTTCGCCGGCGTGCTGGCCACCTCCAGCAACGTCGGCACCATCCTGGCCAGCGAGCGGATCTCCCAGCAGACGCTCTACCAGTTCCTGCGCGCCTTCGGGTTCGGGGAGAAGACCGACATCGGGCTGCCGGGCGAGACCCCCGGGCAGCTCAGCCCGCCGAGCAAGTGGTCGGGCACCGACCGCTACCCGATCTCGTTCGGGCAGACGGTGTCGGTGAACGCGCTGCAGATGGCCAGCGTCTACGCCACCATCGCCAACGGCGGCGTCCGGGTCGCCCCCAACCTGATCCTGGGCAGCACCGGCGGCGACGGCTCGTTCACCCCGGCGGCGGCGCCCGAACGCCGCCAGGTGATCAGCGCCGACACCGCCCGCAAGCTGCGCGACATGCTGGAGGGCGTCACGTCCAAGGAGGGCACCGCCCCCAAGGCGCGCATCAAGGGCTACCGGGTGGCGGGCAAGACCGGCACCGCGGAGATCGTCAACCCCGCCTGCGGATGTTACCGGGGCGGCGGCTACACCGCCTCCTTTGCCGGATTCGCGCCCGCCGACGACCCTCAGTTGGTCGTTCAGGTGGTCCTGCAGGACCCGCGGCGGGGAAGCCACTATGGTGGCGATGCGGCCGCGCCGGTGTTCAGGGACGTGATGAGCTTCGCGCTGCAGACCCGGAAGATTCCGCCGACGGGAAGCAAACCGCCGACCGTCAAGATCTACGCCCGGGACTGACCGCAGCGAGTACCCTCTCTCGCCGTGAGTTCAGCATCGGCACCTTCGTCCGCCCGAACGTCCGTCCAGACGTCCGCCCGAACGTCCCGTACCGAAAGACACGCCATGCGCCCGACGACCACTCCGGCCCGGCCGCTGTCCGGGCTGGCGGCGCTGCTGGGGGTCGCGGACGCCGGGGACGGCCGGGACCCGGCGGGAGTGTCGGTGACCGGCATCACCCACGACTCCCGGCGGGTGCTGCCGGGCGACCTGTACGCGGCGCTGCCCGGCGCCCGCGCGCACGGCGCCGACTTCGCCCGGCAGGCCGCCGCCGCGGGCGCGGCGGCGATCCTCACCGACCCCGCCGGACGCGACCGGGCCGCCGCCGCCGGACTGCCCGTGCTCGTGGTCGACGACGTGCGGGCCCGGCTCGGCCAGGCCGCCGCCTGGGTGTACGGGGAGCCGGCCCGCGACCTGGCCCTCATCGGCGTCACCGGCACCAGCGGCAAGACCACCACCGTGTACCTGCTGGAGGCGGGGCTGCGCGCGGCCGGGGTGGACACCGCCGTGATCGGCACCGTGGAGGTGCGGATCGGCGACGAGCGGGTGCCCGCCGCGCTGACCACCCCCGAGTCCACCGACCTGCACGCGCTGTTCGCCGCGATGCGCGAGCGCGGGGTGGGCGCGGCGGCCATGGAGGTCTCCAGCCACGCGCTCGACCAGGGCCGGGTCGGCGGCGCCCACTACGAGGTGGCGATCTTCACCAACCTGTCCCAGGACCACCTGGACTACCACCCGACCATGCGGGACTACTTCGCCGCCAAGGCCAGGCTGTTCACCCCCGAGTACGCGCGGGTCGGCGTGGTCAACCTCGACGACGAGTGGGGCCGCGAGCTGGTGGAGGTCGCGACCATCCCGCTGACCACCTACTCGGCGACCGGCGACCCGGCGGCCGACTGGCGGGCCGAGGACGTGCGGGTCGGCGCCGACGGCAGCGTCTTCCGCGTGGTCGGCCCCGGCGGCATCGAGGCCGACGCCGCCGTCCAGCTCCCCGGGCCGTTCAACGTCGCCAACGCGCTGGCCGCGATCGTGGCGCTGGTGGAGGCGGGGCTGACGCTGCCCGCCGCGGTGCACGGCGTGGCGTCGCTGACCGGCGTGCCCGGCCGCCTGGAACGCGTCGACGAGGGCCAGGACTTCGTCGCTCTGGTCGACTACTCGCACAAGCCGGGCGCGGTCGAGGCGGTGCTGACCGCGCTGCGCCCGCTCACCGAGGGACGGCTGGCCGTGGTGCTGGGCTGCGGCGGCGACCGCGACCGCGGCAAGCGCCCGCTGATGGGCGAGGCCGCCGCGCGGCTGGCCGACATGGCGTACTTCACCAACGACAACCCCCGGTCCGAGGACCCCCTGGCCATCCTCGCCGCTATGGTCGAGGGCGGGCTGAAGGTGCCGCAGGGGCAGCGCGCCCATGTGGTGGTGGAGCCCGACCGCGCAGCCGCGATCGAGCTCGCCGTCGCCCGCGCCCGCCGCGGCGACGTCCTGGTGGTGGCCGGCAAGGGCCACGAGCTGGGCCAGTACGTGGCCGGCGAGGTGCTGCCGTTCGACGACCGGGAGGTCCTGCGCGCGGCGCTGCGCCGAACGCAGGCCGCCGCGGGCGCGTCCAACGTCGAGAACGCACGAGGAGACAGGACGCAGGCGTGATCCCACTTCCGCTGGCGACGATCGCGGAGCTGACCGGCGGCGTCGCCCACGGGGACGGCGCGGACGCCGTGGTCCGCGGCCCCGTCGTCATCGACTCACGGGCCGTGGAGCCCGGCGCGCTGTTCGCCGCGCTGCGCGGCGAACGCGTCGACGGCCACGACTTCGCCGCCGCCGCGCTGGCCGCCGGGGCCGCCGGGGTGCTCGCCGAGCGCCCGGTCGGCGGGCCCGCCGTCGTCGTCGACGACGTGCGGGCCGCGCTGGGGCGGCTGGCGGCCGGGGTGCTGGCGCGGCTGCCCGGCACCACCGTCATCGCGGTCACCGGGTCGGCCGGCAAGACCTCCACCAAGGACCTGATCGCCCAGGTCGTCGGGCGCGCCGGGCCGACGGTGTGGCCGCCGGGCTCGTTCAACAACGAGATCGGCCTGCCGCTGACCGTGCTGCGCGCCGAGGAGTCCACCCGCCACCTGGTGCTGGAGATGGGCGCCCGCGGCGCCGGCCACATCGCCTACCTCACCGGCATCGCCCGGCCGCGCGTCGGCGTGGTGCTGAACGTCGGCACCGCGCACGTCGGCGAGTTCGGCAGCCGCGAGAAGATCGCCGAGGCGAAGGGCGAGCTGGTGGAGGCGGTGCCCGCGGACGGCGCGGCGGTGCTGAACGCCGACGACCCGCTGGTGCGCGCCATGGCCGCCCGCACCCGCGCCCGCGTCGTGACGTTCGGCCGGTCCGCCGGCGCCGACGTGCGGGCCGCCGACGAGCGCATGGACGACACCGGGCGCCCGCGGTTCACCCTGGTCACCCCGGAGGGGTCGGCGCCGGTGGAGCTGCGCCTGCACGGCGCCCACGCCGTGCTGAACGCGCTGGCGGCGGCCGCCGTGGCCCGGGAGGCCGGCATGGGCGTCGCCGAGGTCGCCGCGGCGCTGTCGGACGCCGCCCCGGCCAGCCGCTGGCGCATGGAGGTGACCGAGCGGCCCGACGGCGTGACCGTCGTCAACGACGCCTACAACGCCAACCCCGAGTCGATGCGGGCCGCGATCGACGCCGCCGCGCACATGGCCCGGGGCCGCCGGGCGTGGGCGGTACTGGGGGAAATGGCCGAGCTCGGCCCTTCTTCCGCCGCGGAACATGCCAAGATCGGACAGCACGTCGCCGAACGGGGGTTCGCCGGGCTCGTCGTGGTCGGCGGGAACGCGGCGGCGATGGCCGAGGGGGCCGAGCGAGTGGGGTCATGGACGGGAGAGTGCGTACAGGTGGATGACGTCGGCGCGGCCGTGACCGCGCTCCGCGAGCGGCTGCGGCCGCGGGACGTCGTGCTGGTGAAGGGCTCTCGCGTCGCGGGGCTGGAGCGGGCCGCCGAGGCTCTGCTCTCCGGTGGGCCGGAGGGTGACCGGGCGTGACCAATATCATCATCGCCGCCGGGGTGGCCCTGGTGTTCGGCATGCTCGGCACCCCGGTGTGGATCCGGATCGTCCGGCGGCTCGGCTACGGCCAGATGATCCGCGACGAGGGCCCCGAGGCGCACCTGACCAAGCGCGGCACGCCCACCATGGGCGGCGCGGTGTTCATCGTCGGCTCCCTGGTCGGGTACGGCGCGGCCCACCTGTTCACCGGGACCGCGCCGACGATCTCCGGCGCGCTGGTGCTGTTCCTGATGGCCGGGCTCGGCCTGGTCGGCTTCGTCGACGACTTCATCAAGGTGTTCAAGCAGCGCAGCCTGGGCCTGCGCAGCGGCGCCAAGATGATCGGCATCGTGATCGTCGGTGTGGTGTTCGCGGTCGGCTCGCTGAACTTCCCCAACGGCTACGACGTGACCCCCGCCTACCCGCAGCTGTCGTTCCTGCGCGACTTCGGGCCGTACATCGGTCCCTACCTGTTCGTGGTGTGGGCGCTGGTGCTGATCGCCGCGACGTCCAACGGCGTGAACCTGACCGACGGGCTGGACGGCCTGGCCGCCGGTCCCGCCGCGATGGTGCTGGGCGCCTACGTCATCATCGGCAACTGGCAGCTGCGCAACAGCTGCTACGACTTCGCGCTGGCGCCCAACTGCTACAGCGTGCGCGACCCGCTGGACCTGGCGGTGGTCGCGGCCGCGGTGCTCGGCGGCGTGTTCGGGTTCCTGTGGTGGAACGCCCCGCCCGCGAAGATCTTCATGGGCGACACCGGGTCGCTGGCCCTGGGCGGCGTCCTGGTGGGCCTGGCCATCCTCACCCGCACCCAGTTCCTGCTGGCCATCCTGTGCGGCCTGATCGTGATGATCACCCTGTCGGTGATGATCCAGGTCAGCTGGTTCAAGATGACCAAGAAACGGGTGTTCAAGATGGCCCCGCTGCAGCACCACTTCGAGCTGTCCGGCTGGGCCGAGACCACCATCGTCGTCCGGTTCTGGCTGATGTCGGCGCTGTTCACCGCGATCGGTCTCGGCCTGTTCTACCTGGAATGGATGCCCAAGGGGTGAGCGGCTCGATGGGTGACTGGCGCGACCGCGCGGTGTGCGTGGCAGGCCTCGGCGTGTCGGGCCGGGCCGCGGCCCGGGTCCTGGCCGAGCGCGGCGCCCGCGTCACCGTCGTGGAGGCCCGCGACGACGACGCGCTGCGCGACCGGGCCGAACGGCTGCGCGCCGACGCGGGCGTGACCGTCCGCCTCGGCGACGGCGACACCCTGCCCGCCGGCACCGACCTGGTGGTCACCTCGCCCGGCTGGCGGCCCGACGTGCCGCTGCTGTCGGCCGCCGCGACCGCCGGCATCGAGATCATCGGCGAGGTCGAACTCGCGTGGCGGCTCGCGCACGGCACCCGCAGCGAAGCAAGGGATGCCGTGCGTTCTGGGGGGTCGTCCCCCCTGGAACAACAGGGCGGGGCAGGCGGACAGGGGGCGGCGCCGTGGCTGGCGCTGACCGGCACCAACGGCAAGACCACGGCGGTGCGGATGCTGGCGTGCATGCTCACCGCCGCCGGACACCGCGCCGTCGCCGTCGGCAACGTGGGCACGCCCATCGTCGAGGCGGTGCTGGACAAGTACGACGTGCTCGCCGTGGAGCTGTCGAGCTACCAGCTGCACTGGTCCAGCACGGTGGCGCCCTACGCGGCGGCGGTGCTGAACGTGGCGCCCGACCACATCGACTGGCACGGCTCGTTCGAGGCGTACGCGGCCGACAAGGGCAGGATCTACGCGCCCGGCACGGTGGCGATCGTCAACGCCGACGACCCGGTGTCCACGCGGCTCGGCGGGCCCGGCGCCAAGGGCTTCACCCTCGGCACGCCCGCCCCCGGGCAGCTCGGCGTGGTCGAGGACCTGCTCGTCGACCGCGCGTTCGTGCCCGACCCGCGGCGCGAGGCCGTGGAACTGGCCGAACTGTCGGACGTGCGGCCCTATGCCCCGCACAACGTCGCCAACGCCCTGGCCGCCGCGGCCCTGGCCCGCGCCTACGGCGTCCCGCCCGAGGCCGTACGGGAGGGGCTGCGCGCGTTCACCCCCGACCCGCACCGCATCGCCCACGTGGCGAACGTGGACGGCGTCGACTACGTCGACGACTCCAAGGCCACCAACCCGCACGCCGCCGCCGCGTCGCTGGCGTCCTGCCGGTCGGCGGTGTGGATCGCGGGCGGCCTGCTCAAGGGCGCCGACGTCGACGACCTGGTCCGCGCGTGCGCCGACCGGCTGCGCGGCGTGGTGCTGCTGGGCGCCGACCGGGCACGGATCGCGGAGTCACTTGCGCGACACGCGCCGGATGTCCCGGTGGTGGACGTTCCCGACACCGACACTGGGGCGATGGACCGCGTCGTGTCCGCCGCCGCCGGGCTGGCCCGGCCGGGTGACACGGTGCTGCTGGCCCCCGCGGGCGCGTCGTTCGACATGTTCGCCAGCTACGGGGCGCGCGGCGACGCCTTCGCCGCGGCCGTGCGGCGGCTCGCCGAGTCCCGGTAGGGCGCGGCGGGAGGCGCGGGTCCGGCGCAGCGCGAAAGAGGAGGGGAGCGCGAGCATGAACGCCGCCGTGCCGTCGGCGCCGGCGGGCGACGGCCGGGAGGAACGCCCGCGCCGGGCCGGGCCGCGCGAGCACGTCGCCGCCGCCGTCGGCCTGCTGGACCGCCCGCTGACCTCGTACTACCTGGTGCTCGGCTGCTCGATCATGCTGCTGGCGCTGGGGCTGACCATGGTGCTGTCGGCGTCGCTGGTCCAGCAGATCCAGGCGACCGGGTCGGCGTACACGCTGTTCCAGAAGCAGGCCATGTGGATGGCGATCGGGCTGCCGCTGATGTGGCTGGCCTCGCGGCTGCCGGTGCGCACGTTCCGCGCGTTCGCCTATCCGCTGCTGCTGCTGTCGATCGTGGCGCTCGGCCTGGTGCTGGTGCCCGGCCTCGGCCACTCGGCGGGCGGCGCGACCCGCTGGATCAGCCTCGGGCCGTTGCTGGTGCAGCCGTCCGAGCCCGCGAAGCTGGCGCTGGTGCTGTGGGGCGCCGACCTGCTGGCCCGCAAGGAGCGGCTCGGCCAGCTCAACGAGTGGCGGCCGCTGCTGGTGCCGCTGCTGCCCGGCGCCGGGATGCTGGTGCTGATGGTGATGCTCGGCAGCGACCTCGGCACCACCCTCGTGCTGCTGACGATCTTCCTGGCGCTGCTGTGGGTGGTCGGGGCCCCGGGCCGGCTGTTCGTCGGCATGGCCGGGCTGGTGTGCCTGCTGGTGGCGATCCTGATCATCGTCGAGCCGTACCGGCTGCAGCGGCTCACCGGCTACCTGGACCCGTCCCAGAACCAGTACACCACCAACTACCAGGGCACCCAGGGTCAGCTGGCGATCGCCTCCGGCGGCTGGCTGGGCACCGGCCTGGGCGAGGGCCGGGCCAAGTGGGACTTCCTGCCGCACGCCGAGACCGACTTCATCTTCGCGATCATCGGAGAGGAGCTCGGGCTGGTGGGTACCCTCGTGGTGCTGAGCCTGTTCGGGCTGCTGGCCTACGCCGGGCTGCGCATCGCCCGGCGGGTCCGCGATCCCTTCACCCGCCTGGCCGCGGCCGGGGCCACGGCGTGGGTGGTGGTGCAGGCGATCGTCAACATCGGAGCCGTGATCGGTGTGCTTCCCATCACCGGGATCCCGTTGCCGCTGGTCTCCTACGGGGGGTCGGCGCTGATCCCGACCCTGATCGCGCTCGGCATGCTGCTGGCCTTCGCCAAACGCGAGCCCGGCGCCCGCCAGGCGCTGGCCGCCCGGGGTCCCGGGCCGGTCGCCCGCGCCCTAAGCTGGCTTGGCCTGGCACGGCGTCAGTGAGTCCCCCCGTCACGAAATGCTGAGGAGATGTAAGCGAGCATGAGGGTTGTCCTGGCCGGCGGCGGCACCGCCGGACACATCGAGCCCGCGCTGGCCCTCGCCGACGCGCTGCGGCGCATCGATCCCAACACAGGGATCACCTGCCTCGGTACCGAGCGGGGCCTGGAGACCCGGCTGGTCCCGCAGCGGGGCTACCAGCTCGCGCTGATCCCGCCGGTGCCGCTGCCCCGCACCCTGACGCCGCAGCTGCTGACCGTCCCGGGCCGGCTGCGCGGCGCCATCAACGCGGCCGCGGGCGTCCTGGACCAGGCGCAGGCCGACGTGCTGGTCGGGTTCGGCGGGTACGTGGCCACCCCCGGCTACCTGGCCGCCCGCAAGCGCAAGATCCCGATCATCGTGCACGAGGCCAACCCCAAGCCGGGCCTGGCCAACAAGCTGGGCGCCCGGTTCACCGAGCACGTGGCCGTCTCGCACGCCGACTCGCCGCTGCCGAACGCCCGGTTCGTCGGGATCCCGCTGCGCCGGGAGATCGCCACGCTGGACCGGCTGGCGATGGGGGACAAGGCCCGCTCCTACTTCGGGCTGCTGCCCGACCTGCCCACGCTGCTGATCTTCGGCGGCTCGCAGGGGGCGCGCTCGCTCAACCGCGCCGCGGTGGCCGCCGCCCCGGCGTTCCGGCAGGCGGGCATCCAGGTGCTGCACATCGTCGGGCCCAAGAACACCGAGGAGCCCGAGCCCGCCGCCGGCGGCCCGCAGTACGTCACCATCCCCTACTGCGACCGGATGGACCTGGCCTACGCCGCCGCCGACATGGCCATGTGCCGGGCGGGCGCGATGACCTGCGCCGAGCTGACCGCCGTGGGGCTGCCCGCGGTGTACGTGCCGCTGCCGCACGGCAACGGCGAGCAGCGGCTGAACGCCGAGCCGGTGGTGGCGGGCGGCGGCGGCCTGCTGGTCGACGACGCCGAGCTCACCCCGGAGTGGATCGTGCACCAGCTGCTGCCGGTGCTGGCCGACCCGGGCCGTGTCGCGGCCATGTCCGAGGCCGCCGGGCGGCTGGGCCGCCGCGACGCCGACCAGGCGCTGGCGCAGATGGTGTACGAGGTCGTCCGCGCGGCGGGCCACCGGTGACGCGGCGGGCCGCGGGCGCCCCCGACGCCGCCGGCGTGGCCACGGCGCGCGGCGAGAGGACGGGCAACGAGGGGACGGGCACCGCCCGATGAGTCTGATCAGTCCTGGTGAGGTCGTGCCGGCGGGGGAGCTGGGCAAGGTCCACTTCATCGCGATCGGCGGCGCCGGCATGTCCGGCGTCGCGCGGATCATGTTGCGGCGCGGCATTCCCGTCTCCGGCAGCGACGCCCGGGACTCCGAGCTGCTGGCGCAGCTCGGCGAGCTGGGGGCCAAGGTGTTCGTCGGGCACGACGCCGCCCACCTGGGCGACGCCGACACCGTGGTGGTGTCCACGGCGATCCGCGACACCAACCCCGAGCTGGTGGCGGCGCGCCGGCGCGGGCTGCGGGTGCTGCACCGGTCGGCGGCGCTGGCGTCGCTGATGGCGGGGCGCCGCGCGGTG
The DNA here is from genome assembly GCF_039536785.1 of Actinomadura miaoliensis. NCBI lineage: Bacteria > Bacillati > Actinomycetota > Actinomycetes > Streptosporangiales > Thermomonosporaceae > Actinomadura > Actinomadura miaoliensis. The sequence goes on from NZ_BAAAZG010000073.1 coordinate 11,332, forward strand.
GCGGTGGCGGGCACCCACGGCAAGACCACCACCACCTCGATGCTCACGGTCGCGTTGCAGCGGGTCGGCGCCGACCCGTCGTACTGCATCGGCGGGCAGCTGGTCACCACGGGGCTGGGCGCCGACGAGGGCTCCGGGGACGTGTTCGTCGCCGAGGCCGACGAGAGCGACGGCTCGTTCCTGGCCTACAGCCCGCGGGTGGCGGTGGTCACCAACGTCGAGGCCGACCATCTGGACAACTACGGCGGGTTCGAGAAGGTCAAGGAGAACTTCGTCCGGTTCGTCGACCGGATCGAGCCCGGCGGGACGCTGGTGGCCGGGGCCGACGACCCGGTGGCGATGGAGCTGGCCGGGCGGGCGCGCGAACGCGGCCTGACGGTGCGCACCTACGGCGAGGCGCCCGGCGCCGACCTGCGCGTCACGGGTTTCACCCCGCGCGGCCTGGGCTCCCGGTTCCACGTCGAGGGCGTCGGCGACGTGGCGCTGACCGTGCCCGGCCTGCACAACGCGCTCAACGCCACCGCCGTGCTCGCCGTGGCGCGGGCGCTGGGCGCCGAGCTGGCCGGGGTGCTGGACGGGCTGGCCTCGTTCGGCGGGGCGATGCGCCGCCTGGAGCCCAAGGGCGAGGCGGCGGGCGTGCAGGTGTTCGACAGCTACGCCCACCACCCGACCGAGCTGACCGCCGACCTGCGCGCCACCCGCGACTACGTGGAGCAGAAGGGCGGCGGCCGGATCGTCGCGGTGTTCCAGCCGCACCTGTACAGCCGCACCCGCTTCTTCGCCGCCGAGTTCGGCGCCGCGCTGGGGCTGGCCGAGGTCGCGGTGGTGCTGGACGTGTACGGCGCCCGGGAGGATCCCGAGCCCGGCGTGACCGGCGCCCTGGTGGCCGACGCCGTGCCCGAGGCGACGCGCACCGTGTACGCGCCGGTGTTCGACGAGGTCCCCGCCCTCGTGGCGGACCTGGCGCGGCCCGGCGACGTGGTGATCACCCTGGGCGCGGGCAACGTCACCGACCTGGGCCCGCGCATCCTGGAGGGCCTCGCCGCCCGCACGTCCTGAAGGGAGCGTTCCGCGCGCCCTGGGACGGACGCCCCAGAGTGTGATCTTTGGGGAGTTTCGTCGTCGCCGGGCGTGGGATCCCCGGAATCGCCGGCCGGCGCGGCCATCCTGGACGGCATGACCAACGTCGGCGGGCAGACGGGAACGCGGCGCGGCCACCCGGGCCGCTGGAAGGTGGCGTTCGTCACGCTGCTGGTCTTCGGAGTGCTCGGCGCGGTGGGCTGGGTACTGCTGGGCTCGCGGCTGCTGGTGGTGCGCACCGTCGAGATCACCGGTACCGAGCTCGCCCCGCGCGACCGGATCGTGGCCGCCGCCGGGGTGCGCCTGGGCGTGCCGATGGTGCGGCTGGGCACCGAGGAGGCGCGGGCGCGGCTGGAGCGGCTGCGCGAGGTCGAGTCGGCCACGGTGGAGCGGCGCTGGCCCACCACCGTGCGGATCGTGGTGCGCGAACGCGTCCCGGTCGCGGTGGTGCAGCGCGGCGGCCGGTACTACCGGCTCGACCGGCACGGGGTGGCCGTCGCCGACGGCGCGTCCCGGCCGTCGGGGCTGCCCGAGCTGGTCACGGGGTCGCCGGGGCCGTCGGATCCGGCGACGCTGGCGGCGCTGCGCGTGCTGGGGGAGCTGCCCGGCCGCCTCGCCCCGCGGGTCGCCGAGGTGCGGGCGACGGGCGCCGAGTCGGTGACGCTGCGGCTCACGGGCGGGCCCCTGGTCGTGTGGGGCTCGGCCGAGCGCACCGAGGAGAAGGCGCGGCTGCTGGAGGCCCTGCGGCGCACGGCCGCGGGGCGCTCGGCGCGGATCATCGACGTCAGCTCGCCCGAGGTCGTCACCACCCGGTGAAACCGCGGCGGTGCGTGTGTCGGGGCGATTCCGGGCGCCCGATGGGGCACGCTGGGAGCATGGAAGGCCTGGCGTGCTTCGCCAACCGGGGCAAGCGGGACTCACCGCGACACGCCGGATCGGTTGGCCGGGGGTTAGTTGACCCTGGCGGTTGGGCCGCCCTACTGTCCGTATCAGTCAGCAGGTTGACATAACTGTAAGCCTCAAGTTGAGGGTGAGGGTTTGTCCGGACGGCACCGCCGCCGTCCACGGCCCGCGGCACCGGCCGCACCCGCGACGGAGGCGGCAGGCGACAACCACACAGACATCAGGTCCAGAGCACCGCAGCGACCCGGTTCGCCGAACCGGGTCGTCCGGTCCGATAGAGCGAGCGGAAAGGCCCCTCGTAGTGGCAGCACCGCAGAACTACCTCGCGGTCATCAAGGTCGTCGGCATCGGCGGCGGCGGTGTCAACGCCGTCAACCGGATGATCGAAGAGGGACTCAAGGGCGTCGAGTTCATCGCGATCAACACCGACGCCCAGGCGCTGCTGATGAGTGACGCCGACGTCAAGCTGGACGTGGGCCGCGAGCTCACCCGGGGCCTCGGCGCGGGCGCCAACCCCGACGTGGGCCGCAAGGCCGCCGAGGACCACCGCGAGGAGATCGAGGAGGTGCTCAAGGGCGCCGACATGGTCTTCGTCACGGCGGGCGAGGGCGGCGGCACCGGCACCGGCGGCGCGCCCGTGGTGGCCAACATCGCCCGCTCGCTGGGCGCGCTGACCATCGGCGTGGTCACCCGCCCGTTCAGCTTCGAGGGCAAGCGGCGCGCCATGCAGGCCGAGGCCGGCATCGAGACGCTGCGCGACGAGGTCGACACCCTCATCGTCATCCCCAACGACCGGCTGCTGTCGATCTCCGACCGGCAGGTCAGCGTGCTCGACGCGTTCAAGGCCGCCGACCAGGTGCTGCTGTCCGGTGTCCAGGGCATCACCGACCTGATCACCACCCCGGGCCTGATCAACCTGGACTTCGCCGACGTCAAGTCGGTCATGTCCGGCGCCGGATCGGCGCTGATGGGCATCGGCTCGGCGCGCGGCGACGACCGCTCGGTGGCCGCCGCCGAGATGGCGATCTCCAGCCCGCTGCTGGAGGCCAGCATCGACGGCGCGCACGGGGTGCTGCTGTCCATCTCCGGCGGGTCCGACCTGGGCCTGTTCGAGATCAACGAGGCGGCCCAGCTGGTGTCCAACGCCGCCGCGCCCGACGCCAACATCATCTTCGGCGCGGTCATCGACGACGCCCTCGGCGACGAGGTGCGGGTCACGGTGATCGCGGCCGGGTTCGACGAGGGCCGTCCCAGCAAGCCCGCGCCCGAGCCGGACACCCGCCGGCTGCCCCCGCCGCCGCGTCCGGCCCCGCCGCCGCCCGGCGCCACGGGCGGCAACCCGATCCCGAGCCGGGTCGGCCGG
>NZ_BAAAZG010000074.1:0-11640 GCF_039536785.1 Actinomadura miaoliensis
TGCCCGGCGAGCGCCCGCCCCTGCTCGGGCGGCGCGGGCTGCTGGCGGGGCTGGCGGCCGCCGGGGCGACCGCCGGGCTGCACGCGCTCGGCGTGTTCCCGCCCGCCCGGCAGGCCCTGGCCGCCGGTTTCAGCCTGGCCGGCTACTACGACATCTATCCGCGCTGCCCCTCCTACGCGCACGACCACAACTGCTCCCCCGGCTGCGGGCCGAGCCTGGTGTGCCCGACCTGCTGCCGTACCAGCGGCGGGCACAAGGGCTTTCACAAGTCGGGCTCGTCCCACCCGGGCAGGTACAAGCTGCGCCCCAACCAGTGCTACGGCGGCGGGTACGACGGCTGGCTGTGGGCGTACGCCGGCAAGTGCGGCAACTGCAGCCGCGGCGTCACCTGGCGGTGCCACGACGGCTGGAAGAAGTCCAGGCGCGGCAACTGGTACAGGACCATCTGCCGTAAGGCGATGTCGTGCCGCACCACCCCCTCCCCGAAGGAGGCCCCCGTGCCCGACACCGAGTGGGACGACGACGACTTCGGCTGGGTGAAGAAATGACGGTCGCCTCGGACGCGCCCGCCGCGACCGGGCGGTTGCGTCGCGGCCTGACCGAGCCGCTCCTGCCGGTCGCCGCGCTGGCGCTGCTCGCGGTGGCCGCGGCGGCGCGGGACGCGACCGTCCTGTGCTGGGCGTCGGTGGGCGCGCTCGCCGGGTACGCGCTGTCGGGCTCGGTCTGAACGCGTAACAGCGAGTCGACGCTGTTCTCGCCAGGTTGGCGGGCTCCGGTACGGCAGGGCGAGGTCCTCGCCGTCTTCACCCTCGGTCTCGTGCTCGGGGGAACGCTCAGCGCGGCGGTGGCGTGGCTGCTGTCCGGCCTGGCGGCGCCCCTGCCGCCGCCCGGGCGCACGGCCGCGATCCTGGTGATCGCGGCCCTGGGTGCGGCCCGTGACCTGGGGCTGGTGTCGCTGCGGCTGCCGCAGAACGCCCGCCAGATCCCGCAGGAGGTGCTCCTCGGCCGCCTTCGCGCGGGCGCGCTCCAGTTCGGCTTCGAACTCGGGACGGGCGTCCGCACCTATCTGCCGGCGACCACCCCGTACGTCCTGGCGCTCGGCCTGCCGCTCAGCCACCAGGGCCCGGCGGCGACGCTGCTGACCGGGGCGGCCTTCGGCGCGGGCCGCGCCCTCAGCGCCGCCCTCACCTATCTGTCCCGCTCCCCCTCCCGCGCCGCCCTCGTCGCCCTGCGCCTCCCGGTCCTGGTCAAGACGACCGCCCTGGCCGCGCTCACCGCCCTCACATGGCTCTATCTCGGCTAGAGCACTCGGCGCCGCCTACGGCTGTCCCGTTGTTGCCCAAGGCCGGATCCCACACGGTCGCGCTGGTCAGGCCTGAGACGCCGCAGTAAAACGGACGAAGCCGGCGATACGGGGGGAGAACGTGAGCGAGCACTGCTCACCGACCCCCGAGCGCACGCCCGCCACCACGTCGGCGTCCGGCTCGCCGAACACCTCAAAGCGCTCCACCCGGCAGTGTTTCATCACCTCCTGGATGTACGGGTCCGCGATCTTCCAGTGCGTGCGGACCGCATCAGAGTCCCGATAGAGCTGGAAGCTGTGCGCGAGCATCCGCTCCTCGTCCACGAAGGTCTGCACCATCAGTTGCGGCCCGTGCTGCTGTGCGAACTCCACGGCCCGGACGATGGCGCTGCGGAAGCTCTCCAGATGGCCGTCGGTGATGCGCATGGTGTTGCGGAAGAGAAGGATCGTGTCGTTCTGTGTGGTCATGGCCCAACCGTGCCACCTCAACCAAGCTTGAGGTCAAACGCCCGTCCCGTCCCGGCTCACTCCATCGCCTCGGCGACGATCCGCAGAGCGGTGACCAGCCTCCGGAGGGGCGGCCTCTCCGGGCCGATCCCGGGGACCGTCCACGTCCACCCATCTCTCACCCGCTGCCGGTCCGGCTCGCACCTGCCACTCGCTGACACCTGCCGCCAAATCCGGTCCGACCCTTCTCACAGGCCGGCCACCGTGCTCGCCGAGCTGGAACAGGTCGGCGGAAACGACGGCGCGCGCCCGGGGGACGGAGCGGGAACCATCGGGCGGGATGGGGCGTCGGAATGAGCGGGTTTGTTCGCAGGAGGGGCCGGACGTGCACGAGATCGCGTGGATCTGGGCGCCACTCCTGACGCTGCTGTCCTCACTGGTGACCGCCGACGGCGGGCAGGGCGCGGCGCTGGCGTTCGCGCTGGCCGGGCTGCTGGTGGCCGTCGCGGCGACCGCGGCCGTCCGTGCGGAGCCGCGCGTGTCGCCAGCACGGGTCCGCACGACGCTGCGGGAACGGACGCTCCGCACGGCCTTCCTGCCGCAGCGCGACCCGGACGCGGCGGGACGGCCCCGTCCCAGAGCCCCCGGGGCGGAGATCGCGACCTCGATCCGCTGATCTCCGACTCCCGAAGGGCTTTCACTCATGTTCGTTCTCGACGCTCCGGTGTCGCTCGCCCATGATCTGGTGACCGCCACGGCGGACGTGCTGGGCTTCCTGGGCGACGGGCCGTCCGTGGCGGCGGCGATAGTCGTCGTCACCGTGCTCGTCCGGGGGCTGCTCGTGCCGCTGGCCGTCGCGCAGGCGCGCGGGGAACGGGCCCGCGTCCGGCTGCTGCCCAAGATCAAGGCACTGCGGGACAGGCACGGCAAGGACCCGATGCGGCTGCGCCGCGAACTGCAGGCGCTGTACGCCGAGGAGGGCGCGTCGCCGTTCGCCGGAATCGGGCCGGCGCTCGCGCAGATGCCGGTGCTCGCCGTGATGTACCGGCTGTTCGTGTCGGCCACCGTGAACGGGCACCAGAATCTGCTTCTGGCGCACACCCTGCTGGGAACTCCGCTCGGCCAGAACTGGATCGGCGTCGCCGGGGGCGCCGGGATCCTCGCGCCGCCGTCGCTGGTGTTCCTCGGGCTGTTCGCGCTGCTGGCGGCCGTGGCGTGGTGGACGTCCCGGCACGCCGAAGGGCCGCTGCGGCTGCTGCCGTTCGGCACGGTCGTGGTGGCGGCGTTCCTGCCGCTGGCCGCCGGGGTGTACCTGCTGGCGTCCACGACCTGGACGGCCGCCGAGCGCGCCGTGCTGCGCCGCCGGATCGTCATGGCTTGACGCCCTCCTCGGGCGCGGGTTTCCATGGAAACCGAACATCATTCTGATCGAGGGATGCGGTCATGGCGGCGACCACGGCGCGCACGGCACGCGACATCGACCTGTCGGACCTGAACTTCTGGTCCCGCCCGCCGCACGAGCGGGAGGCCGCGTTCGCCGCCCTGCGCGCCCGCGAGCATCCGGCGTTCTTCCCCGAGCTGAAGCTGCCGTTCATCCGCACCGGGCCCGGCTACCACGCGCTGGTGCGGCACGCCGACGTGGTGGCGGCCAGCCGCGCGCCCGAGGTCTTCAGCAGCGAGCCGTGCTCCAACAGCATCGCCGACCTGCCCGGCTACCTGGCCCGCTACTTCGGCTCGATGATCAACATGGACGACCCGCGGCACGCGCGGCTGCGCCGTATCGTGTCGCGGGCGTTCACCCCCCGCGTCCTGGCCAAGCTGGAGGAGGACCTGCGGGCCGAGGCCGTCCGCATCGTCGACGACGTGCTGGCCGACGGCCCGGGGGACTTCGTCACCGACGTCGCCGCCCGGCTCCCGGTCCGGGTGATCTGCGACATGATGGGCATCCCCGAGCACGACCGGCCCATGGTGTACGACCGGACGAACATCATCCTCGGCCTGGGCGATCCCGAGTACACCGGCGGACGCCGGTTCGCCCGCGACGGCATCACCCGCACCGGCGTCCTGTACGGCCTCGCCAAGGTCATGACCGCCGGGTACGAGCTGAACCACCTGGCCATGAAGCTGGCCCGGCGCCGCCGCCGCGACCCCGGCGACGACCTCGTCTCCGCGCTGGTCCGGGCGAACGTCGACGGGGAGGCGCTGACCGACCAGGAGATCGGCTCGTTCTTCATCCTGCTGGTGGTGGCGGGCAACGAGACGACCCGCAACGCCATCGCGCACGGGCTGAAGCTGCTCACCGACAACCCCGGGCAGCGGGCCCTGCTGCTGGAGGACTTCGAGGGCCGCATCGGCGGCGCGGTGGAGGAGATCGTGCGGATGGCCACCCCGGTCATCCAGTTCCGCCGCACGCTCACCCGCGACCACGAGCTGAACGGGCACCGCTTCCGCGCGGGCGACAAGGTGCTGCTGTTCTACAACTCCGCCAACCGCGACGAGACGGTCTTCGCGAACCCGGACGTCTTCGACATCACCCGGTCCCCCAATCCGCACGTCGGCTTCGGCGGGCCCGGACCGCACTTCTGCCTGGGCGCCAACCTGGCCCGCCGCGAGATCACCGTGATGTTCCGGGAGCTGTTCGGGCGGCTCCCCGGCATCCGCGCCGCCGGGGAGCCCGACCGGCTCTACTCCAACTTCATCAACGGGATCAAGCACCTGCCGTTCACGTACTGAGCGGCGTTCAGGGCAGCAGGCCGAGGCGTCCGGCGAGCCGGGCGCGGTGGTCGCGGGGCGCGCCCAGCAGCAGCTCGTCGGTCTTGGCGCGCTTGTAGTACAGGTGCGCGTCGTGCTCCCAGGTGAAGCCGATGCCGCCGTGCAGCAGCAGGTGGTCCTTGGCGACGCGGAAGTACGCCGGGCCGAGGAACGCCTGGGCGAGCGCCGCCGCCACGGGCAGCTCCTCGGGGCCTTCGTCGGCCGTCCACGCCGCGTACCGGACGATCGACTCGGCCTGCTCCAGCGTGCAGTGCATGTCGGCCAGCCGGTGCTTGACGCCCTGGAACGACCCCACGTACCGGCCGAACTGCACGCGCAGCTTGGCGTACTCGACGATCGTGTCCAGGCAGCGGCGCATGCCGCCGAGCTGCTCGGCGGCCAGCGCGACCGCGGCCAGGTCCAGGGCGCGGCCGATCGCGGCGTCGGCGTCGGCCGCGGCGACGCGGCGCCCGGGTGTGCCGGCGAGGTCGACGCGGGCCTGCGGGCGGGTGAGGTCGAGCGTCGTCAGCGGCGTCCGCTCGCCGCCCTCGACGGCGAACAGCGCGGTGGCGCCGTCGGCCTCGGCCGCGACGATGATCAGGTCGGCGCCGGCGCCGTCGAGGACGCGCGGCAGGGTGCCGGTCAGCCCCCGCCCGTCCCACGACGGCAGTCGTTCACCGGGCTGCGGCACGGCGAACGTGGCGACCGTCTGCCCGCTCGCGATGCCCGGCAGCAGGTCCTTGGCGGCCTGCTCGTCCCCCGCCGCGAGCAGCACGTTCGCCGCCAGGACGGCCGAGGCGAGATAGGGCGCGGGGGTGAGGGCGGCGCCCAGTTCCTCCATGACCACGGCGACCTCGGCGTGCCCCGCGCCCGCGCCGCCGTATGCCTCGGGTATCGCCAGCCCGGCCAGGCCCAGCTCTCCGGTCATCCGCCGCCACACGTCCCGGTCGTAGGGCTCGTCGGACTCGGCGATCTCGCGGACGCGGGCCATCGGCGCGGTGTCGGCCAGGAACGCCCGCACCGACGCCGCCAGTTCCCTCTGCTCCTCGGACGGGATCAGCCTCATCGGCCCGCCTCCTTCGCCTGCGTGCCGACCTTCAGCTCGCGGAACGGCACGTCCCGGTCCACCTGCGGCTCGCGCGGCAGCCCCAGCACCCGGTCCCCGATGATGTTGCGCATGATCTCGTTGGTGCCGCCGCCCAGCGCCATGCCGGGCGCCCACGACAGCGCCCGCGCGATCCTGCCCTCGCCGGGCCCGGCGTAGGCGACCGTCTCCGGGCCGAGGATCTCACTGGCCGTGTCGGCGGCCGACAGCGTCAGCTCGGCCAGCAGCAGCTTGGCGACCGACCCGCGCGCGCCCGGGTCGATCCCGGCCTTGACCTCCTGCGACAGCCGCGCGCTGAACAGGTCGAACGCCCGTTCCCGCACGTACAGGTCGACGAGCAGGTCGCGGACGGCCGGGTCGGCGAGCAGCCCCCGGTCGCGCGCCGCCGCCGACATCGCGTCGAACGAGGCGGGCCGTTCGGTGCGGGCGGCGCCCATCCCGATGGACACCCGCTCGTGCAGCAGCGTGGTGACGGCCGCCTGCCAGCCGCCGTTCACCTGCCCCACCACCCGGTCGGCGGGGACCCGCACGTCGTCGAAGTACACCTCGTTGAAGTGCGCCTCGCCGGTCATGTCGCGCAGCGGCCGGACGGTCACGCCGGGGTCGTGCATGTCCACGATGAACATCGTGATGCCCCGGTGCTTGGTGGCGTCCGGGTCCGTCCGCGCGATGAGCAGCCCGAAGTCGGCCTGCCGCGCCACCGACGTCCACACCTTCTGCCCGTTGACCACCCAGCCGTCGCCGTCGCGGACGGCCCGGGTCTGCAGCGACGCCACGTCCGACCCGGCGCCCGGCTCGGAGAACAGCTGGCACCAGATCTCCTCGCCGCGCAGCAGCGGCGGCAGGTGGCGCCGCTTCTGCTCCTCGGTGCCGAGCGACAGGATCGTCGGCCCGCACATGCCGAGGCCGATGCCGAACACCCCGATCGGCAGCGTGAAGTCGCGGGCGGCCTGCTGGAAGGCCCGCTCCTCGGCCGCCGACAGGCCCTGCCCGCCGTACGCGGCGGGCCAGGTGATGCCCGAGTACCCCGCGTCGTACAGCCGCGCCATGAACGCGCGGGCCGTGGCCAGGTCCGGATCGGGCGGCAGCTCGCGGGTGTTGGCCTCCAGCCAGGCACGCGCCCGCCGGCCGTACTCCTGCAGGTCCGTCACAGGGCGGCTCCTCCCCAAGGATTGTCAGCGCTCACTTACGCTAGCGCGTGCCCCTCCGAAACGGAACGCCATTCGGTGTACCCCGTGCGGCGCGGGTCAAGGAGCGGGGGCCAGGGCGACGTCGACGGTGAGGGGGGAGGTGCCGTCCTCGACGGTCAGGTCGGCGATGCGGCCCGCGGCGGCCAGGTCGGCGACGGCGATCGCGGACGCGGCGGCGCCGCGGACGACCGCGCGGGCCACGTCGGCGCGCATGGACGCCTTGGCCTCCGACTTGGCCTTGCGGACCTGCCGCAGCGCCGCGGCGGTGGCCGCCAAGACCGACGGGTCGCCGCCCCCGGGCAGTTCGGCGGCGACCGGCCAGGCGGCGCGGTGCACCGACCCGTCCCGCCACCACGACCAGACCTCCTCGGTCACGAACGGCAGGATCGGCGCGAACAGCCGCAGCAGCACCGACAGGGCGGTGCGCAGCGCCGCGCGCGCGGACCTGGCCGCGGCGCCGTCACCGTAGGCGCGGGCCTTGACCAGCTCCAGGTAGTCGTCGCAGAACTCCCAGAAGAAGCGCTCGGTGCACTCCAGCGCGCGGGTGTAGTCGTGGTCCTCGAACGCGGCGGTGGCGTCCTCGACGACGTCGGCGAGCGCGGCCAGCATCGCCAGGTCGAGCGGCTCGCTCACGGCGTGCGCGCCCGGCTCGCCCAGGCCCAGCACGAACCGGGACGCGTTGAGGATCTTGATGGCGAGGCGGCGGCCCACCTTGATCTGGCCGGTGTCGAACGCGGTGTCGGTGCCCAGGCGCCCGCTCGCCGCCCAGTAGCGCACCGCGTCCGACCCGTGCTGCTCCAGCAGCCCCAGGGGCGTGACGACGTTGCCCTTGGACTTGGACATCTTCTTGCGGTCCGGGTCCAGGATCCAGCCCGACAGCGCGGTGTCGGTCCACGGCAGCGAGTCGTGCTCCAGATGCGCGCGCACGACCGTGGAGAACAGCCAGGTACGGATGATCTCGTGCGCCTGCGGGCGCAGGTCGTAGGGGAAGACGCGGGCGAACAGCTCCGGGTCGTCCTCCCAGCCGCCGGCGATCTGCGGGGTGAGCGAGGAGGTGGCCCAGGTGTCCATGACGTCCGGGTCGCCGGCGAAGCCCCCGGGCTTCCCCCGCTGGTCCTCGGTGTAGCCGGGCGGGGCCTGGGCGGACGGGTCGACGGGCAGGGCGTCCTCGGGCGGCGTGATCACCTCGCCGGGGACGGGCTCGCCGTCGCCGTCCAGCGGATACCAGACGGGGACCGGCACGCCGAAGAACCGCTGCCGGGAGACCAGCCAGTCGCCGGCGAGCCCCTCGACCCAGTTCTCGTAGCGGACGCGCATGTGCGGCGGATGCCAGTTCAGCTCCCGGCCGCGTGCCAGCAGCCGCTCGCGCAGCGCCGCGTCGCGGCCGCCGTTGCGCAGGTACCACTGCCGGGTCGTGACGATCTCCAGCGGCCGGGTGCCCCGCTCGTAGAACTTGACCGGGCGCACGACGCGGCGCGGCTCGCCGTCCAGGTCGCCGGACTCGCGCAGCATCGCGACGATCTCCTGCCTGGCCGCGGCGACCGTGCGGCCCGCCAGCCGGGCGTACGGCGCGGCGGGCACCCCGGCCGGCGGGTCGGCGGCCAGCCGGCCGTCCCACCCGATGATCGCCCGGGTGGGCAGGTCGAGCTCGCGCCACCAGGTGACGTCGGTGACGTCGCCGAACGTGCAGATCATCGCGATGCCCGAGCCCTTGCCGGGGTCGGCCAGCCGGTGCGCCACGACGGGGACCTCGACGCCGAAGACCGGCGTGCGGACGGTGCCCCCGAACAGCTCCCGGTAGCGCTCGTCGTCGGGGTGCGCGACCAGCGCGACGCAGGCGGGCAGCAGTTCGGGACGCGTCGTCTCCACGTACACGGGCCGGTCGCCGCCGTGGAAGCGCAGGCGGTGGAACTCGCCGGGGTGGTCGCGGTCCTCCAGTTCGGCCTGCGCGACGGCGGTGCGGAACGTGACGTCCCACAGCGTGGGGGCCTCGGCCCGGTAGGCCTCGCCGCGCGCCAGGTTGCGCAGGAAGGCGCGCTGCGACGCGGCGCGGGCGCGGTCGCCGATGGTGGTGTAGAGCAGGCTCCAGTCGACCGACAGGCCGACCCGGCGCCAGACCTCCTCGAACACCCGCTCGTCGATCGCGGTGAGCCGCTCGCACAGCTCGATGAAGTTGCGGCGGCTGACCGGGATCGGGCGGCGGGGGTCGGGCTCGGCGGGCGGCTCGAAATCGGGCTCGTACGGCAGCGAGGGCTCGCAGCGCACCCCGAAGTGGTTCTGGACGCGGCGTTCGGTGGGCAGGCCGTTGTCGTCCCACCCCATCGGGTAGAACACCGCGCGGCCGCGCATGCGCTGGTACCGCGCGATCGTGTCGGTGTGGGTGTAGGAGAAGACGTGGCCGACGTGCAGGGACCCGCTGACGGTGGGCGGCGGGGTGTCGATCGCGTAGACCTCGTCGCGGGGGCGGTCGCGGTCGAACCGGTAGACGCCGTCGGCGTCCCAGCGGCGTACCCACTTGTCCTCCAGGCCGTCCAGTGAGGGCCTGGCGGGAACGTCGGGGATGCGCGGCTGTCCGGTCATGCACCAATGGTAGGAACAACGCCGCTGGTCCGCGCGTGAATTAACGCCCCGTCCCGGGGGACGCTCCCGGTCGCAGGACGGACTTCCCGTGCCCGGTAGGGGGCTTCCGGTAGCGTCGGGGCGAGTCAGGACAACGGGAGGACGAGCATGGCCGAGAAGGGCGACATCGGCTGGCGGATCGTGGCGGGGGCCGCCGCCTTCGCCGGCGGCTTCGCCGCCAGAAAGGTGATCACGCTGGCCTGGAAGAAGACCACCGGCAAGGAGCCGCCGACCAATCCCGAGTCCCCCGAGGTCGCGCTGAGCGAGGCCGTCGGCTGGGCCGTGATCATGGGCGTGGGCATGGAGGTGGCCCGGCTGCTGGCCACCCGGGCCGCGGCGCGGCAGTGGGCCAAGGGCACCGGCGAGCTGCCCTCCCACCTGAAGGTGGACGTCTGACGCACCCCTATTGGATAGGGGGTCCAGCGCCCGCGTATCGTGGTCGGTCCCGCACCGTCGGAAGGGACCGGCCACGATGCCTTTTCTGGACGCGATCAGCTTCCCGCACGAGGAGGAACTGCGCGCCGAGCGCCGCAGGATGATCGAGACGATGGCGGAGCTGTCGGACGAGGAGTTCCAGTCGGGGCGGACGCTGTGCTCCCGGTGGGCGCCCCGCGACGTCCTCGCCCACGTGATCTTCCTGGACTACCCTCTGGCGTCCTACCTGCCGCACGGCCCGCGCATCAACGCCGCCAACCAGGCCCAGGTCGAACGCGCCCGCCGGCTGTCGCGGGACCGGCTGATGGAGTGGGCCGCGCACTGGGCCGACCGGCCCAGCGTCACCAGCCGCGCCGGCGCCGCGTTCCTGCTCGGCGACCTCGGCATGCACCACCAGGACGTCCTGCGCGGACTGGGCCACGAACGGACCGTGCCCGACACGGTCGCCACCGCCATCTTCCGTGAGGGGCTGCAGCTGAGCCTGTGGCTGAACCGTCGCGTGCTGCGCCACCGCCTCGTGCCCACCGACGGCCACCGTCCCGTGGGGCGGGGCCCGGAGGTGCGCGGCACGCGGGAGGCGCTGGGAATGTGGCTGGCCGGACGCGACTCGGTGAAGGGGGAACTGGAGTTCGTCTGACCGGCCCGCGCCGCCGCCCGGCCGGTCACAGGCGGCGCCTGCCGGTCAACGGCGGCGCCTGCCGGTCAGCGGCGGCGCCGACCGGGCCGTGGACCCTGGCGGTGCGGCGGCCGATGGCGGAAAACCACCGCATCGCGACCAGGGTCGGCCCGTTCGGTCACCGGCCTCGGCGGGCCGGCCCGGCGGGGAGGGGGTCAGTCGCCGGGCGGAGGTGGAGCGGGCGGCGGGAGCTGCCCGGAGCCGGGCGCGGGGCCGGGCGGCGGCAACCGGCCGGGGGAGCCGTCGTCCGCCGCCTGCCGGGCGGGGGCGTCCAGCCCGGCCCGCGGGGACGGCACGGACCGCGTGAACGGCGACGCGGGCGGCTGGGCGGGGGTGTGGCGTCGCAGGTCGGCGCGCACGGCCTCGGCGACCCGCCTGGTGGCGGCCCGGTTGAGGGCGGCCCCGGCGGCGGCGCCGGTGAGGAACGGCCCCAGCGTGCTCATGCTGCGGCCGAAGGAGCGCATCAGCCGTTTGCGCAGGGCCACCTTGGCGGCCGAGCCCAGCGCGTTGGTGAACGACCCGCTCTCCATGGGATGGATGCCGCGCTGCCTGCCCCAGGCGGTCAGGAACGCCGCGGCCCGCGTGGCGCCCGAGCCCTGCACGCGCAGCCCGTACACCTCGTGCAGTTCGGCGATCAGCTTGACCTCGATGGCCGCGACCACGAGCGTCTCGGCGGCCAGCTGGGCGGGGGCGGTGAGCAGCAGGGGCGGGGCGGCGAACTCGACCGCGGCCAGCGCGCCGCCGGCCGCGCCCACCGCCGTGGTGGCGTTGCACGCCACCCGGACCAGGCTGTCGGCCAGTTCCTCGCCCTCCAGCCCCTTGTGGTGGGCGCGCAGGGTCTCCAGGTCGCGGACGGGGATGTGCGGCGCCGCCGCGGTCAGCGCGTCGGCCAGCAGCCGGCCGCGCGCCAGACCCGCGGCACCCGCCCTGCGCACGCTGCCCGCCAGCAGGTGGGTCAGCCGCGCCAGCAGGCGGCCGCGGGTCTCGCCGTCCATGTCCTCGTCGGCCGACAGGCGGCCGATCAGCGTGCCGATCTCGGCGGAGGAGTCGGTGGCGCGCTCGGCGCCGGGCTCGCCCGGACGCTGCGGGCGCGGTTCCCCAAGGCCAAGCTGCC
>NZ_BAAAZG010000075.1:0-11729 GCF_039536785.1 Actinomadura miaoliensis
GGGCCGCGCCGCCACCGGCCCGAGCAGCACCATGACGCCCAGCAGCATGACCGCGCCCGCCCCCGCCATCGCCGGGGTCGCGGCCAGCCCTCCCCAGACGACCGCGCCCACGGCCACGGCGCCGCTCGCCGCCCCGACCAGCACGCGGGCCTCCGAGACGCCGCCCTCGGCGTCGGCGCCGCGCAGCGCCGCCGGCGGCGCCACCCGCACGGCGGGCGTCAGCGCCGCGACGAGCGTGGCCGACAGCCCGACCAGCACGGCGAGCGCGATCGTCCCGCCGGTGACCGCGATGCCCGGCGCGGTCAGGTCCAGGGCGCGTTCCAGCAGCGCGGCACAACCGATGCCGCCCGCCAGCCCGGCGAGCGTCCCGCCGCCGCCGACCACCAGCGCCTCGACGGCCACCAGCGCGCTCACCTGTGCGCGGGACGCGCCGACGGCCCGCAGCAGAGCCGATTCCCGTACGCGCCGGGCCACCGTGACGGCGAACGCGTTGTGGATGGTGAACGCCGCCAGCAGTACCGCCGCCAGGCCGAACACCTCCAGCGCGGTCCGCAGCTCGTGGGAGAGGCGGCCGTCGGCGCCCGCCTCGAAGGTGTCCTGGAGCACCAGCGTGCCGGTCAGGAACGTCACGCCGAGGAACACCGCCGCCAGCGAGCCCGCCGGGCCGCCGCGCCGCGCCCACACCACGCCGAGCGCCAGCCGGATCACGACCGGCCGCCCAGGTCGCGCACGCGGTCCAGCACCCGCGCGGCGGTGGGGTGGCGCATGACGTCGGCGACCCGCCCGTCCGCCAGGAAGATCACCGCGTCCGCGCGGGCGGCGGCGACGGGGTCGTGCGTGACCATGGCGACGGTCTGCCCGAGGTCGTCCACGGCCCGGCGCAGGAACGCCAGCACCTCGGCGCCGGTCCGGGAGTCCAGGTTGCCGGTCGGCTCGTCGGCGAACACGATCTCGGGGCGGGTCACCAGCGCGCGGGCCAGCGCCACCCGCTGCGCCTGCCCGCCGGACAGCTGCGCCGGCCGGTGCCGCAGCCGGTTCCCGAGGCCGAGCACGCGGACCACCAGATCGTGCCACTCCCGGTCGGGACGCCTGCCCGCCAGCGTGAGCGGCAACGTGATGTTGTCGGCCGCGCTCAGGGCCGGGACCAGGTTGAACGCCTGGAACACCAACCCGACGCGCTCGCGCCGCAGCCGGGTCAGCGCCCGGTCCGACAGCCCGCCGAGCTCGGTGCCGCCCACGAAGACCCTGCCGGACGTGGCGGTGTCCAGGCCCGCCACGCAGTGCATCAACGTCGACTTGCCCGCCCCCGACGGCCCCATGATGGCGGTGAACCGCTCCGCGGGGAACTCCACGGTCACGCCGTCCAGCGCGCGCACGGCCGTGCCCCCCGACCCGTACACCTTGGTCAGCCCGACCGTCCGCGCCCCGCCCTCGCCCGCACGCCGGTCCTCCAGGACCGACCGTCGCGCCTCTGCCGCGTTCCCCATGCCGACGATGCTGGCGGCGCGCCCACCGCCGCGTCGTCGTGCGGAGAGAGTGATCGCGCCTGCACCCGTGGAAGCAGCCGCGCCCCGCCCCGTACGCCGCCAGGTGTACGCGGAGACGATCGCGTCCCGATCAATGGTTCACCGCCAGGGCGGCCTCGTGCAGCCCGCTCCCCCGCGGTGTCCTGCGGCCCAGCTCGAACACCAGCAGCCCGAGCCGGTACGTCCCGCCGACCTGTTCGAGCAGCTCGACCCGCACCAGCTCACGCAGCATCCGGTGCACCGTCGACTTCGGCAGGCCCGTCCGCCGGACCAGCGCCGCGGCCGTCAGGGTCCCGTCTCCCGAGCGGAACTCCTTCAGCAGCCCCGCGGCGCGTCCCACCACGGAGATCTCGCCTTCGTTCCGATGAGCAGGACTCGCCGTCCCATCGTCCCCGCCGCTGATCGCGCAGGTCAACATCCCTTGATCGGCGCCCTTTCGGCCGCCGTCCCCCGGTCGCACGCCCGTGTCCGCACCACCGGCCCACCGGCGACGGACGAACCGTCCGGGGCCCGGTCCCGCCACCTCACCCGCCGCCCGAAGGACGCTCGCGGACGTCCAATCGGACGGCGCGTCCAATTGTGACCAGCGCAACATACAAGCAGGCTTGATTGCATGTATGTCGCGCTCCTACCGTCGAGGTGTGTCAGTAAGCGCACGGCGACGCCCCTCCCGCAGGCGCGGGGAGAGCCGCCGCACCCAGGAGGAACGGCGGACCCGCACCCAGCGGCTGCTGCTCGACGCCACCATGGAGTGCCTGGTCGACCTCGGTTGGTCGGGCACCTCCACCACCGAGGTGGCGCGCCGGGCGGGCGTGTCCCGCGGCGCGCAGCAGCACCACTACCCGACCAAGATGGTGCTCGTCGCCGCCGCGCTGGAGCACCTGCTGGAACGGCAGCGGCTGGCCTACGAGTCGGCCTTCGCCGTGCTGCCGCCGGAGCGGCGCAACGTCGAGGGCGCGCTGGACCTGCTGTGGGAGGTGTTCCGCGGCCGGCCCGCCAGGGCCCTGCTGGAACTGGCGGTGGCCGCCCGCACCGACGACGACCTGCGGGTGCTGTGCCGCGACATCAACGAGCGGATCCTGCAGGTCATCCTGGAGGTCTTCGAGCGGCTCTTCCCCCGTAACGAGCTGCCCGACACCGTCGTCCCGACCATGCTGCGCGGCGTGTTCGCCATGTTCATCGGACTGTCGGTCCAGAACGCCCTCGACGACGACGACCGCGGCCACCAGCAGGCCGTGCTGACACAGGTCAAGACCATCGCCCGGATGATCATTCCCGACCCCCACGACTCCGGGCGCGCCGCGACCTGCCCGGTCCCGGACGCGGCGGCACGTCCCGGGCCGGCCTGACCCGCCGGCGCACCACCGCAAGGGAGCCCCTGCCATGACGAAAGCCCCCACCGAACTGGCCGAGGAAGTCCGCGCACAGGTCAAGGACCGCAAGTCCTACCTCGGGGTCATCGACCGGCTCAACAAGGCGTCGGTCGACAAGCACTGGGAGGCCTACGCCGACATCCCGTGGGACGACCCGAAGTACGCCGTCGACCCCAACGACCCCCGCTGGATCATCGACCCCGCCGTCGACGCCCTCGGCCGCACCGAGTGGTACAAGACGCAGCCCGAGGAGATCCGCGCGCAGATCGGCCTGTGGCGGATCGCCACCGCGATGAAGATCGGCCTGCAGTTCGAGAACCTGCTCAAGCGCGGGCTGCTCAACTACGCCTACCGGCTGCCCAACGGCCGCCCCGAGTTCCGGTACGTCTACCACGAGACGACCGAGGAATGTCACCACGGGATGATGTTCCAGGAGTTCGTCAACCGCACCGGGATGCCGATCCGCGGCATGCCGCGCGCCCTGAGCCTGGTCGCCCAGGCCGCGCCGTGGATCCCCCTGGTCAGCACCGAGCTGTTCTTCGTGTTCGTGCTCGGCGGCGAGGATCCCATCGACTACGTGCAGCGCAAGTCCCTCAAGGGCGGGCACATCAAGCACCCCCTGGAGGAGACGATCATGAAGATCCACATCGCGGAGGAGGCCCGGCACATCTCGTTCGCCCGGCACTACCTGCGCCACCGCGTCCCGAAGATGAACCGGCTGCGCCGCCGCGTGCTGGGCGTCGCCGCCCCCGTCGTCCTCGGCGTCATGGCGCGGATCATGCTCTCCCCGCCCGGCCCGATGGTGCGCCACTTCGGCATCCCGCGCGACGTGGTCCGCGAGGCCTACCGCACCCCCGAAGCCCGCGCCAACATCTCCCAGTCGGTCGGCAAGGTCCGCGACCTCATGGCCGAGCTGGGCCTGATCACTCCCGTGAGCCGCCAGGTCTGGAAGGCGTTCGGCATCTGGGACACCCCGCGCGTCCGCGCCAACGCCTGACCGCCTCGACGCGGGCGGCGCCGGGACCGGCCCCCTCCCCCCGGGCCGCGGTCCCGGCGCCGCCTTGCCGACCAGGGCTCCGGGTGACGGCAGCCGCCGACACGCGGCCGGAAGCACCCGACTGTCCCCCGCCCTTACCGGCCAGTAGACTACGGCCTCAATTCGACATCACATCTAATACAGGATCGCGGGGCCGGAGCCTCCCGACCGCTGCGCCTTCCGGCCCCGCGATCCGTTCCGAGCAGGAGCGCGCGATGAGCATTGCGATCGTGACCGGAGGCGCGTCCGGCATCGGCCGGGCGATCGCCACCGCCCTGGTGGCGCGCGGCGACACGGTGATCGTCACCGACATCGACGTCGAGGGCGCCCAGAAGGTCGCCGACCGGCTGAACACCCTCGGCCGCGGCCGGGCCGCCTGCACCGCCCTCGACGTGACCGACGCCGCCGCGGTGACCGACGTCTACAAGGGCGTCAAGGCCGAGTACGGCAGCCTGGACCTGGTGTTCAACAACGCGGGCATCGCCATCGGCGGCCTGGCCGAGGAGCTCACCCTCGACCACTGGAACCGCGCCATCGACATCAACCTCAAAGGGGTCGTGCACGGCGTCCACGCCGCGTACCCGATCATGCTCGAGCAGCGCTCCGGGCACATCGTCAACACCGCCTCGCTGGCCGGGCTCGTCCCCATGCCGGTCGGCATCCCCTACACCGCGACCAAGCACGCCGTCGTCGGCATGTCCCTGGGCCTGCGCGCCGAGGCCGCCGCCCGCGGCGTCAAGGTCAGCGTGGTCTGCCCCAGCTTCGTCGACACGCCGCTGCTCACCAACGTCAACCCGGGCCTTCCCGAGACGGCGATGAGCGGCAACGCCAGGGACGACATCAAGAAGGCGTCCCCCCGCCTCTACACCGCCGAGAAGCTGGCCCGCGACATCGTGCGCGGCGTCGACCGCAACCGCGCGCTCATCGTCGCCCCCGCACACGGCCGCGCCGCCTGGCGAGGCATGCGCCTCAGCCCCGGCGGCGCCGTCCGCGTCGCCCAATGGGCCGCAGCCCGCCTCACCAAGTAACCCCCGCACGGCGAAGCCCCGCAGGGGTCTGGACGAAAGACGAGCATTCCTGCAGGTCACGATTCCTGAGCGACTGCAGGCGTGGGCGGAGTTCTTCGCGCTGGCGCACGACCCCGACTCCCGGGCCAGTGTCCGCCGCATGGTCGAGCACCAGGCGGCCGAACGCGCCGAGGGAGACCCGACCGGGCTGCCCGGAACTGGTCCGTGAACGGGTCCAGCAGGCTCTGCAGGACGGCATCCAGCCCGACGCCTAGACCGCCCGCCCGGTGCCGGCCCGTCCTGATCACCGGGTACACCGCTATCTTCGGCCACCCTGCCGGCGTCCAGTACCGCCGCAAGCTGCTGGTTCGCTTGGAGACCGCCAACGACCCGCAGACCGAGCGGTATTTCCGGCTGCTGGCCGCGATCAATGGCCGGCCCGCTCCTACGAGCCTCCCCCGATTACTGGTTGATCCGCGCTCTTCGCCACCACCCAGCGCCCTGCCCGGCGACGCTCACCGTGCCGTACGAGCCGCCCGGGTGAGCATCGCGGTCAAGAGGGTCCGGCGGCCGGCCCGGCGAGCTGGTCGCCCAGTGCTGGGGGGCGCCCGTCGTTGGCGCCCGGACGCCGCCCAGGTCCGACGGCGCAGCCGTTGTGCTGCGTCCACCTGGTCGGCGGCAGGCGCTTCGGCCTGCGGAGATGTCCGCGCGCCCGTCCTACCGCAGATTCCGCACCCCGGACGCCGGGCCGTGTGAGGTGGGCCGCCTTTCAGGCGGTGGTGCGGAAGACGGGCCAGCCGATCTCAGTGCGCCAGGCGCTGGGGTCATCGGTGTCCCTGGGGCCGACCAGGTAGTTCTCCCGCACCGGCCCGGCGACGGCGAGGGCGTGCTCGGTGGCGTACGTGCCCAGGGCCCCGTATGAGACGTCGATGTCGTCGTGCGGCCCGCGGTGCACGGTCACCGCCAGCTCCCCCGCCGGGATGACGAACGGGTGGACGCGGCCGGAGGCAGGCGGGTCGGCGACGGGCACGAACACGACCGCATCGCCGCGCTCCTGGGTGAACAGCTCGTTGTCGTACAGCCCTCCCGGGGGCCCGGCCGGGGTCAGGCCCGCGGCGCGCAGGGCACCGTCGATCTCGTTCATCGCGTCCCCGTACCAGGCGTTCGCGTCGTCGAGGTCGATGGTCGCCCGGACGGCGGCGACCGTCGTGGCCGGTTCCACGCGCAGCTCCACCTCGATCGGCGGGACCGCGGGCTCCAGCAGCCGGCGCAGCGACGTCACCGCGGCCCGCGTCCGGTCGAGTTCGTCCTCCAGGCGGGCCAGATGGCGGCCGATCAGCGTGGCGCGGGCGTCCGGGTCGGCGGTCGCGAGCACCTCGCGGATCTCGCGAAGCGGCATGTCCAGCTCACGGAAGCGGCGGATCACCTGGGCCGTCGGCACCTGCGCGGTGGAGTAGTAGCGGTATCCGGTGTACGGATCGACCTCCTCGGGTTCCAGCAGGCCGGCCTCGTGGTACCGGCGCAACGACTTCACGCTGAGATGCGTGATCCGCGAGAAGTCACCGATCGTGAGGCCCTTGCGCATGCCCGCACTCTGGCTCTGACCGACCACGCAGTCAAACCGGCCCTCGCAGGCCCCGGCCCTGGGGCAGGGGTGTGCGCGGGCGTGCCGGACACGGGACACGGTGCCCGCACGGCGTTGCTTTGACCTTCCCCCTGGGGGAGCCCTGACGGTGGAGACCGCTCGAACGAAAGGAGCAGCGAATGACCACCCAGGCTCTGCCCAAGCCGGTCGAGGACTACATCGCCGCCGCCAACGCGCACGACCTCGACGCCCTGATCGCGACGTTCGCGCCCGACGCGCTGGTCAACGACGCGCGCCGGGAGTTCCATGGCATCGACGCCATCAGGCGCCGGCTCGCCGAGGAACTGATCGCCGCGAAGGTGACCAAGAAGGTCGGCGACGTGCGGGAGCACTACGGCGAGGTCGGCGTCGATGTGATCGTCGACGGTGAGTTCGACAAGACGGGGCTGCCCGACCCGGTGATCTTCACCCACTACTTCACCGTCCGCGCCGGCCGGATCGTGCGGTTGATCATCATCCTGAAGGAGTCCGTGCGGTCATGACGCGCCGGCAGGCTACAGATCAGTCCCGGAATCGGAGAGGAGGACTTCACCCGTGTCCGTGACCATAAGCGAGTCGCTCGCCGGCCGGCGCGCGCTCGTGACCGGAGGGACCCGGGGAACCGGTGCGGCGATCGCGGCGCGGCTGGCCGAGGCCGGGGCCACCGTCATGACCACCGCTCGGACGATGCCCGTCGACCACCCGGAGCCCAGGTTGTTCGTGGCGGCGGACGTGACGACCGCCGACGGTACGCGCGCCGTGATCGACCGCGTGCGCGGCAGGCTCGGCGGCGTGGACATCCTCGTCCACACGGTGGGCGGGTCGGACGCCGGGGCGGGCGGCTTCGCCGCGCTCGGTGACGAGCAGTGGCAGAAGGAGCTGGCGTGCAACCTGCTGGCGGCGGTGCGCATCGACCGCGGTCTGCTGCCAGGCATGATCGAGGCCGGGCACGGCGCGATCGTCCACGTGTCGTCGATCCAGCGCCGCAAGCCCCTGTACGAGGCGACGCTCGCGTACGCGGCGGCCAAGGCGGCGCTCACGACGTACAGCAAGGGGCTGGCCAACGAGGTCGGGCCGAAGGGTGTACGGGTCAACAGCGTGGCCCCGGGATTCATCCGGACCGAGAGCGCCGACCGCCTCATCGACCGGCTCGCGCAAGGCGCCGGGACGGACCGCGCCACCGCCCTGCAGCAGCTGATGGACTCGCTCGGCGGCATCCCCATCGGGCGACCGGCCGAGCCCGCCGAGGTGGCCGAGCTGGTCGCATTCCTTGTCTCGGACCGTGCCGCTTCGATCACCGGAGCGGAGCACGTCATCGACGGCGGGACCATCCCGACCGTCTGACACCGTCCGCGTGTGATCACCGCCCCTTGTCCGCGCCGACACGACCGCGCATCTGAGCAGCGGATGGCGGCCACTCGGGGCTTGAGCGCCAACCGACGGCCAGGGGCGTCAGCGGCCTGACGCGCGTTGCCGCCGTTCACCATTCCGATGCAGATCACGCAGAGCCGGGTCTCCGGTGGCAGTCCTCCTAATGTCCCGGGCGCACGCCGACGTGCTCGCAGCCCAGGACGCCGGAGGTCCGGCCCTTCGTACGGTCGACGCCATGCCCCCTCCGGCATTGACGCCCGTCCGTCTTCGGGACGTCATGTCCATCGATTCGCTCCATAGGAGCGCCCTCGAAAGTGACGCCCCGATATCCCGGCGTGGCGTCCGGCGCCGGCACCGAGCGTGGAGGGCGGCTGCGGCGCATGGCCGAGCGGGGCGGACGATGTTGACGCGGCGCTAGGTCGGCCAGGGGGCGCCTTGGCGGAGGACGTCGTAGCCGACGAAGGTGAACAGGCGGACGCCGCGTTCCAGGGGGACGGGGTCGCCGTGGAACTGGTGCACGCCGACGCCGAACGACTTCTCCTCCGGCGGCGACAGCCAGCGCTTCTCGAAGCCGTGCTTCTCGAACCAGCGGCAGATGTCGCCGGTGATGTCCGGGGGCCGCCGGTTGCGGGTCCAGACGACGTGGGCGCCGCGGGCGCACATCTGCGGCAGCAGCGAAACGGTCCGTTCGATGTCGGCGTCGGTGATGTTGCCGAACACCCCGCACACCAGCACCAGGTCGGCGGGCACCGCCCCGGCGTACGCGTCGGTGTGCGAGGCGTCGCCCGCGATCACCTCCACGCCGGTCAGCCCCGCCCGCCGGGCCGCGGCGCGAGCGGCCCGGACGTTCTCCTCGTCCAGCTCCACCAGCCGCGCCGTCACGTCGGTGCGCCGTGGATGGTCCGCCAGGGCGCCGATCAGGTCGCGGCCCTGACCGGCGCAGAGGCTCACCGCGCGCAGGCGGCCCGCGGGCGCGACGTCGAGCGCCTCCCGGACACGCTGCCGCACGGTGCGCAGCCGCCGGGACAGGGACGACCGGGGATCGTCATACGCCCTGTGCCACTCCGCCCAGTCGCGCCCCGGCGGATCTTGCGCTTCCGTCATGCGGGCCACGCTAGGGTGGCGCGCCCGCCCATGTCTGAAACGGCGGTCGATTGACCGATCTCGGTCGTCCGCTACTCCTGGGGCCCCTCGACGTGCTTGGCCTCCGCCTGCCCCGGCAGCCGCGGATAGTGCATGTCGAATGCCGGACGCTCGGAGCGGATCTGCGGAATGGCGGTGAAGTTGTGGCGCGGCGGCGGGCAGGACGTCGCCCATTCCAGCGAGTTGCCGTAGCCCCACGGGTCGTCGGCGTCCACCCGCTTGCCGTGCCGCGCGGTGACGTAGACGTTGTAGAGGAAGAACAGCGTGGACGCCCCGAGAATGAACGCCCCGACGCTGGACACGCGGTTCAGCGCCACGAACTCGCTCGGATAGTCGGCGTACCGCCGCGGCATCCCCTCCGCGCCCAGCCAGTGCTGGATGAGGAAGGTGGTGTGGAAGCCGATGAACAGCCCCCAGAAGTGAAGTTTGCCGAGCCGGTCGTTCAGCATCTTCCCGGTCATCTTCGGCCACCAGAAGTAGAAGCCCGCGAACATCGCGAACGCCACCGTCCCGAAGACCACGTAGTGGAAGTGGCCGACCACGAAGTAGGAGTCCTGGACGTGGAAGTCCAGCGGCGGGGAGGCCAGGATGACACCGGTCAGCCCGCCGAACAGGAACGTCACCAGGAAGCCGATGGCGAACAGCATCGGGCTCTCGAAGCTCAGCTTCCCGCGCCACATCGTGCCGATCCAGTTGAAGAACTTCACCCCGGTCGGCACCGCGATCAGGAACGTCATGAAGGAGAAGAACGGCAGCAGCACCCGGCCCGTGGTGAACATGTGGTGCGCCCACACCGTCATCGACAGCCCGGTGATGGAGATCGTGGCGGCGACCATGCCGAAGTAGCCGAACAGCGGTTTACGGCTGAACACCGGGATGACCTCGGTGATGATGCCGAAGAACGGGATCGCGATGATGTAGACCTCGGGATGGCCGAAGAACCAGAACAGGTGCTGCCACAGCAGCGCGCCCCCGTTCGCCGGGTCGTAGACGTGCGCGCCGAACTTGCGGTCGGCCTCCAGCGCCAGCAGCGCCGCGGCCAGGACGGGGAAGGCGATCAGCACCATCAGGCTGGTCAGCAGCACGTTCCAGGTGAAGATCGGCATCCGGAACATCGTCATCCCGGGCGCCCGCATCCCGACGATCGTGGCGATGAAGTTGACGCCGCTCAGGATGGTGCCCAACCCCGACACCACCAGGCCCATGATCCACATGTCGCCGCCGAGGGCGGGCGAGCGGACCGCGTCGGACAGCGGCGTGTATCCCGTCCATCCGAAGCTGGCCGCACCGCCGGGCGAGATGAACGAGGCGAACACCATCAGCCCGCCGAGCAGGAACAGCCAGTAGCTGAACATGTTGAGCCGCGGAAACGCCACGTCCGGCGAACCGATCTGCAGCGGCATGACCACGTTGGTGAAGCCCACGAACAGCGGCGTGGCGAACAGCAGCAGCATCACCGTGCCGTGGATGGTGAACATCTGGTTGTACTGCTCGTTGCTCACGAACTGCAGGCCGGGGGAGAACAGTTCCGCCCTGATCACCATGGCCATCAGCCCGGCCATCAGGAAGAAGGTGAAGGACGTGATGAGGTACAGATAGCCGATCACCTTGTGGTCCGTGGTGGTGAGCCAGGACACCACGAGCGACCCGCGTGGGCGCCGCCGGGGAGGCGCCTCCGCGAGCGGCTTGCCGAGGAGGACCATGCCGAGCTCCATGGGAACGGGATCCAGCCAACCATCCGTCAGTGCCCGATCCGAGCCATGGCACTCCTCGCCGGGGGCGCGAATAGGCTGAGGTACGTGGAAAAAATCCTGGTCAGCGCATGTCTGCTCGGCAGCCGGGTGCGCTACGACGGCGGTGCCAAGCGGGTGGACGACCGGTTGCTGGAGCGGTGGCGGGAGGAGGGCCGCCTGGTGTCGTTCTGCCCGGAGGTGTCGGGCGGCCTGCCCGTGCCGCGCCCGCCCGCCGAGATCGTGGGATCCGGCCCGTCGGCTGACGGCACGGCCGTGCTCGACGGCACCGCCCAGGTCGTGACCGACGCGGGGACGGACGTGACCGAGTCGTTCGTGCGCGGCGCCCGCCTGGCCCTGGAGGCGGCGCGACGCTCCGGCGCCCGTCTGGCGATCCTCAAGGAGGGCAGCCCGTCGTGTGCCGGCCACCGCATCTATGACGGCACGTTCTCTGGGACGACGACACCGGGCGTCGGTGTGACGACGGCACTTCTCGAACGGGCCGGCGTCCGCGTCTTCAACGAAGACGAACTACAGTCGGCGGCCGCCTATCTTGAGGAGCTCGAGAACCGCCGGCAGAAGCCCTGAAATGCGGAAGGCCCCCGCCGTGACGGCGGGGGCCTTCCAGAAGAAAATGTCCGGCGGCGTCCTACTCTCCCACACAGTCTCCCATGCAGTACCATCGGCGCTGAAGAGCTTAACTACCGGGTTCGGAATGGGACCGGGTGTTTCCCCTTCGCCAAAACCACCGAACAACCAACACCAACCCGACAAGCGGGCCGGCAAGCCTATAAATTTGTCAACAACGGGTTCCCGTTTGTTTTCTGGGAACCGCACAGGGACGCGAACACCACAGCAGCAGACACATTCGCCTGAATGTGTGTGTCAAGCCACTCGGCCTATTAGTACCAGTCCACTC
>NZ_BAAAZG010000076.1:0-3194 GCF_039536785.1 Actinomadura miaoliensis
GCCGGCGCGGCCGTGCGCGCGCTGGCCGGCACCCGCCGGGCCGCCGACGCGCTGGCCGCCGCCACCGCCGGCGTGCACGAGGCGGTCGCGGTGGGCGCGCTGCTGGGCAACTACGCCTTCCACGACTTCCGCACCGGCGACCGCAAGGGCCCGGTCGAGCAGATCACCGTGGTCGCCTCCGCCGACGGCGCGCAGGACGCGGTCGACCGCGCCCGCACCCTGGGCGAGGCGGTCACGCTCGTGCGCGACCTGGTCAACACGCCGCCGTCCCACCTGAACCCCGACGACCTGGCCCGCACCGCCGAGCGGGTGGCGGGCGAGGCCGGCCTGGGCATCGAGATCCTGGACGAGAAGGCGCTGGCCGAGGGCGGCTACGGCGGCCTCGTCGGCGTCGGGCAGGGCTCGGTCAACCCGCCCCGCCTGGTGCGCCTCACCTACAGCCACCCCGACGCCGAGCGGACCCTCGCGCTGGTCGGCAAGGGCATCACGTTCGACTCCGGCGGGCTGTCGCTCAAGCCGTCCGAGGCCATGGACTGGATGAAGTCCGACATGGGCGGCGCGGGCGCCGTGCTGGGCGCGCTGTCGGCGATCGCCCGGCTCGGCGTGAAGGTCAACGTCGTCGGCTACCTGGCGCTGGCCGAGAACATGCCGAGCGGCACCGCCCAGCGCCCGTCCGACGTGCTGCGGGTGTACGGCGGCAAGACCGTCGAGGTGCTCAACACCGACGCCGAGGGCCGCCTGGTCATGGCCGACGCGCTGGTGCGCGCCGCCGAGGACGAGCCCGACCTGCTCGTCGACGTCGCCACCCTCACCGGCGCGCAGATCGTCGCGCTGGGCATGCGCACCGCAGGGGTGATGGCCAACGACGACGACCTGCGTGAGAAGGTGGTCGCGGCGGCCCGGGACGCGGGCGAGGCGTTCTGGGGCATGCCGCTCCCGGCGGAGCTGCGCAAGGGCCTTGACTCGGCCGTGGCCGACATCGCCAACGTCAGCGGCGAACGGTGGGGCGGCATGCTCGTGGCGGGCGTGTTCCTCAAGGAGTTCGTCCGCGACGGGCTGCGCTGGGCGCACCTGGACATCGCCGGTCCCGCCTTCAACAAGGGCGAGCCGTACGGCTACACCCCCAAGGGCGGCACCGGCGCGGCGACCCGCGCGCTGGTCCGCATCGCCGAGGACCTGGCCGCGGGGGCCCTCTAGCCGTCACGGGGGGCGCCACCGCCGGCCGCGGCGACGCGGCCGGCGGCGCCCGCCGAGGGACCCCGCCCCGGGACGCCCCGCGCCCCGCCCGTACGGGCGGTCCGAGAACCGAATAGATTTCCTCATGGCGACGGGGCCGCGTGCGCTGAGCCCGGCCGCCGCACAGCAACAGCGCGCAGACCGGAAAGGGAGCGTCCAGTGGCCGACAACGGCCCCTTCGACATCGTGGTCCTCGGCGGCGGCAGCGGCGGGTACGCGTGCGCCCTGCGCGCCGCCGAACTCGGCATGAGCGTGGCGATGGTCGAACGCGACAAGCTCGGCGGCACGTGCCTCAACCGGGGGTGCATCCCCACCAAGGCGCTGCTGCACGCCGCCGAGGTCGCCGACCAGACCCGCGAGGCGGCCAAGTTCGGTGTCAAGGCCGCCTACGAGGGCATCGACATCGCGGGCGTGCACGCCTACAAGGACAAGATCGTGTCCGGCACCGTCAAGGGGCTGACCGGGCTGATCAGGTCCAAGGGCATCACCATGGTCGAGGGCGACGGCAGGCTGACCGGCCCGACCTCCGTGGCGGTCACCGGCGCGGACGGCGCCGTCACCACCCTGGAGGGGCGGCACGTCGTGCTGGCCACCGGCTCGGCCCCCAAGTCGCTGCCCGGCCTGGACATCGACGGCGAGCGGATCATCTCCAGCGACCACGCGCTGACCCTCGACCGGGTGCCCGCCTCGGTGGTCATCCTGGGCGGCGGCGTGATCGGCGTGGAGTTCGCCAGCGTGTGGCGCTCGTTCGGCGCCGAGGTCACCATCGTCGAGGCGCTGCCGCACCTGCTGCCACTGGAGGAGGAGTCCTCGTCCAAGCGGCTGGAGCGGGCGTTCCGCAAGCGCGGCATCGGCTACGAGCTGGGCGTCCGCTTCGAGAAGGCGGAGACCACCGGGGAGGGCGTGCGCGTCACGCTCGAGGGCGGCAAGGTCCTGGAGGCCGAGCTGCTGCTCGTCGCCGTCGGCCGCGGCCCGGTGTCGGACGGCATCGGGCTCGACGAGGTCGGCGTGGCCACCGAGCGCGGCTTCGTCAAGGTGGACGAGTACTGCCGCACCAGCGTCCCCACGATCTCGGCGGTCGGCGACCTGGTGGCGACCCCGCAGCTCGCCCACGTCGGCTTCGCCGAGGGCATCCTGGTGGCCGAGCGGCTCGGCGGGCTGAACCCGCAGCCGATCGACTACGACGGGGTGCCGCGCATCACCTACTCCGATCCCGAGGTCGCCTCGGTCGGGCTGACCACCCGGGCGGCGCGGGAACGGGGGCACGAGGTCAGGGAGTTCACCTACGACCTGGCCGGCAACCCCAGGAGCAAGATCCTGGGCACCCAGGGGGAGGTGAAGGTGATCGCGGCCGTGGACGGTCCCGTGCTCGGGATCCACATGGTCGGCGCCCGCGTCGGAGAACTGATCACCGAAGGTCAGCTCATCTACAACTGGGAGGCCCTGCCGAGCGAGGTCGCCCAGCTCATCCACCCCCACCCGACCCAGTCCGAAGCGGTCGGCGAGGCACACCTCGCCCTCGCCGGCAAGCCATTGCACGTGCACGGCTGAACGCCCGCACGCGAGAGATTCCGAAGGAGTCGCTGAGAGTCATGCCGGTCTCCGTCACCATGCCCCAGCTCGGCGAGAGCGTCACCGAGGGCACCGTCACCCGCTGGCTGAAGAAGGAGGGTGAGCACGTCGAGACGGACGAGCCGCTTCTCGAAGTGTCGACCGACAAGGTCGACACCGAGATCCCTTCTCCCGCGTCGGGTGTGCTGACCAAGATCACCGTTGCCGAGGACGAGACCGTCGAGGTCGGCGCCGAGCTCGCCGTCATCGGCGACCAGGCCGAGGCCGCCGCCGCTCCGCCGGCGCCCGAGCAGCCCGCCGCGCAGGAGGCGCCCGCGCCGCCGCAGGAGGCCCCGCAGCAGCAGGCCCCGCAGCAGCCCGCGCCGCCCGCCGCCGCGCAGCCGGCG
>NZ_BAAAZG010000077.1:0-6925 GCF_039536785.1 Actinomadura miaoliensis
GCGCGGCCGGCCGCTGCCGCGCCGACAGCTCGCGGACGCGGCGCAGCACGAACTCCTCGTCCATGATGCCCAGCCAGCGGTCCAGGCTGATCGCGTACATCTGCCGCAGCGCCCGGTCCTTGATGGAGGCCACCACCGGCGCGGCCGCGTCCAGCGCCGCCAGCCGCCCCTCGGCGGTGTCGAGGTCGTAGCCCCCGATGCGGCTGCGGATGGCGAACTCGAACAGCGGCAGCCGGGAGGCCACCAGATCGCGCACCGCCGCGTCCCCGTACCGCACGCGCAGGTCGCACGGGTCGAGGCCGTCGGGCTGGACGGCCACGAACGTCTGGGTGACGAACTTCTGCTCCTCCTCGAAGGCGCGCAGCGCGGCCCGCTGCCCGGCCGAGTCGCCGTCGAAGGTGAAGATCACCTCGCCGCGGAACTCGTCCTGGTCCATCAGCAGCCGACGCAGGATCTTGATGTGGTCGCCGCCGAACGAGGTGCCGCAGGTGGCGATCGCGGTCGGCACGCCCGCCAGGTGGCAGGCCATCACGTCGGTGTAGCCCTCGACGACCACGGCCTGACGGCGCCGGGCGATCTCCTTCCTGGCCAGGTCGGCGCCGTACAGCACCGAGCCCTTGTGGAACAGCGGCGTCTCGGGGGTGTTGAGGTACTTGGCGGTGCCGTCGTCGTCGTACAGCTTGCGCGCCCCGAAGCCGATGACGTCGCCGCTCAGGTCGCGGATCGGCCACACCAGGCGGCCGCGGAAGCGGTCGATCGGGCCGCGCCGCCCCTCCTTCGCCAGCCCGGCGGTGATCAGCTCGCGGTCGGCGAAGCCCCGCCCGCGCAGGTGCCGCACCAGGGCCTCCCACTCGCGGGGCGCGTAGCCGACCCCGAAGTGCTCGGCGTCGGCCGCCTCGAACCCCCGCTCGGACAGGAACTTGCGGCCCGTGATCGCCTCCGGCGTGGCCAGCTGCTCGGCGTAGAACTCGGCGGCCGCCCGGTGCGCCTCGATCAGCCGGGCGCGCTGGCCGGTGTCGCGGCGGGAGGTGTGGCCGCCGTCCTCGTAGCGCAGCTGGATCCCGGCCTTGGCCGCCAGCCGCTCGACCGCCTCGGTGAACGACAGGTGGTCGATCTCCTGGACGAACTTGATGACGTCGCCGCCGTTGGAGCAGCCGAAGCAGAACCACAGCCCGCGCGCGGGCGTGACGTTGAACGAGGGCGACTTCTCGTCGTGGAACGGGCACAGGCCCTTGAGATTGCCGCCGCCGGCGTTGCGGAGCTGGAGGTACTCCCCGACCACGTCGGCGATCGGCGAGCGCTCCCGTACGAGCGCGATGTCCTCGTTGCGAATCCGGCCGGCCACGGCGGCGAGTCTAATCCGTCGGCCCGACATCCCGGGCCTGGCGTCCGCAACCGGTGCGGGGGTATCGATCCGCCCATGACCGAATCGATCGTGTGGGTGAAGCCCGGGGGCGCGGAGCTGGCCGAGGTGCGGCTGAGCCGGGGGGAGCTGACGGCCGCGGGGACGGCGATCGGCGGCGATCCGCTGCCGTACCGGCTGGAGTACGAGCTGACGACCGACGACCGCCTGGTGACGACGCGGCTGATGGTGGAGGCGCACGGCACCGACCCGGCGACCGGGCCGTGGAAGCGCGGGCTGGAGTTGCTGAACCGGCCGGAGGGCGAGTGGCACATCGTCGCGCGCGCCGAGGGGCACGTGCCGCTGCCGCCGCCGGGCGGGGACGCGTCGGCGCTCAAGGGCGCGCTGGACTGCGACCTCGGGCTGTCCCCGCTCACCAACACGATGCCGGTGCTGCGGCCTCCGGCGGACGGCGCCCGCCTGCTGGACGGCGGCGGCCCGGCCGAGTTCCTGGTGGCGTGGGTGTCGGTGCCGGACCTGGCGGTGTCCCCGTCCCGGCAGACGTACACGTTCGTCCGCCGGGACGGGGAGCGCTCGGTGGTCCGGTTCGACAGCGACGGGTTCACCGCCGACATCGTGTTCGACCGGACGGGACTGGTGGTGGACTACCCGTTCATCGGCCGCCGGGTCGTCCCCGAGACGGCCGGGGCGGCCGGGGCCCCGCTCGGCGCGCCCTGAGGCTCAGGGCGCCCTGAGCGTCAGCGCACCCGGAACCGGTCGAACAGCCGGTACATGAACTCGGTGCCCTGCCTGAGCGCGTCGACGGTGATGCGCTCGTCGTTGCCGTGCATGGTGACGAGCTGGTCGTTGTCCAGGACGTAGGGGTAGACGCCGTACCCGGGGACGCCCCGGGAGGTCCACGGGTACAGGCTCGTCCCGGCCTCGAACAGCGCCGGGGCGAACACCGCGTCCGGGTAGGTCCTGCCGGCCGCGTCCTTGATCGCGGCGAACAGCGGCGAGTCGATGGACGACGGCGGCTTGGCGAAGGTCTCGTCGAGCCGCTTCAGCGCGTCCTCCTCGCTCTCTCCGGGGTTGCCGACGAGCTTGACCGTCACGTCGCGGCCGTCGAGCAGCCTGCGGACCTGCGCGAGGAACTCGCGCGGCCGCTGCCCGCCGGGCACGCCCCGGCAGTTGATCCGCAGCGTGGCGGTGGACGGGATGACGTTCTCCTTGTAGCCCGCGTCCTCGATGACGAAGGCGTGCGTGGTGCGCAGCAGGGCGCGGTGCAGCCACGGGTAGGAGCTGCGCTTGACGACGACGGCCGCGGCGCGTTCGCGGGCGGCCTGCGTGCGGGCGGCCAGCATCAGCTCGATGGCGCGGCGGAACGCGGCGTCGTCGGTGGCGCGGGCCAGGGCGGTGAAGTACTCGCGGGTGACGGGCGTGATGGTGACGGGCGCCAGCCAGCCGTCCAGGTCGGTGACGGCGCGCGACAGCTTGGCGATGGCCGAGTCGGGGTTGGGCTTGGAGGAGTGGGTGGCGGTGCCGTCGGCGACCAGGTCGAGGTTGAAGTAGACCTTGTCCTGCCGGGTCACGGTGATGAGCATGGGGGTGCGCTTGTCGCGCTGGGCCAGGAACCAGCCGCCCTCGGTGAGCACCATCCCGGCGTTGACCTTGTCCCAGTGCCGCTCGGCGAGCCAGCGCGACCCGTACGGGCCGGACTCCTCGTCGCAGTCGGTCAGGACGATGATGTCGCGGTCGAACTTCCCGCCCTCGTCGAGATGGCGCAGCAGGGCGGAGATGAACGCGGCGTTGGCGCCCTTCATGTCGAGCGCGCCGCGTCCGTAGATCTCGCCGTCCTTCACGACGCCCGCGAACGGGTCCACCGACCATTTGGAGCGCTCCACTGGAACGACGTCCGAATGCCCGAGCAGCAGCAGCGGGGGCGCCGCCGTGGTGCCCTTGACCCGGGCGATCAAATGGACGTTGTCCTGCTTGGGCGTAGGGACGATCTCGGCGGACACCCCGGCCGACTCCCAGACCGACTTGAGCATCCGCGCGTGCGGGAGCGTCACGCCGCCCTCGCCGTGGTTCTGGGTGTCGTAGGCCAGCATCTTCTTCAGCAGGGCCAGCGGGTCCAGGTCGGCGG
Source organism: Actinomadura miaoliensis (assembly GCF_039536785.1). Lineage (NCBI taxonomy): Bacteria > Bacillati > Actinomycetota > Actinomycetes > Streptosporangiales > Thermomonosporaceae > Actinomadura > Actinomadura miaoliensis. The sequence continues at coordinate 3,489 of NZ_BAAAZG010000077.1, forward strand.
GGTCGACGCCGGCGGGCGCGGTGCGCGCCGTGGCCGGGACCCCGGCGAGGGTCTCCCCGGCGACCAGGCCGCCGGCCAGCAGCACGGCTCCGGCGCCGGTGCGGCCGAGGAACGTCCGGCGGGTGATCGGGGTCGGCGGGTTGTGATCGGGCTCCCGGGAGTCGGTCGTCGTCGACATGGATCTCCTTTTCTCCGGTACGGGGGGATTCCGGAAAAGGGTCGGGAGACGCCCGGGCGGCGGGGCCTGTCCGGGCGTCCGTGCGGGACGGGGGTCTGGCGCCGCGTGAACGCGGCGACCGCTTCCACCTCCACGAGCCGGCCGGTGACCGGCAGGTTCTCGATCTCCAGCGTGACCCGGGCGGGCCGGGCCGGGGTTGACGTACGGGGGCGGCGCCGGGGCGGCGCTGCCGGCGGGACGTTGACGGGCTTGCCGGTGGTCTGGTCGGTGTCGGCGTTGAAGTGGCGGTACGCGCGGTTCCGGCCGGGGAAGCCGGCGGCGTCCGCGCCTGGCGGGTCGGCGGGGCAGGCCCGCGTCGAGATCACGTCCCGAGGCGTCAGGCCCTGTGCCCTGAGGTTGTCGGTGATCTGCTTCAGAACGTTGATCGTCTGCGCCTCGGTGATCGTTACTCCGGGCGGCGGGCGCCCCCGCCCGGTTACGTGAAATGGATGTTAAAAAGGCAATTCCCTCGTTCCGGAATCAGTCAGACCGGCAGTAACGTCCCCAGAGTGCTGATCACTCCACACGAGCAGGAACGCCTGCTGATCCACGTGGCCGCCTCCGTGGCCCGCGAGCGGCGGGCGCGCGGGCTGCGGCTCAACCATCCCGAGGCGACCGCGATCATCGCGGTGCACATCCTGGAGGGCGCCCGCGACGGGCGCACCGTGGCCGAGCTGATGGAGTCCGGCCGCACCGTGCTCACCCGTGACGACGTCATGGAGGGGGTGCCGGAGATGCTGGAGTCGGTCCAGATCGAGGCGACGTTCCCCGACGGCACCAAGCTCGTCACCGTCCACCGGCCGATCCCGTGAGCGGCGGCGCGATGGTCCCCGGGCAGGTCGTCCCCGCCGGCGAGCCCGTCCCGCTGAACCCGGGCCGGCCGCGGACCGCCCTCACCGTCGTCAACACCGGCGACCGTCCCGTGCAGGTGGGCTCGCACTACCACTTCGCCGTGGCCAACCCCGCCCTGGACTTCGACCGGGACGCGGCGTGGGGTCAGCGGCTGGACGTGCCCGCCGGGACGTCGGTCCGGTTCGAGCCCGGCGTGGCCCGCGAGGTGACGCTCGTCCCGCTGGCCGGTGGCCGCGTCGTCCCCGGGCTGCGCACGGACCGGGCGGGAGCACTCGATGACTGAGCTGTCCCGCGCCCGCTACGCCGAGCTGTACGGGCCGACGGCGGGCGACCGCGTCCGCCTCGCCGACACCGACCTGTTCATCGAGGTCACCGAGGACCTGGCGCGCGGCCCGGACGGCGCGGCGACCGGCGACGAGGCGGTCTTCGGCGGCGGCAAGGTGATCCGCGAGTCGATGGGGCAGTCCCGCGCCACCCGCGCCGAGGGCGCCCTCGACCTGGTCGTCACCGGCGTCGTCGTGCTCGACCACTGGGGCGTGGTCAAGGCCGACGTGGGCGTGCGCGACGGCCGGATCGTCGCGCTCGGCAAGGCGGGCAACCCCGACACGATGGACGGCGTCCACCCGGACCTGGTCATCGGCCCGACCACCGAGGTGCTGGCGGGCAACGGCAGGATCCTCACCGCCGGGGCCGTCGACTCCCACGTGCACTTCATCTGCCCGCAGCAGGCCGAGGAGGCGCTCGGCGCCGGGGTGACCACCCTGCTCGGCGGCGGCTCCGGACCGGCCGAGGGCACCAAGGCCACCACCGTCACCGGCGTCTGGTACCTGCACCGCATGCTGGAGGCCATGGACTCCTGGCCGGTGAACGTGGCGCTCCTCGGCAAGGGCAACACCGTGTCCGCCGAGGCCATGTGGGAGCAGCTGCGCGCGGGCGCCGCGGGCTTCAAGCTGCACGAGGACTGGGGCTCCACGCCCGCCGCGATCGACGCCTGCCTGCGCGTCGCCGACGCCTCGGGCGTGCAGGTGGCGCTGCACTCCGACACGCTGAACGAGGCCGGGTACGTCGAGTCGACGCTGGAGGCCGTCGGCGGCCGGTCGATCCACGCCTACCACACCGAGGGCGCGGGCGGCGGGCACGCGCCCGACATCATCACCGTCGCCGCGCACCCGAACGTGCTGCCGTCGTCGACCAACCCGACCCGCCCGCACACCGTCAACACCCTCGACGAGCACCTGGACATGCTCATGGTGTGCCACCACCTCAACCCGTCGGTGCCCGAGGACCTGGCGTTCGCCGAGTCCCGGATCCGCCCGACGACCATGGCGGCCGAAGACGTCCTGCACGACCTGGGCGCCATCGCGATGATCGGGTCGGACTCGCAGGCGATGGGCCGGATCGGCGAGACCGTCATCCGCACCTGGCAGACCGCGCACGCCATGAAGCGCCGCCGCGGCGCCCTGCCCGGCGACGGCGGCTCCGACAACGGGGCGGACAACCTGCGTGCCCGCCGCTACGTCGCCAAGTACACGATCAACCCGGCGATCGCGCACGGCCTGGACGGCGAGATCGGTTCGGTCGAGCCGGGCAAGCTGGCCGACCTCGTCCTGTGGGACCCGGCGTTCTTCGGGGTGCGCCCGCACGTCGTGCTCAAGGGCGGGATGATCGCGTGGGCGGCGATGGGCGACGCCAACGCCTCGATCCCGACCCCGCAGCCGGTGCTGCCGCGTCCGATGTTCGGCGCCTCCCCGGCCGCCGCGGCCGCCACGTCCCTGCACTTCGTGGCGCAGGCCGCGCTCGACGACGGGCTGCCGGACCGGCTGGCGGTGCGCCGCCGGTTCGTCCCGGTCAAGGACACCCGGCGGCTCGGCAAGGCCGACCTTCCGCTGAACGACGCGCTGCCCCGCATCGAGGTGGACCCCGACACCTTCACCGTCTCGGTCGACGGCGAGGAGATCGAGCCGGCCCCGGTCGCCGAGCTGCCCATGGCCCAGCGCTACTTCCTGTTCTGATGGAGGAGATCCCCGCCGCGCTGCTCCTGCTGGCCGACTCGCGTCTGCCGGCCGGCGGCCACGCGCACTCCGGCGGGCTGGAACCGGCCGTCACCGCGCACGCCGTCACCGGCCTGGACGACCTGCGCGGCTTCCTGCGCGGACGGCTGGCCACCGCCGGCCTCACCACCGCCGCCCTGGCGGCCGCCGCCTGCGCGCACGCCGACGCGGAACCGCACCGGTGGCGGGAGCTGGACGCGGAGGCGGACGCGCGCACGCCGTCGCCCGCCCAGCGGCGGGCGTCGCGGGCGCAGGGGCGGTCGCTGTCCCGGGCGGCGCGGGCGACCTGGTCGCATCCCGGGCTGGACGCGCTGGCG
>NZ_BAAAZG010000078.1:0-22655 GCF_039536785.1 Actinomadura miaoliensis
TTCCCCACGGCAGGGTCGACGGGCGGCACACGGGCGCCTTACAAGGCCGGATCAGGACGCCGTGTACCGGCCGCCACCAGCCGCTGGGCGACGGTGCCCCGGCCGCAGCCAGGACCAACGCGCGGCACGCCGCCACCTTCACAAAGCCGGACCAGGCGGCCATGTCCCAGCCGCCCGAGCCGCTACACGACAGTGCGCACCCTCCGCAGACAGGGCCGATGACCGCACGCTCCCGCCTTTACGAGGCAGGGCCCGGCGGCCGTGTGCCGGCCGCCACCAGCCACCGCATGACGGTGCCCCGGCCGCAGCCAGGAGCAGCGCGGCGCGCGGGCGCCTTCACAAGGCCGGACCAGGAGGCCGTGTGCCGGCCGCCACAAACCGCCGCACGACGGTGCCCGGCCGCAGCCAAGACCAACGCGCGGCACGCCGCCGCCTTCACGAGGCGGGGCCCGGCGGCCGTGTGCCGGCCGTCATGAGCCGCCGGGCGACGGTGCCCGGCTTGCCCGCAGGCAGGGCCGACGGGTGGCGCGCTGCCGCCTTTACGAGGTGGGGGTCGGCGGTCGTGTGCTTGCTGTCATGGGCCGTTGGATGACGGTGTGCGGGCGTAGACGGGGGCGATGGGTGGCGTGCGGACGCCTTCCGGGGGCCGGGTGGTCGTGTCTTGGTCGTCTCGAGTCGGCGTGAGGTGGGCCTCGTCGGGGCGAGGAGAGAGGCCTGGGGCGCCGCGGGCGGGAGCACGCGCACTGCCCCCGGACGCGGCCGCGCGCAGCGGTGGCACCACTGGCAGGCATGGGGAGGCCGACGGGCGAGGTGCGGGAGACTGTTTTGCGGGGGCGGCGTGGGTTTTGGGCCAGGTCTGGGGCGGTGCTTTTGGTGAGGGTGGCTTTTCCTGGCTATGCGGGGAGTTTTTCGGGTTGGGTGGTGGCTCTTGCGGTGGCCAGGGCGCGGAGGGCGCGGCCGGCGTCGGCCATTTTGGGTGGGGCGGCGGTTGCGCCTTCGAGGTAGGCGGTGCAGTGCCGCAGCCAGTCGCGGAGGGTGTTCTCGCAGCGGGTCTGGTTGCGGCGGGCTCTCAGCAGGGCCGCGTGACGCTGCTCGTGGCGGACGCGCTCGGCGACGTCGTGGTCGGCGGCCAGGGCGCGGACGTCGTCGATGGAGTAGCGGCCCAGTTGGTCGGTGCCGAGTTCGCGCTCGACGGCGATGCGTTCGAAGACGTCCTTGGGCCAGTCGAGGATCGTGGCGGCGCCGCGGGCGTCGACGGTGTCGAGGAGCGGGCCCTTGCGCGTGGCGACGACGGAGGTGATCGTCTCGGGGGTGAGGGCGTCCAGGTCCCGCAGCAGGTAGACCGGGTTGCCCTGGTAGCGGCTGATCACGGAGAGGTCGCCGCGGGCGACGAGGATCTCGATGTCGGCCCGGTCGACGTCGAGGCCGACCCGCAGGGCCAGCCGGGCCGCGGCCTTGGCGGCGCCGATCGGCGGCTGCTCGCCGAAGGCGGACAGGATCTGCGGCCTGCGGTCGGTGCAGCGCTCGGCCAGTTCGGCGGACCAGCGGCGTCCGTCGAGGTCGGGCTCGGGCAGGAGGCCGTGCTCCCGGGCCAGGCGCAGTTGCCAGGCGGTGATGCCCACCAGGGCGGCGAACTGGCGGAAGGCGTAGTGCGTGCGAGGGGTTTCGGGACTCATGAGAACTCCTTTCGTTGCCGTGAGTACATCGTTCGCCACGGACGGCGAAGAAAGAAGTAGAACCCCATTCTGTGGATAAGTTTTCGGTGGTGATCGGCGTGCAGGGTGGAGGCGTGATGCGAAGGCTGGGTTTGGGGCTGGCGGCGTTGGGACGGCCCGCGTACATCAACGTGGGGCGTGGTGACCAGTTGCCGGATGGGCGCGGCGTCGAGGAGATGCGCGCGGCCACGTGGGATGTGCTGGACACCGCGTACGAGGCCGGGATCCGGTGGGTGGACGCGGCGCGGTCCTATGGGCTGGCCGAGGAGTTCCTCGGTGGGTGGCTCGACGCGCGGGGGCATGACGACGTCGTAGTGTCGAGCAAGTGGGGTTACGCCTACGTCGGTGGGTGGCGCATGGACGCCGACGTCCACGAGGTCAAGGAGCACAGCCTGGCTCGTTACCGGGCCCAGTACGCCGAGACCCGTGGCCTTCTGGGGAAGAGGCTGAGCGTCTACCAGGTGCACTCCCTGACCCATGACAGCCCGTTGTTCAGCGACGTGGCCCTGCTGGCGGCGCTGGCGGAGGCGGCGGATGAGGGTGTCAGGGTCGGGTTCTCCACGTCCGGGCCTCGCCAGGGCGACACCGTGCGCAAGGCGATGGAGCTCGAGGTGGCGGGGCGGCGGTTGTTCAACGCGGTGCAGTCAACGTGGAATCTGCTGGAGCCGTCCGTGGGGGACGCGCTGCGGGAGGCGCACGAGGCCGGGGCTCATGTGCTGGTGAAGGAGGCCATGGCCAACGGCAGGCTCGCCGTCCAGGCGCCGGAGGTGGTGCGTGATGTGGCGGCCCGGCATGGGGTGGGGCCGGACGCGGTCGCCCTTGCGGCGGTGCTGGCGCAGGAGTGGGCCGGAACCGTGTTGCTGGGGGCGGTGAGCCCGGCGCAGTTGGAGTCCAACCTGGCGGTCGCCACGGTGTCGCTCGGGCAAGAGGAGCTGGCGGAGGTCATGGCGTTGGCCGTACCGCCGGAACAGTACTGGGCCGAGCGTTCCGCGTTGCCGTGGGTCTGACGGCGGTCAGCGGGAGGCCCCGTGTTGGGGCGTCGCACCGGAGGAGACCTCCAGCACGCCCGTCTCGGTCACCAGGGCGCTGACGAGCTTCGCCGGGGTGACGTCGAACGCCGGGTTGAATGCGCGGGCGCCGTCGGGGGCGGCGCGTGTGCCGTTCCAGGAGAGGATCTCCTCGGGGGCGCGTTCCTCGATGGGGATGTCTCCTCCCGAGGCGGTGTTCAGGTCGACGGTGCTCCAAGGGGCGGCGACGACGAAGGGTATGCCCGCCTCGGCGCAGGCCAGGGCCACGCTCACGGTGCCGACCTTGTTGGCGGTGTCGCCGTTGGCGGCGATCCGGTCGGCGCCGACGACGGCGGCGTCGACCAGTCCGCGCAGGATGGTGGCGGGCGCCGCGCCGTCGGCCTGGATCAGGTAGGGGATGCCTGACTGCTCCAGTTCCCAGGCGGTGAGGCGCGAGCCCTGCAGTAGGGGGCGTGTCTCGTCGGCGTAGACGACCTCGATGCGGGCGCGGGCGTGCAGTTCGCGGACGACTCCAAGTGCCGTGCCCCAGCCTGCGGTGGCGAGGGCTCCCGCGTTGCAGTGGGTGAGGATGCGCAGGGGGCGGTCGGGGGTTCGGGCGAGGATCCAGTCCGCGCCGTGCCGCCCTATGGCACGGTTGCCGCGCACGTCCTCGTCCAGTAGGGCCTGCGCTTCGGCCACGACGGCGTCGAGTCCCTTGGGCACATGGGGCAGAACCCGGTCGACGCCGGCGGCGAGGTTGACGGCCGTGGGGCGGGCGTCACGGATTCGTTCGATGGCGGCGTCGCGGGTGGCGTCGTCCCAGTCTTCCCGTTCGGCCTGACGGATGGCGATGGCGACGCCGAACGCGCCCGCCACCCCCAGGGCGGGGGCACCGCGCACGGTCAGGTTTTGGATGGCGGCCACAAGGGTGTCGACGTCTCGTACGTCGAGGTGTTCCAGCCGGTGGGGCAGCACCGTCTGGTCGATCAGCCGCAGCCCCTGCCCCGTCCACTCGACGGCCTGTACGTCATGCGCCATGGCCGCAGCATACGAACCGCAGGGGCCGGGACGCGATCGCCGCCTTACCGCAGGGGTCCCCTCCCCTGTGTTTCTTGCCCGCGTCGGGTCCGTCGTCTCGGTGGTTGTGCGCAGGCGGGCTGAGGGGTGTGACACGGGGGCGGGCTCTGTTGCCTGGCGCGGCGCTCCGGGCGCCGACGGGCCGGCGTCCGCCATCGTCCGGCGTTCGGTCGTTTCACCGGCCGGGGATGTTGGCGTGGGCGTAGGGATTCGGGAGGGCTGGGGGGATGCCGGCAGGGCGGTCGGGTGAAGGAATTTTGGGGCGGGGCTCTGGCCGCGGGAGGGCCTATGGCGCCGGGGGTTGCGCGGTGGGGCCGGGCGGCACGGGGATGCGGTGTGACCTGGGATAACTTGACATGCATCGAACTTGTGTTCGACATTGGTGGCGGTGATCCGGGGGCGCGCGATCGTGGGCGGGAGGGACCGTGGCGGAGTTGGCGTCGGTGCGGTCCGGGGCCGTCGAGCACCCGGCGGCGGGGGGCGCGCCGTCGCAGGACGGGCCGCGGGCGGATCCGGGGGCTTCCCCGGTGGGGGCCCTGCGGAGCGCCTACGTGCGGCCGACGGGGGCGCAGGAGGCGCCGCTGACGCACGCGGCTGCGCCTGCGTCCGGGGCACCGGATGGCTGGGCGGGCGTGCGGCCTGGGTCGGCGGTGTCGGCGGAGACGGTGCCCGTGCTGCCCGCGTTGCGCGATGTCGTTCCCGGCGGGGGCCTGCGGGCGGGGTCCGTTGTGGGGGTGGACGGATTCGCGTCACTGGGTGTTGCGCTGGTCGCGGGGGTGTCGAAGTACGGGGGTGTTGAGGGGCAGGGCGGTTGGTGCGGCGTGGTGGGCATGCCTGACTTCGGGGTGCTGGCGGCCGCGGGGATGGGCGCGGAGCCCGAACGGCTGCTTCTGGTGGACGAGCCCGGTGAACGGTGGCCGGATGTGGTGGCGGCGCTTGTCGAGGCCGTTGATCTGGTGCTGTTGCGCCCCCCGGCGGTCCCTTCGGGCGCGGCTGTGCGGCGGTTGTCGGCGCTGGCCCGCAGGCACGGCTGTGTGCTGGCGTTGTCGGGGCCGTACGGGCGTCAGTGGCCGGGAGTCCAGTTGCGGTTGCGCGTGGCCGAGGCGGAGTGGGCGGGCGTGGGTGACGGGCACGGTCTGCTGAGTGCGCGTCTCGCCCGTGTGGTGGCCGAGGGGCGCGGGGGCGGGCGCAGCGCCTGGGTGTGGTTGCCCGGACCGGACGGGACGGTGACCGCCGAGACGACCATGCGGCCCGCCCTGGAGGTCGTGGGATGAGCCGGGTGCTGGTGGTGTGGTGTCCGGACTGGCCGGTCACGGCGGTGGGGATCGACGCCGCGACGCCGGGGGCCGTGGTGGTGGAGGGCCGGGTGGCGGCGTGCAGTTCCGCCGCGCGGGCCGCGGGCGTGCGGCGGGGGCAGCGGATTCGGGACGCGCAGCGGCGCTGTCCGGACGTGGTGGTGCGGGACCGCGACAGCGACGCCGAGGGGCGACTGTTCGAGAGCGTGGTCGAGGCGGTGGCCGAGCTCGCTCCCAAGGTGGAGGTGGTGCGCCCGGGGTTGTGCGCCGTCCCGGCGCGTGGCGCCGCTCGTTTCTATGACGGCGAGGAGTCTCTGCGGCTGCTGGTTCAGGACGCCGTGGTGGAGGCGGGGTTCGACTGTGGCGTGGGCATAGCGGACGGGTTGTTCGCCGCGGAACTGGCCGCGCGTTCTGGCGGGGGCGGGGTCGTGGTCCCTGCCGGCGGGGCGGCGGCGTTCCTGGCGCCGTATCCGTTGTCGGTGCTGGACCGGCCGGAGCTGGCCGACCTCCTGCAGCGGCTGGGCGTCCGGACGCTGGGGGCGTTCGCGGCGTTGCCGTCCGGGCACGTGGCGGGGCGGTTCGGGGCGGACGGGGCGCTGGCGCACCGGCTGGCACGGGGTGAGGAGCCGCGTCCGGTGGCGCCGGCGCCCGCGACCGCCGACCTGTCGGTCCGGGAGGAGTTCGATCCGCCCGCCGCGCATGCCGAGCAGGTGGTGTTCACGGCCAAGCGGCTGGCCGCCGAGCTGCACGAGGGAATGGCCGCGGGCGGGCTGACCTGCGTGCGGCTGGAGGTGACGGCCGGGTTCGCCGACGGCGGCGTCCTGCGCAGGCTGTGGCGGCATGACGGGGCGCTGTCGGCGCTGGCGGTGGCCGAGCGGGTCCGGTGGCAGTTGTCGGCCTGGCGGGCGCCTGAGGAGGCCGTGGACGCCGTGTGGGGAGGCGTCGCGTGGTTGGAGCTGGCTCCGGACCAGCTCGTCCCGGACGAGGGCAGGCAGGAGGCGCTGTGGGGGCGGTCCACGGTGACCGAGCGCATCGCGCGGGCGGTGGACCGGATCCAGGCGCTGCTCGGCCACCGGGGCGTCACCCGGCCCGTGGTGACCGGCGGCCGGGGTCCGGGTGAGCGGGTGACGCGGGTACCGGTCGGTGACCTGCCTCCGGCGGGCGTTCCGGACGGTCCGTGGCCGGGGCGGATCGGGGGCCCGGCTCCGGCGGTGGTCCCTCCGGTGCCGCGTTCCGCGGCGGTCACGGACGCCTCGGGTGAGGCCGTGGGGGTGTCGGCGCGGTGTGCGGTGTCGGCGCCGCCCGCGCATGTCGCCGTGGAGGGCGGCAGGGCCGAGCGGGTGACGGCGTGGACGGGGCCCTGGCCCGCGACCGAGTACTGGTGGGACGCCGAGCGCGCGCGGCGTCGGGCCCGGTTCCAGGTCGTCACGGCGGAGGGACACGCCTACCTGCTGGCGGTGGAAGGGGGTCGCTGGCATGTGGAGGCCGTGTACGAGTGAGCGGGGCGGACGGCGTGGGCTGGAGTAATCCGCCGATTCCGTGGCGCGAGTTCGAACGGCGGTTGTCGTGGGGGCAGGAGAGGCCGGCCGCGCAGGCTCAGGCGGCGCCGGTGCGGACGGCGGCGAGGGCTGTGCGGCCTGCCGCCGTCCCGTGGGCGGAGCTGCACTGCCACTCGTCGTTCAGCTTCCTGGACGGGGCGAGCGACCCGGCCGCTCTGGTGGCGGAGGCGGCGCGGCTCGGGGTGGAGGCCATGGCGCTCACCGACCACGACGGGATGTACGGGGCGGTGCAGTTCGCGCAGGCGGCGTCCGAGGCGGGCATCGGGACGGTGTTCGGGGCAGAGCTGAGCCTGGGGCTGCCTGGGCCTCAGACGGGTGAGCCCGATCCGGCGGGCCGGCACCTGCTGGTGCTGGCGCGAGACCCGGAGGGTTACGCGCGGCTGTGTTCGTCCATCACTGCGGCGCAACTGGCGGGCGGGGAGAAGGGGCGGCCCGTCTATGACGTCGAGGCGCTCGCCGACGCCCACGGCGGTCATTGGGCCGTGCTGACCGGGTGCCGCAAGGGGGCGGTGCCCGCCGCGCTGCAGCGGCAGGGGCCGGAGGCCGCGGAGCGGGAGCTTCGCGGGCTGGTGGACATGTTCGGCCGGGGCAATGTGTTCGTCGAGCTGGTCGACCACGACCATCCGGACGACGATCCGCACAACGACGCCCTGGCCGAGCTGGCTGCCCGTATGGGCGTGGCGGCGGTGGCGTCCAACAACGTGCACTTCGCGGCGCCCGGCGCGGACGCGCGGCTGGCACAGGCCTTGGCCGCCGTGCGTGCGCGGCGCAGCCTGGACGACATGGTGGGGTGGCTGCCCGCCAGTGGTACCGCGCATCTGCGCGGTGGGGCGGAGATGGAGGTGCGGCTCGCGCGGTTCCCCGGGGTGCGTGAGCGCACTGTGGAACTGGCCCGGGAATGCGTGTTCAACTTCGCCGTCGTGGCGCCGCGCCTGCCGGACTGGCCCGTCCCGGACGGCCACACCGAAGCGAGCTGGTTGCGGCACCTGGTGGCGGAGGGGGCACGGCAACGGTACGGGCCGCCCGAACGGGAACGCACCCCGGGCGCGTACGCCCAGATCGCCAAAGAGCTGGACGTGATAGAGGAGCTGGGCTTCCCCGGCTACTTCCTCATCGTCCACGACATCGTGGAGTTCTGCCGTAGCCGCGACATCCTGTGCCAGGGGCGGGGCTCGGCGGCCAACTCGGCGGTCTGCTACGCGCTCGGCATCACCGGGGTGGACGCGGTGCGGCACGGGCTGTTGTTCGAACGGTTCCTTTCCCCTGGGCGCGACGGGCCTCCCGACATCGACCTGGACATCGAGCACCGTCGCCGTGAGGAGGCCATCCAGTACGTCTACGACAAGTACGGGCGCGAGTGCACCGCGCAGGTCGCCAACGTCATCAGCTACCGGCCGCGCATGGCCGTACGGGACGCGGCGCGCGCGCTCGGGTTCTCTCCTGGGCAGCAGGACGCCTGGTCGCGGGGCATCGATCCGCGTGATCCGGTCGGCGCGGAGGCCGACATCCCGGAGGCGGTGACGGAGCTGGCGCAACGCATGCTGACGTTGCCCCGGCACCTGGGCATCCACTCGGGGGGCATGGTGATAGCCGACCGGCCCGTCGGGGAGGTCTGCCCCATCGAGTGGGCGCGGATGCCCGGCCGCAGCGTCCTGCAGTGGGACAAGGACGACTGCGCGGCGGCGGGGCTGGTCAAGTTCGACCTGCTGGGGCTGGGCATGCTGGCCGCCCTGCACGACTGTTTCGACCTGGTGGCCGAACACCACGGCGAACGGTACGACCTGCAGTCCATCCCCCCGGAGGACCCCCTGGTCTACGACATGCTGTGCGACGCGGACACCGTCGGGGTGTTCCAGGTGGAGTCGCGGGCGCAGATGGCGACGCTGCCCCGGCTCAGGCCGCGCGAGTTCTACGACCTCGTGGTGGAGGTCGCGCTGATCAGGCCCGGCCCCATCCAGGGCGGTTCCGTCCACCCGTATCTGCGGCGCCGCAAGGGCGACGAGCCCGCCGAGTGCCCGCATCCGCTCATGGAGAACGCGCTGGCGCGCACCCTCGGCGTCCCGCTGTTCCAGGAGCAGATGATGCAGCTGGCCGTGGACTGCGCGGGCTTCTCCCCCGCCGAGGCCGACCAGCTGCGGCAGGCGATGGGCGCCAAGCGAGCGCCGGAGCGGGTGGAACGGCTGCGGGAGCGGCTGCTGAGCGGCATGGCCGAGCGGGGCGTCCCCGCCGACATCGCCGAGGACGTCTACGAGAAGATCCTCGGTTTCACCGGGTTCGGGTTCCCCGAGTCGCACGCGCAGAGCTTCGCGCACCTGGTGTATGCCAGCGCCTGGCTCAAGCGGCACTATCCCGCGGCGTTCACGGCCGCGCTGGTGCGCAACCAGCCGATGGGCTTCTACACACCGCAGTCCCTACTGGCCGACGCCCGCCGCCACGGGGTGGAGGTAAGGGGCGTGGACATCAACGCCAGCGGCGCGCACCCCACCCTGGAGGAGCTCGTGCCGGTGCGGTCGAAGCATCCGCATGCGCCCAGCGCACCGCAGCCCGCGATCCGCCTGGGGCTGTCAGGCATACGCAACCTGAGCGAGGACACCGCCGAGTCCATCGCCGCAGGCCGCCCCTACGCGAGCATGGAGGATCTGGCCCGGCGCGTCCCCCTGTCGGCGGCGGCACTGGAGGCTCTGGCCACGGCCGGGGCGTTCGACTGTTTCGGCCTGACGCGCAGGCAGGCCCTGTGGGCGGCGGGCGCGCTCGCCGGGAGCGGCCCCGGCCAACTGGAGGGCGCCACCCCGGGAACGACCGCCCCGGCACTGCCCGCGATGACTCCCGTGGAGGAGACCTTGGCGGACCTGTGGGCCACGGGGGTCTCCCACACTCATCCCATGGCGCACGTGCGGGAAGCGTTGGACGAGCTGGGCGCGGTGCCCTCCGAGGGGCTCCCGCAGGTGCCCACGGAGACCAATGTGGTGGTGGCGGGCCTGGTCACCCACCGGCAACGCCCCCCGACGGCTGGGGGAATCGTCTTCATGACGCTGGAGGACGAGACGGGCATCATCAACGTGGTGTGCCCGCCGGCGGTGTTCCAGCGGCACCGGGGCCTGGCGGTCGACTCGCAGGCGCTGCTGGTGAACGGGCGCCTGGAGCGCGCCGACGGGGTCACCAACGTCCGCGCCACCCGGCTGCGCCGCCTTCCCGTCCCCGGCCGCGTCCACGCCCGCAACTTCCACTGAGCCTAGGACCAGTCGGGGTGCCCCAGGGAGGTGGCGTTGGGGACGATGCGCTGGTCGCCGGAGCCGTCCGAGCGTACGGCGCGCAGGCGGGGCTCGGCGTAGCGGCCGCTGACGTAGGCGATCCACGTGCCGTTCCGTGACCACGTGGGGTCCATGTCGTGTCCGGCGCCGGTGGTGACGCGGTGGGCGCCGGTGCCGTCGGCGTTGGCCACCCAGATGTCGGCCTGGGGGTAGGCGCCGCGCGTGTAGGCGATGCGCCGTCCGTCCGGGGACCAGGCGGGGTCGACGGCGCGGACGCCGTCGCCGGTGAGCCTCGTCCACGGCTGGTCGGGGTGCCGCGGGTCGAGCGTGTAGATCTGCTCGGTGCCGCCGCGCTTGCTCCAGAACGCCAGCCGCCCCGTGGCCGACCACGCGGGGTCGTCCTTGTCGGCGGGGTCGTCGGTGAGCCGTGTCGGCGTCGCCTCGCCGACGGTGATGACGAAGATCTGCGCGACGCCGTTGTCGCGGCCCATGAACGCCAGCCGCCGGCCGTCCGGTGACCAGGTCACGCGCCCGCCCGATATCCGGTCGGTGACCTTGCGCGGATCGCTGCCGTCGGCGTTCATCACCCACGCCTCGGTGCGGCCGCCGCCCGACCGGGTGAACGCGATCCGCCTGCGGTCCGGCGACCATACGGGGAGCGTGTCGCATCGCGGGCCGTCCGCCAGCGTCGTGGGGGCGGCGGCGCCGGGGACGTACGTGCCGATGTCGCCGTGGCATGTGCCGGGCCACCCTGGCTGGGCGTCGACCCTGACGAGCATGGGGTCCTTCGGCAGCGCCCCCGGGGTCGCCGCCCCGGTGTCGGACGCGCCGTCGTCGCCGTTCCCGACCAGCAGCACGACGCCTCCTGCGGTGATGGCCGTCACGAGCGCCGCCAAGCCCGCGAGTACGAAAGGACGCGTTGAACGGCGCCGAACAGGATGCCCCTGGGTCTCCCTCGTGACCGTCGCCAATTCCCTCGGCGCAGCTACCGCCGCTTCCCGCTGCGTTGCGGGGGCGGTTGGGGTGGCGGTCGCCGGTTCATGGAGGGTTGCGGGGGCGCGCCAGGATTCGTCGATGGTCGTGTTGACGTCGGCTTCGGTGCCGGTGCCGCCGGTGAGGGACAGGAGGAGGTCGCGGGCGCTGGGGCGGTGTGCGGGGTCCTTGGCGAGGGCGCCGCGGACGAGGCTCGCCAAAGGTTCGGTGAGCACGCCCAGGTCGGGTTCGGCGTGGACGGCGCGGGCGGCCATGAGCTGGAACGAGCCCTGCCCGTAGGGGTTGCGGCCGTTGGCGGCGTAGGCGACCAGGCAGCCCCAGGCGTAGACGTCGACGGCGGGGGTGGCGCGTTGCCCGAGGATCTGCTCGGGCGCGATCCAGCCGGGGCTGCCGATGACCTGGCCGGTGCGGGTGTGGGACGCGGCGGCGTCCAGGGCGCGGGCGATCCCGAAGTCGATCACGCGCGGGCCGGAGATGGACAGCAGCACGTTGCTGGGCTTGAGGTCGCGGTGGACGAGCCCGGCGGCGTGGATGCCGACCAGGGCGGCGGCCACGCCGACCGCGACGCCGTGCAGCATGCCGGGCGACAGCGGGCCGTTGTCGGTGACGTGACCCAGCAGCGACGGGCCCTCGATGTACTCGGTCACCAGGTAGGCCACGCCGTCGTCCTCGCCGTGTTCGAGGACCTGCGCGGTGCAGAACGCGGCGACCCGCTCGGCGTTGCGGGCCTCGTCGCGGAAGCGGGCGAGGAAGGCGGGGTCGCCGGCCAGCCCGGGACGCACCACCTTCACCGCGACCGGCCGTCCGTCCGGGCCGCGGCCCAGGTAGACCGCGCCCATGCCGCCCTCGCCGATCTTGGCTTCGATGCGGTACCGGCCCACTCGGGGCGGCAGGTCCGGCCGGGTTTCCCCTAGGTCCGCGCCAGGGGTCGGCGGGCCGTCCATGGCGATCCCCTTTCACCGCCGGGTGGCCTCCGCGAGGCCCGCCCTCCGCCGCCGGGACCCGCGGGGAGCTGCCGCCACGCGGGCGGCTCGGGTCCTCCTGTGCTCACGATGGCAGACGCGCCGCCGAACGGCCACCCTCCGGCGCAGGTCAACGCTTCGTCAAATCCCGGCCCCCGCACCTTAAAGATCCGCCGGGTTCCCCGCACCCAGCCGTTTAATCGCCCATTTCGGCATTAACCTGGCACGTCGGCTCTGAGGCGAGCTCGCCAGAGTCAGGGTGCGGCCACCGTCGTCCACACCGTCCAGCGTCGCCTACGGAGGGAGTGCTCTGTTGTCCTGGACGCGCCGGCGGCTGACCGGCCTACGGCACGGTGCCGCGGCGACGGTGCTCGGGGCGGTGTTCCTCGCCGGATGCACCGCGCAGCCGAGCAGGCACGTGACGGCGCCCGAGGGCTCCATCACCACGATCCGCAGCACCGACCCGGCCGCGGTGCCCGGGATGACCACCGTGACGCGCCTCCAGCGGGACGAGCGCCACCGGGTGTTCACCGGGTACCCGAACGTCCCCGGCGCGCCGGAGCTGACGAAGGCGCTGGCCGCCGCCGTGGACGAGGAGGTGGCCCCGTTCGACTCCGCGACCGCCCGCACCGCGCCGTTGCCCGCCGGGGACGTGCCGGAGCTCAACGTCCAGTGGTCGCTGACGGCCGCGTCGGGCGACGTGGTCGGGGTCCGGCTGGTGACGTCCCGGTTCCTGGGCTCCACGGGGGGCGAGTCGCGGCGCACGCTGTGGTACGACGGCGCCACCCGGACGGTGCACCCGTCCGCCGACCTGGTGAACGGGCCGCACGGGCTGGCCGCGCTGGCGCAGCGGGTCCGCGAGCACGTGGGCAGCCAGGCCAACCCCGCGCGGGTCCGGCCGGATCCCCGGCTGTTCTCCTCCATGGGCTTCAACGCCGAGGGCGACCTGGTGGTGGAGTTCAGCGACTACGCCATCGCGCCCGGGACGGCCGGACGGGTCGCCGTTGTGCTGGACGGCGCGGAGTTCGGACCGCTGCTGTCGGACTTCGGGCGGCGCGCGCGCCAGGCCGCCCTGGCCTACCGGCCGAAGCTGGCCTTGCGTCGGGGGGCGTCCGGCGGCCCGTCCCCCACCGACCTCCCGTCCCGCGCGCCGAACCTGGGCCCGCAGTCGGCCACGCCGCTCCCGCCCGTGGACTGCCACCGGGCCAAGTGCGTGGCGCTGACGTTCGACGACGGCCCCGGGCCCTACACGGGGCGGCTGCTGGACACGCTGGCCGCCCACGGAGCCCGCGCCACGTTCTTCGTGGTGGGCGGCAACGCCGTCGTCCATCGCGACCTGCTGCGCCGGCAGGTCGCCGAGGGGCACGAGATCGGCAACCACACGCAGAACCACCGTGACCTGGGACGCATGCCCGCCCTTCAGGTCAACATGGACGTCCAGGGCACGCAGCAGATCGTGCGTGGCGCCGTGGGACGCGCTCCGAGGCTGCTACGGCCGCCGTACGGCTCGACCAACAGCACGGTGGGGCGGGTCGCCGCGTCCCTGGGGCTGGTGCAGGCGACGTGGGACGTCGACGTCCACGACGAAACCACGAGCGACCCCCGGGCGATCGCGGACCGCACCGTGTCGTCGGCCCGCCCGGGCGCGGTCATACTCCTGCACGACACTCGGCGCCCGACGGTGGAGGCCGTCCCGCGCATCCTGAACCGGCTCGCCCGGAAGGGCTATCGGTTCGTGACCGTCTCGCAGCTGATGAGCGGGCTCCACGTGCCCCCCGGAGGGATCTTCGGCGGACACGCCAACGGACGCTGAGCCCTCAGCCGGTGATCATGTCGAGGCGGCGCAGGATGACGCCCTCGCGCAGCGCCCAGGGACAGATCTCCAGCTCCGCCAGGCCGAACAGGTCCATCACGGCGTCGGCGACGATCGCCCCCGCGGGCAGCAGCGGCGCCCGTTGCTCGGACACGCCGGGCAGGTCGGCCCGCTCGTCGACGGTCATGCGGGCCAGCTTCTCGGTCCACTCGACCAGGTCGGCATGGTGCAGCAGCCGCTTGGCGTAGGGGCCCTCCGACGTGGGGGCGGCCCCGGTGATGCGGGCCAGCTGCTTGAACGTCTTGGAGGTGGCCACGGCGTGGTCGGGCGGCCCGAACCGCACCACGTCGCCGACCCGGCGGGCGATCTCGGCGCGGACGTGGCGGCGCAGCGCCCGCAGCTCGTCGGGGGACGGCGGGTCGGCGGACAGGTGGTCGCGGGTGAGCCGCCCGGCGCCCAGCGGCAGCGAGATCGCCACGTCCGGGTCCTCGTCGATGCCCGCCGCGATCTCCAGCGAGCCGCCGCCGATGTCGATCACCAGCAGGCGCCCGGAGGACCAGCCGAACCAGCGCCGCACCGCCAGGAACGTCAGCCGCGCCTCGTCGGGGCCCGACAGCGCGCGGATGTCGACGCCGGCCCGCGCGCGGATCCGGGCGAGCACCTCCTCGCCGTTGACGGCGTCGCGCACGGCGGAGGTGGCGAAGGCGACCAGGTCCTCCACGCCCTTGTCCTCGGCGACCTGCAACGCCTCGTCGACGAACTCGTTCAGCAGGGACTCGCCCTCGTCCGACAGGCGGTCGCCGTCCAGATGGGCGGCCAGCCGCAGTTCCTCCTTGTGGGAGAAGGCGGGCAGAGGGCGTGCCCCTTGATGGGCGTCCACCACCAGGAGATGCACGGTGTTCGAGCCCACGTCCAGCACGCCGAGTCGCATGCCCAGACGCTATCGGACGGATGCGCCGCCCAATCGCACGGATCATGCGTTTCGTCCCGTCGCCGGAGCCCGCCGTGGTGCGGTGGCGGGTGCCGGAGCGTTGCTACCGTGACCGGTGTGAACGAGGAAGGCGGGGCGCCGCGGAGCTGGCGGGTGCCGCCGGTGCACATCGCGGTCAAGGCGGGGGCCGCCGTGGTGGTGGCGACGCTGGCCGCGGTGTCGTCCGGCGACCGGCAGTTCCTGCTGCTGGCGGGGGTGGCCGCCTTCGGGCTGGCCGCGCTCGCCCTGCGGGACGTCCTGGCGCCGGTACGGGTCGCCGCCGACGCCGAGGGCGTGACCGTGGTGCGCGGGTACGCGGGGAGGCGCCGGCTGGCCTGGCCCGCGGTGGCGGCGATCCGGGTGGACGAGCGGCGGCGCCTGCTGCTGCACACCCGGCTGCTGGAGATCGAGACCGCCGACGACCTGTTCCTGTTCAGCTTCTTCGACCTGGGGGCCGACGTCCACGACGTGGCGGCCGACCTGGAACGGCTCCGGAGACGCGCCGCATCCCGCCCCGATGGTTAGGCTTACCTAAGAGACCGTGCGCGGCGACCGGGAGGAGGCACGGGGACGCGATGCGTGACTCCTTCCTGGGCATGCCGCTGTGGCTCGCCGTCATCGCGTCCGTGCTCATCATCTTCGTGCGCGGCCAGGCGTACTACTGGATCGGCCGCGGGGTGGGGCCGCGCGTCTACGCCTCGCGTGTGGGGCGGCGGGTCGGCGAACACCGCCTGCGCCGCGTCGAGGATCTGGTGTCCCGGCGCGGGGCGCTGGCGGTGTTCGCGGCGCACTGGGTGGCGGGGCTCCGGCACGCCATCCCGATCTGCGCGGGCGTGACCCGCATGCCCATGCCCCGCTACCTGGTGGCCTCGGCGCTGGGGTCGTTGCTGTGGACGCCGCCGTGGGTGGTCGGCGGGTACGCGGTGGTGTGGGGATGGCTGGAGGTCTTCGGACGCTCACCGCTGGCGGCGGCCGGCCTGGCGGCCGTGCTCGCCGTCGCCGTGGGCGCGCTGGTGGCCGTCCGGCGGCGCCGCCGGCGCACCGGCCGGGACGCCGATCAGAGCGGCAGTTCGTCGTCCGCCGTGGGGTAGGAGCTCTGCGCGCCCGGCTTGCGGACCGCCGCCGCCCCCACCCGCGCCGCGTAGCGCGCGGCCTCGTCCAGGGCGTCCCCATGGGCCAGGCGCAGGCACAACGCGGCGGTGAAGGCGTCCCCCGCGCCCGTGGTGTCCACGACCTCCACCTTGGGGGACGCGACGGAGACCACACCGGACGCGTCCGCCGTCAGCGCGCCGTCCCCGCCGAGTGTGATGACCACCGAACGGGGGCCGCGCTCCAGCAGCGCCTCGGCCATCGCCGAGGGGGTCTCGAACCTCTTCTCGCTGCCGCGTCCGAGCAGGAACGCCGCTTCGTGCTCGTTGACCACCAGCGGGTCGCACAGCGCCAGCAGCTCGCCCGGCACGGGGGCGGGCGGGGACAGGTTCAGCACGACGCGCGCCCCGGCGTCCGCGGCCGCCCGCGCGGCGGCCAGGACGGTCGGCACGGGGGTCTCGAGCTGGAACGACACGACCGCCGCCGAGGAGATCATGTCGCGTGCCGCGGCGACGTCGTCCGGGGCGAGGCGGGCGTTGGCGCCGGGCGAGACGATGATGCTGTTGTCGCCGTCGGGCCCCACGGTGATGAGGGCGACGCCGGACGGGCCGGGCGTGACGAGCAGGTGCTCCAGCCGCACCCCCGCGTCGGCGAGCGCCCCGCGCAGGAACTCGCCGTGCCCGTCGTCGCCGACCCGGGCCAGGATGCCGACCCGGCCGCCGAGCCGCGCCGCGGCCGCCGCCTGGTTGCCGCCCACGCCGCCCGGATAGGTGGCCAGGTCGGACCCGAGCACGGTCTCGCCGGGCGCCGGGCGCCGCTCGACACCGACGACCAGATCCGCGTTGACCGATCCCACCACGACGACGTCGAACTCCTTCGACACCGCACCCTCCTCGCCACCGAGCCGTACGAACGTGGGCTCAAGCTTGCCACCTCGGTCAGGTGCCGGGATCGCAGGGTCGCAGGGACGCCAGGTCCACGACCTCGGACAACTCCTCGACGGTCGGGTAGTAGCCGCGGCCGACGCGGGCGCCTCCGTCGGTCACGAGGAACGCGCCCGGCGCCCCCGCGGGCACGCCGGCGGCGTCCGCCCACACCCGGTGGGCGCCGCTCAGCCGGACGGCGGTGACCCGTAGCCCGCCCGGGCCCGCCCAGCAGCCGCGTTCACCGTCCCCCTGATCTCCCCCCACGAGATCAACATTACTTTCAGTGATCACGCGAATACTTAGCGGGGTTGTGATAGAAGGGGCCGCTGAGGCCGGTGGGGTGATCGTCGTTAGACTCCGGACGTGCGGTGGTTCGCCTTGTTCGTGACTTTCGCGCTGGCCGGATGCGTTCTCACCGGCACGGCGCGCGCCGCCGCGCCGTCGCCGGCACCGACTCCGGCGAGCCTCGCCGACCGGCTCGCGCGGCTGCTGGCCGAGGACCCGATCCAGGTCACCGACCATGCCCCGCGGGCGCTGCCCTACGACGCGCACGAGCGGATCCGCGCCGCGGTGGCGCGCCTGGGGGTCCCGGCGTACGTGGTGGTGACGCCGAACTCAATGGCGACCTCGCCGAGGCACCGGGAGCTGATCGCGTCGCTGCACGACCGGCTCGGCAAGGACGGCATGTACATCGTCACCGATCCGTCCGGGTTCGGCACGGCGCGGCAGTTCGGTGGAACGCTGCCGGCCGATCGCGCGTGGACCGCGGCGTCCCTGCAGAAGGGACGGGACGAGGGGGCCGTGGAACAGATAGCGCGGTTCGTCGACATCGTGTCCGCGCCCGACGTGCAGCGCAGGATCGAGCAGGCCCGCGAGAGGGCGCGCGAGGACCGGTCCTCCGACGGCCCCAGCCGGAGCGACATCAGAGACCGCAAGGAGATGGCGGCGTTCGCGGCGGGCACCGCCCTGACCGGAGTGCCGCTGCTGGTGCTGTTGCTGCGCCGAGGGTCCCGCCGTAATCCGGCCCGGGCGGCTCGACGATGATCAGACGCTTGATGACGGTGCTCGTCGCCGCGCTGCTGCTCACCGGCCTCTGGGCGCCCGCGGGTCCCGCCATGGCGGCGCCACCGCCCGCGCCGCACGAGGAGGCCCGGTTCGCTCGGGTGGCGGCGGAGCTGGCCGAGGATCCGCTGTCCGTCGACATGTATCTGACGGACGCCCTCAGCCGGGCCGAGCGCAAACGGGTCAAGGCCAAGATGGCCGAGACGGCCGAACGCATCGGCGTTCCCGTGTTCGTCGTCGTCATGCCCAACTCGATGGACTCGGAGTCCTACGGGTACGACGACGCGTTCCTGTTCGGCCTGCGTGAACGGGTGCGACGCGACGGCCTGTACGTCCTCGTCGACGAGCACGGATACATAGAGGTTCTGCCGTTCCGCGTCCCGCGCGACATCCGCTACACGCCGAGGGAGGTTCGCTCCCCCGCCGACCTGGAAGCGCCCATGGCGGACGTGCCCGACCGGTTGCGGCGGCTGTTCGACACCGTGGCCTCGGCCCCGTCCGCCCCTGCCGGCACGCCCACCCTTTACAGCGCACCGCCGCCCTTCGGGCAGGAGGAACCGCCGTTGGAGGCCGAGTTCTGGGGGCCGTTCCTCACAGGGCTTCTCGCCGTCGGCCCCCTTGTGGCGTTGCTGCTGTTCGCGTTGGTCCGCGTCCCGACGGCAGGAATTCGCGCCCTGCGCGCGCGGCCCAGGACGCCACCCCGTAGGGAGACCAAACCCTCGGTGGGTTATCTGCGTACGCGCGCCGCCCGCGCACTCGGCGAACTGCGCGACATGCTGCCCGACTACGAGGAGTCCCCCGGGCACGCCTATGCCGCCCGTGCCTACGACGCCGCGCAGATCCTCTTCGACGACGTCGCCCAGGGCGCGGAGGACGCGGAGGACGCCGACGAGACCGTACTCGGCCTGGTGTGGGTGATCGTGCTGGCACGGCAGGGCCGGGAGGTGCTGGACGGGGCGAAGTCCCGCCCCTCGGCGCCGTGCTTCGTCAACCCGCTGCACGGGCCGTCAGCCGGGCGCCGCTACAACAAGGGGCACGGGACCCGCCCCGTGTGCGCGGACTGCGCCGCCGTGCCCCCGTCGTCGCTGGTGGACAGGGCGCTGCGAGTCCCCGGCGGCCGTCCCCACTACAGCGTCCCCGGGCGCTGGTCCAGGTTCGTGGCCGCGTCGCGCCGTCGCGAACTGCCCTCGGCCGTGCTGGAGTCTCTCGGTGTCGATTGAACACGGGTCGATTGAACACGGGTCGGTTGAACGTCTTCCCGGCGTCCGGAGCGCGCCGTCGCCCGGTGAACGGATCGCGGCGTCGTTGCGCAGATCGCCGATCTACGTGGACCCGTCGCTGGCGTCCGCCCTGCCGAAGGGGCGGCGGCAGGCGCTGCTGGCCCGCATGCGCCGGTCGCCGATCCGCGTCCACGTCGTGCTCGTGCCGCTGGTGAAGGGCGGCACCTGGGAGGACCCCGACCAGCTCCTCACCGTCGTGCACGACCGGCTCGGCCGCGACGGCGCGTACCTGTCCCTGGACGACTTCCAGGACCAGCTCGCGGCGCGGCAGTGGGGCGGCACGCCCGAACAGCAGGAGAACACCCGGTACGCCGCGCAGGTGCCGTTCTTCCTGGACGAGATGAAGGACGCGCCGCTGGCCGACCGGCTGATCCGCGCCGTCGACCTGATCGCGGCGGGCCGGGGCAAGGCCGAGTACGACGCCGCCACCGCGCACCTGGGCTGGCCGCGTCCCTCCGCCGGCCGCGGCGGCGGCCCCGTCGGCTCCGACAGTTCCTCCGGCAGGGGCGGCGACGACGGCGGCGGAGCGGTGCCTCTGGTCCTCGGGGCGGCAGGGCTGGGCGTGGCCGCCGTCGCCGGGCTGGCGGTGTGGCGGTGGCGGCGGACGGGCCGCGTCCCCGCGCCGTCGTCGCACCGGCTGCCGCGCACGGTGCTGGCCACCGCCCGGCGCGCGAACGAGGAGGAACTGCGCGAGCAGGCCGCCCGCGAGGTCGTGGCGTTCGGCGAGCTGCTGGACCAGACCGACGTCGACGCCTCGGCACCGCGCGTGCGGGCCCTGATGACCGAGGCGCTGGACGCCTACCAGGCGGCGGGCAAGGTGCTGGACGCGGCGCGCGGCCTGCCGGACCTGGCCGGGGTGCTCGTCCTGGTCGACCGGGGCTTGGACGCGCTGGCGTCGGCACAGTCGCTGGCGGACGGCGGCCGGGAGACCCCGGGCAGCCCGCTGTGCTTCTTCAACCCGCTGCACGGCGACTCGGCGGTCACCGTGAACTGGCGTCCGCTGGGCAGCCGCGAACGGCTGCGCGTCAAGGCGTGCCATGACTGTGCCAAGGCCGTCCGCGCCCGCCGCACCCCGCAGATGCTGCTCGACAGGGTGGACGGACGCGCGGTGCCGTACTACGAGGTCGACGCGGACGACAGCCTGTGGGCCCGCACGGGGTACGGGCAGCTGCGCGACGACCTCGTCCAGCGAGTACTGCGCGGCGACCTTCACCGGTGACCTCCCCCGGTGGGACGGGGCGGACACGGCCGGTGACACCCGGGGTTTCACCGGCCGTTGGGCTGCCGGTCGGACGATGCTCCCACGGCCCTCGAACACGTCGCCTGAAGTGGAGACGTGGACGTGACCCGCAGGAGTTTCCTGTCCATCGCGGGAGCGGCGACGGTGTCGGCTCCCCTGGCGCCTCTGCCCGCGCGGCGCCTCCAAAGCCGCGCCTTGACGGACCCGTTCGAACTCGGTGTCGCCTCCGGGGACCCCGCGCCTGACGGCGTGGTCCTGTGGACACGGCTGGCGCCGCGTCCGTTGGCCGAGGACGGTCACGGCGGCCTTCCCCGGCGGGACGTCCACGTGCAGTGGCAGGTGGCCGAGGACGAGCGGTTCCGCCGTATCGTGCGCGCGGGCCGTGCCACGGCCCGGTATGCCGACGCCGGAAGCGTCCACGTGGAGGTCGACGGTCTTCGCCCGGGGGCGGAGTACTTCTACCGGTTCCGGGCCGACGGGCACCTGTCCCCCACCGGCCGGACCCGTACCGCCCCCGCCCAGGGCGCGCTCACACCCGTGACGTTCGCGGCGGCCTCCTGCGCCAACTACGAGCAGGGCTACTTCACCGCCTACCGCCGCCTGGCCGAACAGCACCCCGACCTGGTGGTGCACCTGGGCGACTACATCTACGAGGGCGCGGCCAAGGACGACGACCCGATGCGCATCGTCCGCAGGCACACCGGCCTTAGCACGTGCCTGACGCTCGCCGACTACAGGCGCCGCCACGCCCAGTACAAGTCCGACCCCGACCTGCGTGCGGCCCATGCGACGGCCCCGTGGGCGGTGGTCTGGGACGACCACGAACTGCAGAACAACTGGGCGGGCGACAGCCCCGAAGCACGGGAACGGGCTTTCGTCGCCCGCAGGCGGGCCGCCGTACGCGCCTACTACGAGAACATGCCGCTGCGGCGTTCGTCCCTACGCGGCCCCGGACGGATCCGCCTCACGCGACGCATCCAGTGGGGCGACCTGGCCGTGTTCCACATGCTCGACACCCGGCAGTTCCGCAACGGGCAACCCTGCGACGACGGGTTGCGCCTCAACTGCGACGCACGGCTGAACGAAAAGCGCGTGCTCCTGGGTGATGGCCAGCTGCGCTGGCTCGACCAGGGGTTGCGCGCGTCACGCGCCCGGTGGAACGTCCTGGCACAGCAGGTCTTCCTGGCCCAGCGCGACCACCGGCTCGGCCCGGGGCGGGAGATGGCGCTGGACGGCTGGGACGGGTACGCCGCCGAACGCACCCGCCTGATGAACGCGCTCGTCTCGTCGGGTGCGCGCAATCCCGTCGTCCTCACCGGTGACGTGCACGTCGCCCACGCCAACGACCTGCTCGCCGATTTCGACGACCCGGACTCGGCGCACGTCGGGGTGGAGCTGGTCGCCACGTCCATCGCCAGCGAGGGAGACGGAGAACCCGACCCGTCCACCAACGCCGCCATCCGCGCCGAGAACCCGCACATCGCGCTCATCGACCAGCGTCGCGGCTACCTGCTGTGCAGGGCCGCCCCCGGTGAGATGACGGCGGACTTCCATGCGGTCCCCTACGTCACCCGCAGGGGCGCGCCCGTGTCCAGCGCCGTGCAGTTCACCGTTCACGACGGCGCGCGTTCGCTGGGCCGCCCCGCCTGACCCCTACCGCTTTCCGGCAGGGCCCGCCGGACGCCTCAGTTGCCCACGCGAGGCCGGGCATGAACGAGGACGGGCACCGGGTCGGCATGTGCTCGTTCAACCCAGCGCGTAGCCCAGCAGGCCGTCCGTCGGGATCGGGAGCGTTGCGAGGGACGAGCCGCCGGACACCACCGTGACGGCTCCGGCGAAACCCCGCGCCCCGGGTGCCCCCACGTACAGGGTCCGGTCGCGTATGAGCAGCGCCCACCCGAACTGGCTCCGGCCGCCCTGCTCGACGCGCAGGCCGCCCCGCTCCGACAACCCGCGATGACGCACGCCGCGCAACGTCCGCACGGCCCCCCGCCCCGGCGCCCCGATCGCCAGGTCCGCCACTGCGTCGCCGTCCAGATCGCCCGCCGCCAGCGCGGCGCCGAACTCGTCGTAGGCGCCGGGACGGCGCTGGGACACGATGGGGGCGCGCTGACGCATCGACGGCCCGTGCAGGACCTGCACCGCGCCCTCGGAGTGACCGGCCGGGGTGCGGCCGTCGTCCTCCCCCGGCACGCCGACGGCCAGGTCGTCGACGCCGTCATCGTCGAAGTCCCCGGCGGCCAGCGCCGCGCCGAAACGGTCGAACCGTTCGGGTGCGCCGTGCACGCCGGGCGTGGCCTGCGTGAGGCGCCGCGCGGCGCGGGTCAGCGGATCGAGGACGGTCACCGCGCCCTCGCCGTACTCCCCGTCGCCGGGCGCGCCGACGGCGACCTCCGCGCGGCCGTCGCCGTCGAAG